>NZ_JBIUCB010000002.1:329163-387228 GCF_044593455.1 Kitasatospora sp. NPDC051984
GCCGGGGGGGGGGGGGGGGGGGGGGGGGGGGGGGGGGGGGGGGGGGGGGGGGGGGGGGGGGGGGGGGGGGGCCGGCCCGGGGGGGGGGGGCCCCGGGGCCGGCCCCGATGGGGTGGCCCGGCCTCAGCCGAGCAGGGTGCCGCCGGTGGCGTCGACGAACGAGCCGGTGATCCAGCGGGCCTCGTCGGTGGCGAGGAAGGCCACCACGTCGGCGACGTCCTCGGGCTCGCCGACCCGGTTGAAGGCGGACAGCTGCGCCATCGCCTGCACCGCCTCGGGGATGGCGAAGACCGGGTTGCTGTTGCGGGTGATGCCCGGTGCCACCGAGTTGATGGTGATGTTGCGCGGGCCGAGGTGCTTCGCGAAGTGCAGCGCCAGCTGGTCGACGGCGCCCTTGGTCATCGCGTAGGCGATCTCGTCGGGGTTCGCGAACCGGGTGAGGCCGGAGGTGATGTTGATGATGCGTCCGCCGTCGGGCATGTTCTTCAGCGCCCGCTGGATGAGGAAGAACGGCGCCTTGGCGTTGACCGCGAACAGTTCGTCGAACTTCTCCGGGGTGGTCTCCTCGGGCTTGACCCCGCCCATCACACCGGCGTTGTTGACCAGGATGTCCAGGTCGGTGCTGCCGGTGCGCTCGCGCAGTCCGGCCTCCAGGGCGAGGAACAGCTCGTGCACGTCGCCGGGGACACCGAGTTCGGCGCGCACGGTGAAGGCGCGGCCGCCGTCCTTCTCGATGGTTTCGACGACCTCTTCGGCCGCCTCCTGCTTCGCGGTGTAGTGGACGGCGACGAGTGCGCCTTCCCGCGCCAGCCGGATCGCCGTCGCGCGGCCCATGCCGCGGCTGGAACCCGTGACGAGCGCCGTCTTGCCGGTGAGCCTTCCCATGTCTGTACTCCACTTCGTGGCCGGCGCGGTGGCCGGTGTCGTCGTCCTGGTGGTGGCCGCGGGCTTCCCGAACCAGCGGGTCAGCGCCTGCGGCAGGTCGGCGGCGTCGGCGGTGTCGGCCCAGACGACGTAGCCGTCCGGTCGCACCAGCAGGGCGCCGCCGCCCGGCGCGGGGGTGTCGGGCAGCGCGGTCGCGCGGACCGTGCGCACCAGCGGTGCCCACGGTGCGGCGGCGGCCGCCGCGGCCGTGCGGCGCGCTTCGTCGCCGGGCAGGAGCAGTAGCAGGCCCTGCCCGCCGCGCAGTGCCTGCGCGGTGGTCGACGTGCCGTCGTCGGTGGTCAGTTGCCAGTGCGGCAGGCGTCGTCCGAGCAGGGGGTGGGCGCCCGGCCCGACGTCGTAGCGGATGTCGAGGCCGGAGATCATTCCGGCCAGGTGGGTGCGGACGTTCTCGCTGCCGCCGATCAGTTCGGCGAACACTTCGCGGGTGGCGTCGGTCCCGCCGTCGCCGAGCAGCAGCAGGGACTGCGCCCCGATGTTGCCCAGCACCTGCCGGCCGACGGCGTGCCGCTCGGTGTGGTAGCTGTCCAGCAGCCCGTCAGGGCTCCGACCGGCGACCTGTGCGGCGAGTTTCCAGCCGAGGTTGGCGGCGTCCTGGAGGCCGAGGTTGAGGGCCTGTCCGCCGATCGGCATCTGCTGGTGGGCGGCGTCGCCGGCCAGCAGGAGCCGTCCGTCGCGGTAGTGGGTGGCCTGCCGGGAGGCGTCGCCGAAAGAGTTCACCCACAGCGGGGTGCCGCCGCCGATGTCCTCGCCGGTGACGCGCTTCCAGGCGTCGGCGACGTCCGTGAACTCCGGCTGCGTTCCGCGCGGCGCCGCACCGAACTCGTGCACCATCACCCGGGTCACTCCGTCGGGACGCCGGGCGGCGATGGCCAGTCCCCCCGCGAGCCGCTGGAAGCGGCGGTTGGGGATGTCGATGCCCGCCACGTCGGCGCGCAGCAGTTCGCGGCCGGCGTCGGCGCCGGGGAAGTCGAAGCCTCCCAGGCGGCGCACGGCGCTGGTCTCGCCGTCGCAGCCGACCAGGTACGCGGCCCGGAGGAACTCCGTCGTCCCGCCGGCCGTCCGTACCTCGGCCTCGACGTGATCGGCCGTCACGGTGAGGCCGGTCAGCTCGTGGCCGCGCCTGATGTCCGCGCCGAGGTCCGCCGCCCACTGGCCGAGGAGTTCCTCGATGCGGGTCTGCGGGACCTTCCACTGCCCCGGGTGGGGGCCGGGCAGGGTGAGGTCGAGCGGGATGCCGCCGAAGTGGCCCATCGGGTCGGACGGGATCTCGCCGAGCGGCGCGAGCAGGCCGCGGCCGTCGAGGAGTTCCATGGTGCGGGCGTGCAGGGTGGACGCCCGCGATTCGGTGGTCGGTGCGGTGAGCCGGTCGAGGACCACCACGTCCGCGCCTCCGAGCCGGAGCTCGCCGGCCAGGAACAGCCCGACCGGGCCCGCGCCGACCACGACCACCTGGGTCCCGGTGTGGTCCCCGGCCATGGTCAGGCCGCCTTGCTCTTCGCGAGGTTCTCGGCGTGCTCCTTGGCGTGGCCGAGGGTGGCGCGGCTGTTGGTGCTCAGCGCGGTGTGGACGTAGAACCGGGCGTCCTCGACCGTGGCCTGCCCGCCGAGGATCTTCTCGATGTTGGCGGTGTTCAGGGTGACGGTGTGCTGCGAGGAGGCGGCGACGCCGTCGGCGTTCTCGGTGAACGTCCAGTAGCCGGTGTGCAGCGTCATCAGCGCCGGCAGCGTGACCTGCTTGTAGGCGATCTTCTGGTGCGGGAAGGCCACCCGGTACGACTTGGTGGTGTGCACCGAGCCGTCCTTGGCGCGGGTGTCCATCTCCAGCTCCTGGAGGCCCGGGTAGGGCTCCTCGAAGCGGACGGTGGCCACGTGCGGGAGGCGCTCGGACCACAGCTGGGCCTCGTTGACGAAGTCGAAGACGTCCTTGGCCGAGCCGTTGATCTGGACGGTGTCCTCGAAGGAGAACGTCAGGTACTCGGCGGCGTGCGCGGCCTCGACGTTGGTCTTCAGGGCGGCGAGTTCGGAGCGCGAGTTGCGGTCCACGGCCTCGTCGATCCACTTCAGCGACTCGGGGTCGTCGTCGACGGCCCGGTAGTCGTGCAGCAGCCGCACGCGGGACGAGTCGGCGGAGAGCGGTTCGATGATCCAGGTGCCGCCCATGGCGGCGACCGGCGGGGCGGAGACCTCCTGGCGGAAGGTGATCCGGAGGTTCTCCTGGTCCAGGGTGCGGTGCGAAGTCCAGTTCTTGGCCTCGCCGTTGGCGGTGGCCCAGATGCGGATGCGCTCCTCGTTCGCGGACTTCTCCACGTGGTCGACGAAGATCGTCGGCGGGAAGATCCGCGGCCAGTTCTGCACCTCGGCGATCAGCCGGTACACGGCGGCGGCCGGGGCCGAGATCGTGATCTCGTGCTCCACCTCGCGCAGGCCGGGCTGCGACATGCTGGTGACTCCTTGGGTCTGGGGGCGGGTTGGTGGGGGCCTGACGGCTCAGAAGTTGCCGAGGCCGCCGCAGACGTTGAGCGCCTGCGAGGTGATGGAGGCGGCCGTGTCGGAGGCCAGGTAGCCGACCAGGCCGGCCACCTCCTCGGGCGTCGAGTAGCGGCCCAGCGGGATCTTGGCCTGGAACTTCTCGAGGATGGCGTCCTCGGTGGCGTTGTAGGCGGCGGCGTAGCCCTGGCGGACGCGCTGGGCCATCGGCGTCTCGACGTAGCCGGGGCACACGGCGTTGACGGTGATGCCGGTCGGGGCGAGTTCGTTGCCGAGGGCCTTGGTGAAGCCGACCACGCCGTGCTTGGAGGCCGAGTACGGGGCGCCGAGGACGACGCCCTGCTTGCCCGCGGTGGAGGCGATGTTGATGATGCGGCCGCGGTCCTTGTGGCGCAGGCCGCCGGTGGTGAGCACCTCGCGGGTCAGCCGGAACACCGAGTTGAGGTTGGTGTCGATGACGTCGTTCCACAGCTCGTCGTCGATGTCGGCGGTGACCCCGCCGCCGGACCGGCCGGCGTTGTTGACCAGCACGTCCACGGTGCCGAAGCGGTCGACCGCGGCCTGGACGAAGGCCCGGGCGTCGTCCGAGGAGCGCACGTCCAGGGTGGTGCCGTCTACCTCCAGGCCCTCGTCCTGGAGCTGCTTGACGGTCTCGGCGACGTTCTCGGCGTTGCGGGCGCCGATGAACACCTTGTGGTTCTGGGCAGCCAGCAGCCGGGCGACGGCGAGGCCGATCCCGCTGGTGGCGCCGGTGACGAGGGCGACCCGCTTGTCCTGCTGCGACATGGCTTTGCTGCTCCAAACGAAGAAGAGTGGGGTGAGCTGCGGGCCCGCCGGGGCGCAGGACCCCGGCGGGGGGCCGGTCAGGGCTCAGGGCTCAGGGCTCAGGGCTCAGGGCTCAGGGCTCAGGCGGCGTCGACGAGTTCGGTGAAGTAGCCGTTGATCGCGGCGACCAGGGTCCGCGGGGTCTTGTTGTCGGCGAAGATCTCGTCGTCGAGGGATATGCCGTACTCGCGCTCGATCCGGCCACCGGTCTCGAGCAGCGCGAGGGACTCGTAGCCGAGCTCCTCGAAGTCGGTGTCGAGGATGTCGCCGTCGAGGTCGACGTCCTCGTCGGCACCGGCGCCTTCGAGCAGGATGCGCTTGAGGTCCTCGATGGTGAATTCCTGGGCGGACATGGGGGTCCCCTTCGGTAGGTGTGTGTTTGGTGGGGGTCAGTCGAGGGAGCGGACGACCAGGGCGGAGTTGAAGCCGCCGTAGCCGCGGGCGAGCACCAGCGCGTTGCGCACCAGGGCGGTGCGCGGCTGGCCGACGACGAGGTCGATGTCGTACTCGGGCGAGAGTTCGACGTTGGTGGTCGGCGGGATCAGGCCCTCGCGCATGGCGAGGACGGCCGCGACCACGTCGACGGGGGCGGCGCCGGAGTAGAGGCGGCCGATCATCGTCTTGGGCGCGGTGACCGGGACGCCGGAGGGTCCGAACACGGCGATCAGCGCGTCGGCCTCCTCGCGGTCCAGCTGCGGGGTGCCGGCCGCGTCGGCGAAGACCACGTCGATCTCGCTCGCGGTGACACCGGCGTCGGCCAGCGCGGTCTCGATGGCGCGGCGCAGCCCGGGTTCGCGTCCGCTGCCCGGCTTCGGGTCGAACGTCGAGCCGTAGCCGGCGACTTCGCCGTAGATGTTCTGCGCGCCGCGTTCGCGGGCGGTGTCCTCGTTCTCCAGGATCAGCAGCGCCCCGCCCTCACCGGCGACGTAGCCGCCGGCGGCGGCGTCGAACGGCAGGTAGGCGCGGTCGGGCTCGTTGCTGGTGGTCATCCGGCCGCCGGCGATCTGCGCGACCCAGCCCCAGGGGCAGATCGAGGCGTCGAAGCCGCCGGAGAAGATCAGCTTGCTGCCCTTGCGGATCTGGCGGCGGGCCTGCGCGATGGCGTCGAGGCCGCCGGCGTGGTCGCTGACGACGACGCCGCTGGGGCCCTTCATGCCGTTGCGGATCGAGATCTGGCCGCTGTTGACGGCGTAGAACCAGGCGAAGGACTGGTACGCGGAGACGTACTGGCTGCCCTGGCTCCACAGCTTCTGGAGTTCGTTCTGGCCGAACTCGAAGCCGCCGGAGGTGGAGGCGGTGACGACGCCCATGTCGAACTCGGGGATGTCGTCGGGCTTGACGTCCGCGTCGTCGAAGGCGCATTCGGCGGCGACCAGGGCGAGCCGGGTCATCCGGTCTGTCTGCGGGATCAGCCGGCTGGGCAGGTGCTCGGACGCCTCGAAGT
Organism: Kitasatospora sp. NPDC051984; assembly: GCF_044593455.1. Taxonomy (NCBI): domain Bacteria; kingdom Bacillati; phylum Actinomycetota; class Actinomycetes; order Kitasatosporales; family Streptomycetaceae; genus Kitasatospora; species Kitasatospora sp. NPDC051984. The sequence goes on from NZ_JBIUCB010000002.1 coordinate 334,864, forward strand.
TGCGGATCTCGCCCGCGAGTTGCGACGGGTACGAGGACGGGTCGAACCGGGTGATCCGGTCGATGGCGTTCTTGCCGATCCGGGTCGCGGCCCAGAACTCGTCCACGCCGAGCCCGTTGGGCGTGGCGACGCCGATACCGGTGATCACTGTCCTGGCGCTCATGCCACGCTCCTGTCGGGACGGGCCAGCACCATCGCGCTCTGGAACCCGCCGAATCCGCTGCCGACCGTGAGGACGGCGTCGGTGCGGTGCTCGCGCGCGGTGAGCGGCACGTAGTCGAGGTCGCACTCCGGGTCGGGGGTGTGCAGGTTCGCGGTGGGCGGCACCACGTTGTTCTCCATCGCGAGGATCGACGCGGCGATCTCGATCGAGCCGATCGCGCCCAGCGAGTGCCCCACCATCGACTTGATGGAGGAGACCGGGGTGCGGTAGGCGTGCCGGCCGAGGCTCAGCTTGAACGCGGCCGTCTCGTGGCGGTCGTTCTGCTTGGTGCCGGATCCGTGCGCGTTGATGTAGTCGATCTGCTCCGGGTTCATCCGGGCCTCGGCCAGCGCCACGTTGATCGCCTCGGACATCTCGCGGCCGTCGGGGCGCAGGCCGGTCATGTGGAAGGCGTTGCAGCGCGAGGCGTAGCCGGCGATCTCGGCGTAGATGTGCGCGCCGCGCCGCTTCGCGCTCTCGTACTCCTCCAGGACGAACGCCGCGCTGCCCTCGCCGAGGACGAAGCCGTTGCGGGTGCCGTCGAAGGGCCGGGAGGCGTGCGCGGGGTCGTCGTTGCGCGGGGTCGTCGCCTTGATGGCGTCGAAGCAGGCCATGGTGATCGGCGAGATCGGGGCGTCGGTCGCGCCGGTGATCATCACGTCGGCGGTGCCCTCGCGGATCAGCTCGACGGCGTGGCCGACCGAGTCGATGCCGGAGGTGCAGCCGGTGGAGACCACGGTGGCCGGGCCCTCGGCGCCGACCGCCCAGGCCACCTCGGCCGAGAACGAGCTCGGGACGAAGTAGTTGTACAGGTGCGGCACGGCGTAGCGGTGGTCGACCTCGTTGAGCACGCCGTTGTCGCTGACCACCCGGTACTCGTCGTCGAGCCCGGTGGTGGCGCCGACCGCGGAACCGATGGTGACGCCGGTGCGGTGCGGGTCGAAGCCGGCCAGGTCGAGGCCGGAGTCGGCGAGTGCCTCGCGGGCGGTGACCACGCCGAACTGGGCGGCGCGGTCCATCCGGCGGATCTCCTGCGGGGTCAGCCCGTGCAGCTCGGGGTCGAAGTCGGCCTCGGCCGCGACCCGGGAGCGGAAGGAGGACGGGTCGAAGAAGGTGATCCCCCGGGTCGCCGTGCGTCCTTCGCTCAGCAGACTCCAGAAGTTCTTGGCGCCGATTCCGCCCGGCGCCAGCACTCCCACCCCGGTGATGACTACGCGGCGGCTCACTGGCGGTGCCTTTCCCTGGTGTCGGTGGCGGTCGGCGTCACTGGGAGGCCGTCCAGTTGTAGAAGCGGGTGGCCATGGCGTCGGCGGGCGAGCGCCAGGTGGCCGGGTCGAAGGCGCCGATAAACGGCTTGAGGTCCTCGCTGATGCCGACGAACCGCGGGTCGGTCTTGGCCGCCTCGATCAGCTCGCCGCCGTTGTCGCCGTCGAAGTCCTGGAGGTGGAAGTACAGGCCGTTGTAGGCGAACAGCTGGCGGCGGCGGGTGCCCATCCGGTGCGGCATGTCGGTGCCGTCGAACTCGCCGAAGAGCTTGGCGACCTGGGCGCTGGACTCGACGTCCATGCGGGCCACGATCAGGGTGCTGTGCATGGTCTTCTCTCTTCCGTGGGTGTCGGCGCCTCAGGCGGCGCGGGTGGGGCCGAAGAGCCGGATGAAGTCCGCCACGCCCGCGTCGACCAGGGCGTCGCGTTCGAAGTCGGCGAGCGGCAGGGCGCCGTGGAACGAGCGCTGCACGACGCTGCCGGCGACCAGCTGGACGAACCGGCCGGCCGCGTGGTCGGCGTCGGCGATGTCCAGCAGTCCGGCGTCGGCGATCCGCTGGAGCCGGCGGGCCAGTTCGCGCTGGGCCTGCCGGGGGCCGGCGGTCTGCCACATCTCCAGGACGCCGGCAGGCAGCCGGGTGACCTCGGCGCCGATGTGCCGGACGATGGCGAAGTGCTCGGGGAAGGTCGTCATGGGCGTCAGCCAGGCGCGGCCGAGGGCGGCGAGGTCCGCCGCCAGGTCGTCCACCTGGACGAGGTGGTCCTCGGCGATGACGGTCAGCGCGGCGGCGACGGAGGCGGCGCTGTCCAGCAGCACCGACAGCAGCAGCTGTTCCTTGTCCCTGAAGTAGTGCTCCACCGCGGCCGGTTCGAGGCCGGCCTGCTCGGCGATCGCCTCGACGGTGGTGTGGGTCCAGCCCTCGCGGGCGAAGACCGTACGGGCCGCGGTGACGACGTCCCGGCGTTCCTCCGCCGGACCGGCGTGGACCGCGATCGTTGCCTGCAGCGTGGCCATGGGCGTACTCCTCCTTGACGTGCGGTTCGGTGGGGGGGTCGGTCGCTCAGCCGGCGAGCGGCTTGCCGAACCAGCGCTCCAGCGCCATCGGCAGGTCGTGGTGGCTGCCGGGCGCGGCCCAGGCGATGTAGCCGTCGGGGCGGATCAGCACGGCGGTGGTGTCCCCCAGGCCACTGGCGGCGGTGCGGCGGCCGGGCTCGGCGGTGACGATGTCGACCCGGTCGGACCAGCCGGCCGCCCGGGCGCGCAGCCGCGGGTTGTCGGTGAGGTCGAGCAGCAAGCCGCGGGCGGAGTGCAGCAGTTCGGTGCTGGTGGTGACCCGCCTGGCGGTGGTGAGCTCCAGGTTCGGCATGCGCTTGCCGAGCAGCGGGTGGGTGCCCGTGCCCACGTCGTAGGTGATCTCCAGGCCGCTGACCATGGCGGTCAGGTGGGTGGCGACCTCGGGGTACTCGATGAGTTCGGACAGCACGTCGCGCAGCGGCTGCACCTCGGGTCCGCTCAGGAAGAGCAGGCCCTGGGCCTGGGTGTTCATCAGCAGCCGCTTGCCGACCCGGTGCCGCTCGGAGTGGTACGTGTCGAGCAGGCCTTCGGGGGCGGTGCCGTGGACGACGGCGGCGAGCTTCCAGCCCAGGTTCACCGAGTCCTGGATGCTGGTGTTCATGCCCTGGCCGCCGGCCGGCAGGTGGATGTGGGCGGCGTCGCCGGCCAGGATGATCCGGCCGCGCCGGTACTCGGTGACCTGGCGGGTGGCGTTGCCGAAGGCGCTGACCCAGACCGGCTCGGCGTGCGAGATGTCGTCGCCGGTCAGCCGCTTCCAGGCGTCCGCGACCTCCTGCCACGGCGGCGGGGTGTCGCGGCGCTGCGGCGGGTTGCCGCGCTCGCAGACGATGATGCGGGTGGTGCCGCCGGGCAGCGGGCCGACCATCACCATGCCGCCGGGCAGGGTCTCGCCGATCATGCGGGTCTTGAGTTCGACGCCCTTGATGTCGGCGAGGAACATCTCCATCGTCGCCGCGGTGCCGGGGAAGTCGAACCCGGCCGCCTTGCGGACCATCGAGCGGCCTCCGTCGCAGCCGACCAGGTAGGCGGCGCGCAGCGTCTGCTCGCCCTTCGGGCCTCGCACCTTCACGCGGACGCCGTCGCCCTCGTCGGTCACCTCCAGCACCTCGTGGCTGCGCCGGATGTCGGCGCCGAGGCTGGTCGCCCACTCCTCCAGGTGCGTCTCGGTGGCGGACTGCGGAACCGACTTCGCGGCCTGCTGGGCACCTTCCAGAACGGAGAAATCGATCGGCAGACCACCGAAATGACCGAGGTCGCTGGTCTCGACGTCGCCGAAGCGGCCGAGAATTCCGCGCTGGTCGAATATTTCCATGGTGCGGGCGGTGAACCCGAGCCCACGGGATTCTCCGGTGCGCTCCGCGAGACGCTCGAGAACGACGACATCGACGCCGGCGAGCCGCAGTTCGCCCGCCAGCATCATTCCGGCGGGGCCCGCGCCCACAACGATCACTGAAGCGTCCATGTACCTCTCCTCGGCCATTTCCGGGTTCCTTCGGTTCGACACACAACTGCGGCGACGTCAATGAGTCTGTTGGCCCGGAGAAAGGACTTCAAGGCACTTCTGTTCAGGCCTCCGCAGGGTTTCTTCACGGCTCTGTGCGCCCTGTGCAAATACGTCCGGCGAATGTCAGGGAATGGACAGATCACCGGGCGCCCGGCGGCCGGCCGCCCCGAACGGCCGGGCTTTGGCCGGGCTGTGTTAGGTTGCGCGCCGGTTTCGGCGTGATCAGGGGGGCTCCATGCGCAGGGGTGCGGCAACACGGGTCGTGGTGGCCGGAGGCGGTCCGGTCGGGCTGCTGGTGGCGGCGGAACTGGCCGGCTACGGCGTCGACACGGTGGTCCTGGAGGCCCGGGACACCGTCGACGAGCACCCGAAGGCCAACACGCTGCACGCCCGGACGGTGCAGTGCCTGGTGCGCCGCGGTTACCTGGACCTGCCGGTGTCCGCCGAGCGTGCCGGAACGGTGTCCACGCCGTTCCACTTCGGCGGGCTGCACATGCTCGCCATCACCGCGCCCGCGAGCGAGCCGCCCGCCGTGGTCAAGCGCCTCCAGGCCGACCTGGAGCGGGAGTTCGAGGGACGGGCAGCCGCGCGCGGCGCCCGGATCCTGCGCGCGCACCGCGTCATGACGGCCCGCCAGGACGCCGACCGGACCGTGGTGGTGGCCGAAGGCCCCGACGGGGCGGCCGAGTTCACCGCCGACTTCCTGGTCGGGGCGGACGGCGCCCGCAGCACCGTGCGCGAGCAACTCGGCTTCGGCTGCGAGGAGCAACTGCCCACCGTCTCCGCGGCCATGGGCGTCGTCCGGGTCGCCGAGCCGGGCGCGCTGCCGGAGGGCTGGCGGAGCACACCGCGCGGCTGGACGGTCGCCCGCCCGCTGCCGGACGGCCGCCACCTGGTCCGCGTCCTCGACCTGAGCGCCCCGCACCCGGACCGGCGCACGCCGCTGACCCGGCAGGAACTCGAGGCGGAGCTGTCCCGGATCACCGGCCACCCCGTGCCGCTGTCCGAGGCCACCAGCCTCAGCCGGTTCAGCGACTTCACCCGGCTCGCCGACCAGTACCGCCGGGGCCGGGCCTTCCTGGTCGGCGACGCCGCGCACGCCCACTTCCCCATCGGCGGCCAGGGGTTGAGCACCGGGCTGCTGGACGGCCTGAACCTCGCCTGGAAGCTGGCGTTCGCGGTCCGCGGTACCGCGGGTGAGGGCCTGCTCGACACCTACGAGTCCGAGCGCCGGCCCGTCGCCCAGCAGGTCGTGGCCAACACCCGGGCCCAGCTCGCCCTGATGAAGCCCGACCCCGCGCTGCGCGAACTGCGCGAACTGTTCGAGCAGTTGCTGACCCGGGCCGAGGGCGGCCGGCTGGTCGGCGGCATGATCAGCGCCCAGGGCCTGGACCTGCCGGCCCGCGGGCCGGGCGCGTCACCGTGGGAGGGCCGGTTCCTCGACAACGCCGCCCTCGGCGGCACCGACCTCATCGCCCTGCTGGCGGGGGGCCGCCCGCTGCTGCTCACCAGCGACGACTCCCCCGCGCAGGAGGCGGTCGGCTGGGCGCACGTCGTCACCACCGTCCCCGTACCGCGATCCGCGCTGCCGGCTCCGGCACTGCTGGTCCGCCCCGACGGCTACATCGCCTGGGCCCCGGACGGCGGCCGGCTCACCCAGGCACTGCGGAGCTGGTTCGGGGAACCGCGCCCCTGACCCTCCCGCACCAAAAACCGATCGTGCTGTTTGTCAACGCGCTGGCCGGCCCTCAACCAAGGGCCTCTCGGCACGCGCGGACAACGGCGGCCCGACTTTTCCGCTACAAACGGTACCGTGTGGTCGGTTTTACTGGTCCGGCGAGCGCCCGGGCGAAGCGATGTACGGGGCGAACCGCCGGTGGATCTCGGCGATCTGCCCCAGGACCTCGTCGCCGCCCTTCGGGTCGGTCGCGGCCCGGGCCTGCTCGGTGCAGGCAGCGAACAGCATCTGCTGCCAGAAGCCCGTGACCGTGCGGCGCGACAGCCACTCCCGGTCGCGCCGGCCGAGTATCTCCATGCCGAGCGTCGCGCTCGTCACGGTGTTCACCAGGTCCTCCAACTCCGCGTCGGGCCGCAGCGCCCCGTCGGCCGCGGCCCGGGTGACGCGGCTCTGCACGCACCCCTGCCACTCCCGGCGCAGGTCGATCTCGCCCTGCGCCCAGTCGCAGTTGAGGCGGAAGCCCGCGCGGACCACCACGTCCTCCGTCAGCAGGTACGCGAAGCCGTGGGACATGTCCGCCATGGCCTGCACGGCATTGCCCTGCCAGAGGGTGGCCCGGCGCGCGGCCAGGCGCAGGACGTGGACGGCCGACTGCTCGACGGCGCGGGCAACGGCGGCCTTGTTCTCGAAGTGGAAGGTCAGGGCACCACGGCTGACCTCCGCACCCGAACTGATCGCGGTCAGCCCGGTCTGCACATAGCCGTGCTGCTCGAAGAGCCCGGCCGCCGAGCGGATCAGCGCGTTGCGGGTACGGGTCGCCCGTTCTTGTTTGCTCACTCTCTCGGCTCCGTCTTGGGAGGCGCGGCACAGTGCGCCCTACTATAAAACCAACTCCCCGGTATTGAACAATCGGGCGTCCGATTTGATCACGATCGGACCGACCCGACCGGCGTCGCGGCGGCACGCCCGAGCCCGTCCCGGGGGCGCGGAGATCAACTACAGGGGCACGTCAAGTCTGCTGCTGTGCGGCTGCGTTGAGACACCGTCCGAGACCGCGCCCGAGACCGCCTCCGCTCCGGCGCGACGGCCTCGGATCTTTGACAAACCGGCATGCCGGTTTGTATTCTCCTGACGTCTACTCACCATGAGCTCAGCGCCGACTTGCAGGGGGAGAGCAGATGACCAGGTCATCCTCGGATCTTTTGGTGCACCGGGCACACAGTGCGCATCACGACCGTCGCCACCAGGCAGAACAGTCGGTCGCCGGGCCGGTGGTGGAGCAGCCCGTGCGGCCGCAGCGCGAGCCCCTCCGGGTGCTCGTCGTGGAGAACGAGACCAAGGCCGCCGACTCCCTGGTACAGGGCCTGCGCCGCCAGGGCTACCGGTCCGACAGCGTGGCGACCGGGGCCCGGGCCCTGCAGACCTACCGCAGCGCGGACCTGATCCTGCTCGACCTCGACCTGCCCGACATCGACGGCCTCGAAGTCTGCCGCAGCGTGCGCGCCATGTCGGACACCCCGGTCATCGCCCTGACCGCCCGGGACTCCGAACTCGACCGGGTACTCGGCCTGCAGGCCGGCGCCGACGACTACATGGTCAAGCCGTACGGGTTCCGCGAACTGGTGGCCCGGATGGAGGCCGTCATGCGCCGCGTCCGTCCGCCGCACGTCCTCGAACAGGTCATCAAGCACGGCCCGCTGCAGATCGACGCCGGCACCCGCGAAGTGCTGCTCGACGGCGAGCCGGTGGAGATGACCCGCAAGGAATTCGACCTGCTGCACCTGCTCGCGGCCCAGCCCGAGACCGTCGTCTCGCGCCGACAGCTGATGACCCAGGTCTGGGACGACTCCTGGTCGCGCCCCGGCCGCACCATCGACACCCACGTCAGCAGCCTGCGCAACAAGCTGGGCTCCAGCAGCTGGATCATCACCGTGCGCGGCGTCGGATTCCGCCTCGGCCACGCCTGAAACACGCCGCGCGGCGCGGGAGCCGACGCCGGCGCGGTAGCCGACGTCGGCGCCGTCCTCGCCTGCGGCGCCGCCCCCCTCTGCGAGATCAAGGACTGACCCACCATGACGAACACCACCCAGGACCGCATCGGCCGCCTCGAGGACCAGCTGCGCGAACTGACGGACCGCAGCCGGATCGGCGCACTGATCGACCGCTTCGTCTCCGGGCTCGACCACCCGGACCCGCGCTGGTGCGACGAGGCGTGGTATCGCTCGGTGTTCAGCGACGGCATCGTGCTCGACATGCCCAACGGCACCCACACCGGGATCGCCGGCCTCCCCCACTTCTTCGGCGGCCCCAAGTCGCAGTGGGCGCGCACCCACCACGTGACGACCAACCACCTGATCGAGGTGGCCGGCGACACGGCGACGGGCCGGGCGAACGTCCAGGCCACCCACGTCCCGCACGGCCCCGACGCACCGCTCTTCACCGGCGGCGCCCGCTACGACTTCACGGCCGTCCGCACCCCTGCCGGCTGGCGGATCAGCCACCTGGCCACGGCGATCGTCTGGCTCGACCACGGCACCCCCGCCCTGGCCGCGCAGCACTGACGCACAGCGCTGACGCACGTCACTGCCGGGGGCCGGGCAGGTGGAGGCCGTGCCCGCGGCCGCGTTCGCGGGCTTCGGTTTCCGGTGCGGAAGCGCTGCGGGCCCTCGCGGAGGATCTCCTCGGGGTGGCCGGGCCCGTGGTCCCGAACGAACGGTCACGGTGCTGCCGTGGACCGTCACCAACGCCGGCGCCCGGCCGTGCCGTTGGGCGTTGGCGACCAGGTTGGCGACGACGCGGTCGAGGCTCCGGCGCGGGTCGGTGGTGACCACGGCCTCGGAGTGGATCCGCAGCCCGGCCTCGGCGCCGGCGCCTTCAGGGCCTGTCCGGTTCAGGGCCTGTCCGGGCGACCTGGACGGCTATCTCGAACGGTTTGACCACGTGGTCCTCGGCGTCGGCCTCCCGGCCGGAGATCACTGGGCTCGGCGGGGCGGACGCCATCAGGATCGGCAGCCGGCTCTCCTCGCGCGGATCCGCCGGCACCGGCCGACGCCGTCGAGCACGGCGGCATCGCGCCGAGCAGCAGCAGGTCCGGCGGCGCGGCCCGGAAGCGTTCCAGACCCTCCAGGCCGTCCCCGGCACCCCGGGGCGGGTTGGGCGGCTCCACGGATCACCTCGCCGTCCTCGACCGGCGGAATGCGCGGGGGCGGGTGCGGCAGGCTCCGCGGCAGTTCCACCGGCCCGTCAATCGCCCTTTTCCTGCGGGGAGTTGTCGAGCGCGGCGAGCATCTCGCCCAGCCAGGCGAGCTCGGCCTCGGACGTCGCGCGGGCGATCAGCAGGATGCCGCTGCGGAAAGGGTCGGTGATCTCCTCCGCGCGCAGCGGCCGGTCGCGGTCGTAGAAGAAGCTGGCGGGCTCGCTGAGGAACGCCAGCCGCCGGCGCAGCACGGCGGCCTGTTCGGCGGGGTCCTGCAGGTGGCGGAGGAAGGCCAGCACGGTGAACCAGCGGTTCTCGTCGCTGATGTCCAACTGCTCGGGGGAGCGTAGGAGTTCGAGGAGTGCGGCGCGCCCGGCGGGGGTGAGGTGCAGGGTGTGCCGGGGGGCGGCGGCCGAGCCGGGTTCGGTCTCGCGGGCGAGCAGGCCGTCGGCCTCCAGTCGCTTGATCGCCGGGTAGAGGGTGCCGTCGCTGATCGGCCGGATGTGGCCGGTGAGTCCGGCCAGGTGCCGGCGCAGCTCGTAGCCGTGCATCGGCCGGTCGAAGAGGAACCCGAGGATCGCGAGCTTGAGCATGGCCCCATGCTGTCACACCGGCCGCTCGTTGACGCGGTATATCGGTATCGTGATACCTCGACAACGAGGTATGGTCGCCGTCGTCCACGTTCCCCAGCAGACAAGGGAGACGGCCGTGCGCCATGCCCTCGTGACCCCGAACGCCGACCGGATCCGGTGGGTGGAGATCCCCGGCGAGGAACCCGCCCGCCTCTACCTGCATGGCCTCGGCGCCAGCTCGCCGGTGTACTGGGCGGCCGCCGCCGCGCATCCGCTGCTGACCGGCCGCCGCTCGCTGCTGCTCGACCTGCTCGGCTTCGGCATCAGCGACCGCCCGACGGACTTCACGTACACGCTGGAGGCCCACGCGGACGCCGTGGCAACCGCGCTGGAGGCCGCCGGGGTGACGCAGGCCGAGGTCGTCGCGCACAGCCTGGGCGGCGCGGTGGCGATCCTGCTCGCCGCCCGGCACCCGCGGCTGGTCTCGAAACTGCTCCTGGTGGACGCCGTGCTGGACCCGGCCCCGCCGGTTCCGGAGCCCGGCAGCAGCGCCATCCACACCTTCACGGAGCCGGAGTTCCTGGCCGACGGATGGTGGCGGACGGAACAGCGGGTCGGCCCCGAGTGGTGGGCCACGATGCGCCTGGCCGGGCGCCAGGCCCTGTACCGCACGGCGGTCCACCGGGCGCGCGGGACGGCGCCCGCGCTGCGTGAGCAGCTGGAGGGGCTGTCCGTCCCGCGCACCTTCCTGCACCCGGCCGCCGACGGCGCGCCCGCCGGCGCCGAGCGGCTGACGGCCTCGGGCGTGACCATCCGGGCCGTCCCGGACTGCGGCCACAACATCATGCTCGACAACCCCGAGGCCTTCGCCAGCGCGGCCGCCGAAGCGCTCGGCCACTGACGCCGCCTCAGCGCCGCACGGCCGCCCTGTCGATCACCTCCGCCGCCCCGCCGGTCACCATCGGGTCGTGGTCACCACCGGCCCGTGGGGCCGTCAGGCGTCGTCGCGCAGGGCGGCGGCCGTGGTGCGGTGGGGGGTGCCGCCGGTGTCGAAGGTGTAGGTCAGGGTGGTGAGGGCCGTGTCCAGGAGTTCGATCATCGTGGTGTGGTCGTCGCACTGGCCCCAGATCACGTCCATCTCGTGGGTCAGCACGCCGCCGGGGAGGTCGTCCCCGACCCGGACGAAGTTGCGGTAGCCGTCGACGCCGGGGAGTTGACGGACCTGCGGGGTGCCCTCGATGGCCGCCAGGCGGCAGGGTTCGGTGGGGGCGAGGCCGTGGTACTGGAAGTGGACCTTGTCGGGGCGCAGTCGGACGGGCTCGACCGGCCGGCCGAGGGCCAGCAGGGCGGCGACCCGGACCAGGTCGACTCCGCAGGCGGTGCGGGACAGGCCGTTCACGTGGCCGCCGAGCCGGCCGTTGACCTCGATGATGCGCGGGCCGTCGGCGGTCAGCTTGAGCTCGGTGTGGGTCAGGCCGAGTTCCACGCCCAGGGCCTTCAGGGCGCGGGTGGTCAGTTCCAGGATCTCTTCCTGCTCCGCGGCCGGGAGTTGGCTGGGCCAGAAGCGTCCCGCCTCGCGGAACGGGGGCAGCAGCGGGAACTTGCCGGACAGCGCGAGGTGCGCGATGCCGTGCGGGCCGCACATGCTCTCCACCGAGACGTAGTCGCCGAACGGCCGCAGCGGCCGGCCCTGGAGCAACTCCTCGACGATCAGCAGTGGTTCGTCGCCCGCCGGGCCGCCCATCGCGGCGAAGATCTCCGGGAGCAGGCGCAGCGCCTCGGCCTCGTCGGACACCTGGTGGGTGTTGCGGCTGGCCGCGCCCCGGACCGGCTTGATGATGGCGGGCAGCCCGACCGCCGCCAGCGCGGCGGGCCAGTCCTCGGGGGTGCGCAACGGGTGGGTGCGCACGTCGTCGACGCCGGCTTCGCGCAGCAGTTCGCGCTGGCGGACCTTGTCGGTGAGGATCCGGGCGGTCTCCGGCGTGTGGAACGGCAGGCCGGCGGCCCGGGCGAGGTCGGCGGTGGTGCGGAGCATGCGTTCGCTGTACGTCACGACGGCGGCCGGGGCGAGGCCGCGGATCAGCGCGGCGTCGCCCTCGGGCGAGCCGGTGAGCGGCAGGCAGTCGCCCAGGCTCTCCATGACCGGGCGCAGCCGGGTGACGTGCGGGGTGTCGGCGGTGAGGAACACCGGACGGGCGAGGTCGGCCAGGCCGACCGCGATGTCTCCGGGCGAGGCGGCGCCGTCGTCGTAGACCACGGCCAGGATGGGGAGTTCACGGCTCATCCGGCCAGCCCCGCCGCCCCGGCCAGCCCTGCCCCGGAAAGCCCCGTCGCTTCGATCAGCGCCGTCTCGTAGCAGCGCGCGAACGCGGCGGTCCGCTGCTCGGACAGCAGCGCCGGGTCGTAGGTGGCGACCACCCGGCTGCCCTGTTCGGCGCCGTCCAGCTCGAAGTCGACCCGGAACGGGAAGCTGGGCTTGCCCCGGGTCCACCAGGCGCGGGTCTTCAGGCCCTCGAGCTCCTCCAGGTCCTGGTAGACGTGGAAGTTCATGTAGTTGAACACCACGTCGAAGGGCGCCCGGCCGAGCCGGCTCTCGATCTCGGCCAGCGGGTAGCCCCGGTACTGGCTGGCGTCCCGCTCGGCGGCGTGGGCAGCCCGGGCGAGTTCGGCGGCGCCGGAGCGCGGGGAGTCGAAGCGCATCGGGACGGTGTTCAGGTAGAGGCCGACGGTGAGGTCCGAACCTGGCTTCTCGGTACGGGTGTTGACTACCACGCCGGTGACCAGGTCGCGGTCCCGGCCGGTCCAGTCGGCGAGCGCCCGGACGTGGGCGGCGAGCGCCAGCGACTTCAGCGAGACGCCGGCGCGGCGGGCGGCGGCCCGCAGGCCGTCCACGGTGTCCGGGGCGAGCGCGAACTCGACGCTCTCACAGGCGTTGGCGGCGCCGCTGAACTGGCCGCGGTCGAACAGCAGGGCCGGGGCGTCGGCCTGCCGCTGCCAGTACTCGGCCGCCGTCGCGGAGGCCAGCAGCCGCCGCTCGGCCTCGATGAACTCCGCCTCGCCCGCGCCCGGCAGGGCGGGCAGTGCGGCTGCCCGGCCGCGCAGCTTGGCGTCGTACAGCGCGAGCAGGTCGACGATCAGCCGCCCGTAGCTCCAGCCGTCGAGGATGGCGTGGTGGCTGGCCAGCACCACGTGGAAGGAGTCGGGCTGGGCGACCACGTGGCAGCGGAACAGCGGTGCCGTGCTCCAGTCGATCGGCAGCCGGAGCCCGTGCCGGTTCCACTCCTGCACCAGGCTCTGTGCCTTGGCCGGGTCGGCGGTCGGCAGTTCCTCCACGGTGAGCGGCAACTCGACGTCGGCCCACTGGAGTTGCACGGCCTCGGAGTAGGTTCCGAGGTCGAACGAGGTGCGCAGTGCCGCGTGCCGGTCGCACAGCTCGGCGAGGGCTTCGCGGAACAGCGTCTCGTCGAACCGGGCGAGCGTCTCCCAGCCGATCACCGAGTGGTAGAGCTCGGGGTCGCCGCTGGTCTCGCAGAGGTAGATGATGCCGACCTGGAGTGCCGAGGCCGGCAGTGCCTCGCGCACCCCGTGCGGGACCAGGCCGCGGTCGCTGGGGTCGAGCAGCTCGAACCGCTCCCCCACGGGTGCGGCAGGCGCGGCCTGCTGCGGGCCGGACGCGGCGAGGTGGGCGGACAGTTCCCGGACGGTCGGGTGGAAGAGCAGGTCCCGCAGGGTCATCGGGATGCCCTGCTGCTGGACGTCGGTGACCACGCGCAGCGCGATCAGCGAGTCGCCGCCCATGGCGTAGAAGTCGTCGTCGGGCCCGATCGGCTGGTCGCCGAGGTGGGTGCTCAGGACGGCGGCGAGGATCTCGGCCAGCTCCTGTTCGGCCGGGTGCTGCTCCACGGTGTTCCTCCCGTTCATGCGGTCGCCTCCGCGGTGCGCCGGGCCCGGGCCAGGACCGGCAGGCCGGTGAGTCCGGCGACGAAGTTGGATGTCAGGTGGCGGGGTTCCCCGGCCAGGGTGAACTCCTCGACGGTGTCGAGGACTTCCTCGAAGAAGATGCGCAGGGTCAGGCGTGCCACGGTGGCGCCGAGGCAGTAGTGGGCGCCGTAGCCGAAGGCGATGTGCCGGTTCTCCTGCCGGGTGACGTCGAACCGGTACGGGTCCGGGAAGACGTCGGCGTCGCGGTTGGCGGAGCCGACCCAGACGGCCACCGCCCCGCCCTTCGGCACGGTGCCGCCGCTGAGTTCGACGTCCTCGGTGGCGTAGCGCAGGAAGCTGCTGGCCGGGGAGGTCCAGCGCAGTCCTTCCTCGACCAGGCCGGGGATCAGGTCCGGGTTCTCCCGCACCGCCCGGAACTGTTCGGGGCGTTCGATCAGTGCCAGGACGGTGCCGGCCACGGTGTGCGGGGTGGTGGCGTTGGCGCCGAGCAGCAGGCTGTAGCAGTTGACGACGACCTCTTCGCGGGTCAGTTCGCCGTCGCGCATGGTCATCAGCAGCCGGAACGCGTCGTCGCCCTCGGTGCCCTTGCGGGCCTCGTACTGCTGCTCGAAGTACTCGAACAGGCGGTGGTGGGCGATGGCGAGCGTGGCGTGGCTGTTGCGGATCATGAAGACCGGGTCCTGCGGCGCGGCGGCCATGCCCGTCCACTGGACCAGGTCGGCCCAGTCCGGTTCGGGCAGGTCCATCAGCGCCCCGGCGATCGCCATCGGCAGCATGGTGGCCTCACGGGCGAGGTCGAACGGTTCGCCGTCCAGGGAGCGTTCGCCGTCCGGGGCGCGTTCGCCGTCCAGTGCGCGGGCGAGCAGCGCGCGGACGGCCGCCCGGATCCGGTGCTCGCTGCGGGCCAGTCCGCGGCCGGTGAACATCCGGTTCAGCGGGCGGCGCAGTTCGCTGTGCCGGGGCGGGTCGGTGGCGACCAGCATCTTGCCGGCGGCCGCGTCGCCGTGCCCGAGCTGGTTCAGCAGGCTGCCCCGTTCGGAGGTGAACTCCCGGTGGTTGCCGAGGACTTGGCAGGCGTCGTGGTAGCGCGTCACCGAGTGGAAGCTGCGGCCGTCGGGGAGCCGGCTGAGGTGCAGCGGGGCGCGTTCGCGCATCGCGGCCCAGACGGTGTGCGGGTCTCCGCCGGCGTGGAACTCCGGGTCGAACAGGTCGACCTGGGACGGGTCGACGCCTGCCAGCCGCTCGGGGGTGACTTCGGTGAGCCTCACCGGACCACCCCGGCCTTGGCGAGGGAGCGGGCCAGTCCGGCCGGCGAGGCGTCGAGGTAGAAGTCGATCGGCGAGATCCCCACGCCGAACGCCCGTTGCAGCTCCGAGATCAGCGTCACGGCGAGCAGCGAGTGCCCGCCGAGTTCGAAGAAGTCGTCGTCCGCGCCGATGCCGTCCAGGCCGAGGTGGTCGGACCACATGCCGGCGATGGCCTGTTCGAGGGCGCCGTCGGGCTCCCGGTAGTCGGCGTTGACCTCGGGCCGTTCCTGGACGGTGCGCCCCTCCAGGGCGGCCCGGTCCACCTTGCCGTTCGGGGTGAGCGGAAGCTCCTCGACGATCCGCACCAGCGCGGGGACGGCGTAGCCGGGCAGGCGGTCGGCGAGCAGGGTGCGCATCTGGAGGGCGGACAGCTGCGCCCCGTCGGCGGCGACCACGTACGCGATCAGCCGGCGCGAGCCCGACTCCTGGCGCGGGGCGACGACTTCGGCACGGCTGACGCCGGGAAGGGCGTTGAGCGCGGCGACCACCTCCCCGGTCTCGATCCGGAAGCCGCGGATCTTCACCTGCCCGTCGCCGCGTCCGAGGAACTCCAGGGTGCCGTCCGGGCGCCACCGCGCCAGGTCGCCGGTGCGGTACATCCGCTCGCCGGGGACGGTCGGGCGCGGGTGTGCGACGAACCGGCCGGCGGTCAGGCCGGGGTTGTTCAGGTAGCCGTGCGCCAGGCCGGCGCCGGTGGCGTACAGCTCGCCGGTCTCGCCGGGTGCGACGGGCCGCAGGCGGTCGTCGAGCAGCAGCACGCCGGTGCCGGAGACTGGGCGGCCGATCGGCACGCTCGTCCCGTCGAGCGGGGCCGACATCGCGTGCACGGTGGTGAAGGTGGTGTTCTCGGTGGGCCCGTAGCCGTTGCCGACCACCGCGCCGGGGAGCGCGGCGACCGCGCGGTTGACGTGGGCCGCGGAGAGCGTGTCGCCGCCGGCCAGCAGCAGCCGCAACGCGGGCAGGTCCGTCAGGCCGAGGTCGACGGCCTGGTGGAACAGGCCGGCGGTCAGCCACATGACGCTGACCCGCTCCTCGCGGACGAAGGCGAGCAGTTCGGTCAGCGAGAGGTCCCGCGCCGGGGCGACGGCGACCCGGCCGCCGTTCAGCAGCGCACCCCACAGCTCCAGGGTGGAGGCGTCGAACGCCAGCGGCGCGAAGTGCAGGAACACGTCGTCCGGGCCGGCGGGGAGGTAGTCCGCGCCGATCACCAGCCGCAGCACGGCGCGGTGCGGCACACACACGCCCTTGGGCAGGCCGGTCGAGCCGGAGGTGTAGGCGACGTAGGCGACGCGCTCGCCGCCGCCCGCCGATTCGGGTGCGGTGGCGGGCAGTTCGGCCAGCCGCTCGGTCTCCGCGTCCGGCACGATCACGGTGAACGCGCCGTCGAGCTCGTCCGCCGCGAGCTTGTCCGCCAGCACCACCCGCACCGAGGCGTCGCGCAGCACCAGTTCGCGGCGGGCCGCGGGCTGCCTGCTGTCCAGGCCGAGGTAGGCGGCGCCGGCCTTGAGGACGGCGAGCAGCATGACGGCGACGGTGGCGGAGCGCTCGGCGGCGAGCGCGACGACGTCGCCGGGGCGCACTCCGGCCTGCACCAGCCGGTGGGCCAACTGGTTGGCCCTGAGGTCGAGTTCGCGGTAGCTGAGCCTCCCGTCAGGGGCGCTGACCGCGACCCGGTCGGGGAAGGCGGCGGCACGCTCGGCGAACAGGGCGTCGATGGTGTCGGTCATCGGAGCTGTCCTTCCACTGGTGCGTCCGGGAGCGCGAGGGAGTGCAGGAGGGCGGTCAGCTGTTCCGGGGCGGAGAGGAACTCGTAGTGCCCGCCGGGGAGTTCGGTGAAGCGGACGCGATCGGAGTAACGCTCCCAGCCGGTCAGCTCGGCGGGCTCGATCTCCGGGTCCTCGCTCCAGCTCAGCACGGTGATGCCGGAGGGCGCCCGGACGGGCTGGGCCCGGGTGTAGACCCGGTTGGCGTCGAGGTCCTGATGCAGCACGCCCAGGGTCAGCTCGATCAGCATCGGGTGCGGCTCCCCGCCCCGGGCGATCACGATCTGCCCGAGCTCCTCGGCCAGCGCCTCGTCGGTCATCTGCAGGAACCGGTCGCGCGGGCAGTCGTGCGGCGCGGCCTGCGCCGACACCACCACCTCGCGCGGGACGGGGCCGCCGAGTCGGGCCAGTCGCAGCGCGGTCTCGAAGGCGGGCAGCGAGCCGGCGCAGTGCCCGAAGAACACGGCCGGACGGTCGAGGTACGGCGCCAGGTCTTCGGCGAGGGCCTCGGCGAGGTCCTGGTAGGTGCCGTAGTGCGCGTCCCGGATGCGGTTCTCGCGGGCCGGCAGCTGGACGGGGCAGATCTCCAGGCCGCCGATCGTCCGCGGCCACTGGTTGAACATGGAGGCGCCGACGCCGGAGTACGGGAAGCAGAACACCCGGGCCGCGGCCTCCTCGGACGGCTTGCGCAGCAGGCTGCGCGGGAACTTGGCAGGGGCGGTCACGGTCACGGTCATGGTCAGCTCACCTCTGCCGGCGTGCCGACGGCGGCCGCGCGGCTGGTCTCGGGAAGGTCGGTCACCGTGCGCACCGACCGCAGGAGCAGGACGGCGGGGCCGGCCAGCATCATCAGCACGGCGGCGCCGTACAGCGAGGTCCGCAGGCCCAGGGCGTCCGCCGCCGGACCGGCGCCGGCCATGCCGAGCGGGACCAGCGCGAACGAGCCGAGCGACTCGTAGGACATCACCCGGGACAGCGCGTGCGGCGGGATGTGCTTCTGCAGCGAGGTGTCCAGCAGGACCTCGTACACGTCGATGCAGACGCCGGCCAGGAAGGTCGCCGCGGCGACCGCGGCCAGCGGCGCCCCGGTGGCCATCAGCAGCACCGACAGCGGGAAGCCCATGGTGAGCAGTGCCGCCGCGCGGACCGGGAAGTGCGGCCGGACCTTGATGGCGATCGCGCTGCCCACGATGAAGCCGATCGCCTGGGCGATCAGCACCACGCTCCAGGCGCCGGCCCCGCCGAGCGAGCGGTCGGCCGTCACCGGCCCGAGGACGTAGAAGGTGCCGGCCAGCAGCACGTTGACGTAGGAGAGCTGGGTGACCATCACCCAGACCCACTGCCGGGCGGTGAACTCCCGCCAGCCCTCGCGGATCTGCTGGATCAGCGTGGGCGCGGCGGCGGTCTCCGCCGGGGCGTGGGTGATCTTCACGCCCGTCAGGGCCAGCGCCGACAGCAGGAAGGTCACCGCGGGCGCCGCCATGGTGGGGCCCGAGCCGATCGCGGTGACCAGCACGCCGCCGAGGGCCGCGCCGAGGATGCTGCCACCGCGCATGGACAGCTTCAGCAGCGAGTTGGCGGACTGCAGGGCGTCGTCGGACACCAGCTGCGGCATCGCGGCCCGCGAGGCGGGCTCGAAGATCGCCGTCGCCGCGCCGGACAGCGCGGCGAACCCGGCGAGCATCCACGGCGTGGCGTGGTGGGTGATCACCAGGGTGGCGGCCAGGCCCTGGGTGAGTCCGGCAGCCAGGTCGGCGCCGACCATCACCCGCAGCTTCGGCAGCCGGTCGGCGATCGCGCCGCCCAGCAGCACGAACGTCACCTGGCTGAGCATCCGGGCGGCGAGCACGACGCCCAGCATCGAGGCGGAGCCGCCGGGCAGGTGCAGCACGGTGAAGGCGAGCGCGATCGGGGCGATTGCGTTGCCGAGCAGCGAGACGGACCGGGCCGCGAGCAGCGCGCGCACCGAGCGGTTCCTCAGGACGGCGAAGTCGCCCCTCATCGCGCGGAGTTCCCTTCCGCACGGGCGGCCGCTGCGACGCCGGCGGACGCCGCGACACCGGCAGCTGCCGCGACACCGGCGGACGCCGCGACCAGGCCGGCGGGCCGCAGGTCGGTCCAGTTGGCCTCGATCCAGGCCAGGCAGTCGTCCCGGCCGGTGGCCGGCAGCGTCACCGTCCAGCCGGCGGGGACCTCGGCGAAGACCGGCCACAGCGAGTGCTGCCCCTCGTCGTTGGTCAGCACCTGGAAGCGGCCGTCCGGGTCGTCGAAAGGATTCGTCATCGTGGGTTCCCCTGGGTGTGGCTGCGGTCGGCAGCGGTGAGTTCGGCGAGGGCCGCGCCGAGGATCGGTCCCAGCTGCGCGAGCGACTGCGGCTGGTTCATGGCGGTGTGGGTGGTCTCGACGGCGTGCCAGCGGACCTGCCCGCCGACGTACTGCTCCCAGACCTCCGGCATGGGCGCGCCGTCGTTGCGGCCCTCGGTGGCGAGGAAGAACAGCACGTCGCCGTCGAACCGGTCCGGCCGGTGGTCCTTGACGATGTGCCGGTTGTGGGACATCGCGGTGAGCAGCGCGACCAGTTGGTCCTCGGTCAGGCTGGCGAGCGCACCGGTGTCCTGCTTGAGCACGTCGAGGACGTCGGTGATCTCCTTGGAGCCGGCCTGCGGCACCACGCCTGGGCGTTCCGGGTCGAGCAGGGCGGCGACCATGTTCTGCTCGTTGACCCGGTAGTGGTCGGGCACGCCCGGGAAGCAGTCCAGCAGGGTGAGCAGCGCGACCTCGCGTCCGTCGGCCCGGAGCTGGGTGGCCATCTCGAAGGCGACGATGCCGCCGAACGACCAGCCGAGCAGGTGGTAGGGGCCTTCGGGCTGGATCCGCCGGATCTCCTCGACGTAGGCGGTGGCCATCTCGCGGACGGTGGCCGGCATGTCGTCGGGGTGCAGCAGTCCGCGGGCCTGGATCCCGTAGAACGGCATCCCGGCGGGCACGTACTTCATGAAGCTGGAGTAGCTCCAGGCGAGTCCGCCGCCGGGGTGGATGCAGAACAGCGGTGGCAGGTCGCCGCCGGTGCGCAGCGGCAGCACCACTTCCAGGGCCTCGGCGCCGTTGTCGACGCCGGCGCGTTCGGCGAGGCCGGCCACGGTCGGGGCTTCGAAGAAGCTGCGCATGGAGAGTTCGAGGCCGAGGGCGGCGCGAACCTTGGAGATGAGCCGGGCGGCGAGCAGCGAGTGGCCGCCGAGCTGGAAGAAGTCGTCGTCGATGCCGACGTGCGGAACGCCCAGGACTTCGGCGAACAGTTCGCACATCACTTCCTCGCGCGGGCTGCGCGGCGCGCGGGCGGCGGCGGTGGAGGTGACGGACGGGCGGGGCAGCTGGTCCCGGTTGAGCTTGCCGTTGCCGCGCAGCGGCAGGGCGTCGAGCACCACGTACGCGGCGGGGACCATGTAGTCGGGCAGCCGGCCGCCGAGGTGGTCGCGGAGCTCGTCGGGGCCGGGCGCGGCGGCGCCGTCGGCGGGCACCACGTACGCGGCGAGCCGCCGGTCGCCGGGCTGGTCCTCGCGGACGATCACGGCGGCGCGGGAGACGGCGGTGTGTTCGGCCAGCACCTCCTCGATCTCGCCGAGTTCGATCCGGAAGCCGCGGAGCTTGACCTGCCCGTCGACCCGGCTGACGAAGTCCACGCAGCCGTCCCGGCGCCAACGGCCGAGGTCGCCGGTGCGGTACATCCGCTCGCCCGGGCCGCCGAACGGGTCGGCGACGAACCGGGTGGCGGTGAGGCCGGGGCGCCCCAGGTAGCCGCGGCCGACGCCGATGCCCGCGAGGTAGATCTCGCCGGTGACGCCGGGCGGCACCGGGTTGAGGTGTTCGTCCAGGATGTGCACCCGGGTGTGCGACAGCGGTCGCCCGACCGGGATCCGGCCGGTCAGGTCGGCGGGCCGCAGGTGGTGGACGCACGACATCATCGTGTTCTCGGTGGGCCCGTACTGGTTGATCACCTCGCAGCCCCAGGTGTCCAGCAGCGCGCCGGCCTCCGGGGCGCGCAGCGCCTCGCCGCCGGTGCCGACCAGCCGCAGGGAGGCGAACTCGGCCGGGTCGGCGTCCTGGGCGAGTACCGCTTCGAGCAGGGACGGGACGATGAACAGGATCACCGTGGGCCGTACCGAGCGGATCTCCGCGAGGACGGTCTGCGGGTCCTTGGCGCCCTCGGCGGGCAGCAGCGCCACGGTGGCGCCCACGGCCAGCGGGGCGAACAGCTCCCGCACCGAGGGGTCGAAGCCCAGCGCGGTGATCTGCAGGCTGGTGTCGGCCGGGGTGAGCGCGAAGCGGTCGATCACGTCGGCGAGCCGGACGGCGACGCCGCGGTGTTCGATCAGCACGCTCTTGGGCATGCCGGTGGATCCGGAGGTGTAGATGATGTACGCGAGGTTGCGCGGCCCGGCCGTGGGGGCCGGCCGGTGGGTGGCGGCCGCCTCCAGCGCGGGGTCGTCGTCCACCCGCAACAGCCGTACGGTGTCCGGCAGTTCGAGGTCGTCGCTGAGGCCGTCCTCGGTCAGCAGCACCTGGGCGCCGCTGTCGGCGAGCATGAACGCCCGGCGCTCCGCGGGGTGGTCCGGGTCGAGCGGCACGTAGGCCGCGCCCGCCTTCCAGACGCCGAGGATGGCGGCGACGGCCTCGGGCCCGCGGTGCAGGCACAGCGCCACCCGGCTGTCGGGGGCGACGCCGAGGCCGCGCAGCCGGTGGGCGTACCGGTTGGCCCGTTCGTCGAGTTCCCGGTAGCTCCAGCGCCGGTCGCGCTGGACGAGCGCGACGGCGTCCGGCGTCCGGTCCGTCTGTCGTTCGATCAGCTCGACGGTGCCGGCGGTCCCCACGGGCGTGGCGGAGGTGTCGTTCCACTCGGCGAGCAGCCGGTGCTCCTCGCCGGACAGCAGGTCGATCCGGCCGAGCCGGATGCCGGGGTCGGTGACGACGGCGCGCAGCAGCGCGGTGAGCCGGGCGACGATCGACTCGGCGGTCTCCTGGTCGAACAGTGCGGTGGCGAACTCCAGGGCGCCGGTGACGCCGCGCAGTTCGCCGCCGGGGCCGCGCCGCTCGTCGAACTTGAAGGAGAGGTCGAACTTGGCGGCGCCGCTGGTGACGGGGTGCGCGGTGACGGAGAGGCCGGGCAGCGCGAAGTCGTCCGGGATGCTGTTCTGCGCGGCCACCATCACCTGGAACAGCGGGTGGCGGCTCGCCGAGCGGGTCGGGTTGAGCGCCTCGACCAGCCGCTCGAACGGCAGGTCCTGGTGGTCGAACGCGGCCAGGTTGACGGTGCGGATCCGGTTCAGCAGTTCGACGAAGCTCGGGTCGCCGTGGGTGTCCGCCCGCAGCACCAGGCTGTTGACGAAGAAGCCGACCAGGTTGTGCAGCGCGTCGTCGGTGCGGCCGGCCACCGCGTTGCCGATCGGGATGTCGGTGCCCGCGCCGAGCCGGGTGAGCAGGCCCGCGACGGCGGCCTGGAGCACCATGTTGACGGTGCTGCCGGTGCGGCGGGCCAGGTCGGCGAGCGCGGTGTGCAGTTCGGCGTCCAGCGCGAAGTGCGCCATGGCGCCGGCGAAGTCGGAGGTGCCGGGGCGGGGGCGGTCGGTGGGCAGTTCGAGCTCGTCGGGGGCGTCGCGCAGCGCCTCGGTCCAGTAGCCCATCTGGCGTGACCAGAGGCTCTCCGGGTCGTCCTCGGCGCCGAACAGGTCGTGCTGCCACTGCGCGTAGTCGGCGTACTGGACGGGCAGCGGCTCCCGGTCGGGGGCCTGGCCGGCGAGCCGGGCGGTGTAGGCCAGGGCCAGGTCCCGGAGCAGCGGTTCGAGCGACCAGCCGTCTCCCGCGATGTGGTGCAGGACCAGCAGCAGCACGCTCTTCTCCGGTGCGAGCACGAAGAGTTGGGCGCGCAGCGGGAGGTCGGCGGTCAGCTCGAAGGCGGCCCGGGCCGCGCCCGTCACCTCCTCGTCCAGCCGCTCGGGGGTGGTGTCGGTGACCTTCAGTTCGGGCCGGGCCTGCTCGGCGGGGAGGATGCGCTGGTAGGGGGTGCCGTCGCGGTCCGGGTAGACGGTGCGCAGCACCTCGTGCCGCCGCACGACGTCGTGCAGGGCCTCGTGCAGTGCGGCGACGTCGACCTGTCCGGTCAGGTGCAGGGCGTGCGGGATGTGGTAGGCGGCGCTGCCGGTGTGGACCTGCTGGAGGAACCACAGCCTGCGCTGGGCGTACGACAGCGGGGCCTCGCCGTCGCGGGTGCGGGCGGTCACCGGCGGGCGGGTCGCGCCGTCGGTGGCCCTGGCTGCCAGGGCGGCGGGGGTGCGCGCCTCGAAGAGGTCCTTGACGGCGACCTCCAGGCCGAGCACGGCGCGGATGCGGTTGACCAGCCGGATCGCCATCAGGGAGTGGCCGCCGAGGGCGAAGAAGTCGTCGTCGGCGCGCACCGCGGGCTGGTTGAGCACCTGGGCGAACAGTTCGCAGAGCAGTTCCTCGCGCAGCGAGCGGGGCGCCGTACTTCCGGCCGCCGTGCGGGCGCCGGAGGTGCCCGGGGTGGGCAGCGCGGCGCGGTCCAGCTTGCCGTTGACGGTCATCGGGAACTCGTCGAGCGCCTGGAACGCCACCGGGACCATGTAGGCGGGCAGGATCCCGGACAGGTGCCGGCGCAGAGCCGCCTCGTCGAGGCCGGGGCCGTCCGCGGGGACGAGGTAGCCGACGAGTTCCCGTTCGCCGCCGACCTCCTTGACCGCGGCGGCCGCGTGCCGGGTGCCGGGGAAGGACGCGAGGGCGGCTTCGATGTCGCCGAGTTCGATCCGGAAGCCGCGGATCTTCACCTGGTCGTCGCGCCGGCCGCGGTATTCGAGGTCGCCGTCGGGGAGCCGCCGGGCGAGATCGCCGGAACGGTAGCCGCGCACGGGCTCGCCGCCCGGGCCGGTGAAGGTGATGAACCGTTCGGCGGTCAGTTCGGGGCGGCCGAGGTAGCCGCGGGCGACGCCGGGGCCGGTGACGACGATCTCGCCGGTCTCCCCGTCGGCCACCGGCGCGAGGTCCTCGCCGAGCAGTGCGATCTCCAGGTCGGGCAGCGCACGGCCGATCAGGCTGCGCTCCTCGCCGAGGTCGGCCGCGGTCACCCGGCGGTGGGTGGCGTGCACCGTGATCTCGGTGATGCCGTACATGTTGACGAGTTCGGGCGCCGCGTCGCCGTACTTCTCGATCCACGGCCCGAGGTCGGAGAACTTGAGCGCCTCCCCGCCGAAGACCACGCACCGCACGGGCAGCCTGTCCGCGAACCGGTGTTCCTCCGCGACGAGTTGGCCGAATGCCGTGGGGGTCTGGCTCAGCATGGTCACCCGCTCGTCCCGGAGCAGTTCCCGGAATCGCGCGGGGTCCTTGGCGATGTCGCCGGGGACGACGACCACGCATCCGCCGTGGAGCAGCGCACCCCACATTTCCCAGACGGAGAAGTCGAATGCGAAGGAGTGGAACATCGACCAGACGTCCTCGGGCCCGAATCCGAAGAGCGGTTCGGTCTCGCGGAACAGCCGGACCACGTTTCCGTGGGTGACTTCGACGCCCTTCGGCCGGCCGGTCGTGCCGGAGGTGAAGATCAGGTAGGCGCGGGTGCCGGCGTCGATCGTGGGCGGCCGGAACGGCTTGACGGCCGGCTCGCGCCCGGGGCGGTCCAGTGCGAGCACGGCCTGGTCGGCGGGCAGCGCGGGGGCCAGCGCCTCGGTGGTCAGGACCAGGGTCGGGGCGGCGTCCTCCAGGATGGTCCGGAGCCTGGCCTGCGGTGCGGCGGGGTCCAGCGGGACGTAGGAGGCGCCGGTCTTGAGCACGGCGAGGGCGGCGACGGCCATCTCGGGCGACCGTTCCAGCATGATCGCCACCGGGCGGTCGGGCCAGGAGGTCCGTTCCTGGATCTCGGCGGCGAGCCCGGTCGACAGCTCGTCGAGCTCCGCGTAGGTGAGCGAGCGGTTCCCGCACTTCACCGCGACGCGTTCCGGGTACCGCTCCACAGAACCGGCGAAAACACTCAGCAGAGTGCTCTCGGCAGAGTTTCCGGCGGAACTTTTCGGCATGCCTGAATTCCCCGCTCTCGAATGGAAAACTGGTCGGACCAGTGGCGCTTCGCAGTCCTGGCGGCCTGTGCGCTGTGGCGCGGCCGCGGCCTTCGCACTGGTCGGCGCGCCTGGAATGCCTGCTGTGGCGGCATGCCGGAGCTGACGTGTACCGACCGGAACACATGGCAACCTAAGATCGCTTGTCAAGCGTTGTCAACACTTGCCAAAGCCCGGGGCGGCCGCTACCGTGATCGCGCCACCCCGTTCGGTAACCGCCGAGAGGGCGGAGAGCCGGCCGGACCGCGAGCCGATCATCCGAGGGCCGCGGCGAGACAAGGAGCAAACCCGTGCGCAACCCGCTGAAGTACGTCCTGACTGCCCTGACCGCCTTAGTCGTTACTGCCGCCGTGGGGTGCGGCTACCTCCTGGACGCGCGTCAGGCCGCGCCGTCCCCCACTGGCCCGAAGCCCGTCCTGGCCGCACCCGACTCGATCGAGTGGCCGTAGCCGACGCCCCGCGCGGAACACCCCGCGCCGCGTCGGCTTGACCGGCGTGTGAATGGTCGGTGCCGTTGACTTGACTGAACAGTAAATTGCTTGCCAGACTGCGATTGACTGTTAGGCAATGCACTGATCACTTGAGACGGAAAAAATGCTGGCTCAGCCATCTTTCGGTCGCCGACTGAAGCAGCTGCGGCAACAGCAGGGGAAGAGCCAGGCAGAGCTCACCGGGCCCGGCATGTCGGCCGCTTACCTGTCACGCCTCGAATCCGGGGCGCGCCCGCCGACGGAGCGCGCCGTGGCCCTGCTGGCCGAGCGCCTCAAGGTGTCGGTGGACGCCTTCTCCACGGTCGATCCTTCGGACATCATCGATGTGCTCGCCACCGTCCTCACTTCCGCCAGTGCGGACTCCGGCCTCGCCCAGGCGCGGCTGGAGTCCGCACTGGCACACGCGGCGGACGCCGACGCGGGCCTGCGCTGGCAGGCGCACGCGCAGCTGGCCAAGCTGCTCATCGCGAAGGGCGAGCGGGAGGCGGCGTACGCGTCGCTGACCACCCTGGTCGAGCTCGCCGACGAGCTCGGCCAGGCCGTCCTCCAGGTCTACTCCCGGCTCCAACTCGCCCGCTGCCTGCGGGACCTGGGCCGGCTGGAGGACGCCCGGGTCGCCGCGCTGGAAGGCCGCCGGGTCGGCCTGGACGCCTCGCTGAGCGGCCCGGACGTGGTCCGCTGCCAACTGCTGCTGGCCGCCGTCGTCGCGGAACTCGGCGACCTCACCGAGGCGCTGCGGCTGAGCTCCGAGGCCTGCGAGAACCTCGGCCCGGAGCGCGGACCGCTGGCGGCGGAGGCGCTGTGGACCATGGCCACCGTCTCCACCCGGCTCGGCCGCCACGCCCAGTCCGCCGCCCTGCTGGACCGGGCGATGGCCGAGCTCGACAGCCGCGACGACCTGACGCTGTGGATGCGGCTGCGACTGGCCGCCGCCGCACTCGCCCTCCAGGCACTGCCGCCGCGGCTGGAGCAGGCGGAGCAGCACCTGACCACCGTCCGGCCCGCGCTGGACCTGGTGGGCAGCACCAAGCACGAGCAGGAGTACACCTTCCTGCAGGCCCAACTCGCCTACGCGCGAGGCGAATACGGGGTCGCCGCAGAGCTCTCCGACCGGGCGCGGGCCGGTCTGGGCCACCTGAACTTCCGCGACCGGGTGCGGCTGGAGATGCTGCACGAGCAGATCCGGATCAGGCGCGGCGACGCCACGGCGGCCGTGCGGTTGCGGAACCTGGCGGCGGAGGCGCAGCTCCAGGGCATGCTGGACCTCGCCGCGGAGGTCTGGCGGGCGGCCGCCGAGACCACCGCCGAGCCGGCCGGGGCCGACCCCGCGGCCGGTGCTCCCGTATCCTCCCCCCATGGTTGACGAGGAATCGGTCGACGTCGGCGGGATCCGGCTGTCCTACCGGGTGTCCGGCCCGGCGCAGGCCCGGCCGCTCGTGCTGCTGCACGCGCTGGGCGAGAACGCCGGCAGCTGGGACGAGGTGACGCCCGCCCTCACCCGTGACCGGCGGGTGTACGCCCTCGACCTGCGCGGCCACGGCCGCAGCGACCGGTCGGCCCACTACTCGCTCGACCTGATGCAGGCCGATGTGCTGCGGTTCCTGGACGCGCTCGGGCTCGGCGCCGTCGATGTGGTAGGGCACTCGATGGGCGGGATCGTGGCCTACCTGCTCGCCCAGCGGCAGCCGGAACGGGTCCGCGCTCTGGTGCTGGAGGACGTGCCGGTGCCGCGGCCGCGGACGGCGAACCTCCCGGCCCGGCCGGACGGCGAACTCTCCTTCGACTGGGAGCTGGTGGCGCCCGTCCGCCGGCAGATCGACCGGCCGGATCCCCGCTGGCTGGAGCGGCTCGGCGAGATCACCGCGCCGACCCTGGTGCTGGCCGGCGGCCCGTCGAGTCACATCTCCCAGGAGGGCGTCGCCGAGCTGGCCGCCCGGATCCCCGGCGGCACACTCGTCACCATCGACGCCGGGCACCTGATCCACCACGCCGCGCCGGACGCGTTCCTCGAAGCGGTGTCGCCCTTCCTCGCGTCCCTGTCCTGATCACCGAGGTCCTCGGCTCGCTCCCCCGTTCAGGGCCCCGAACAGGGGAAGCGCTCCGGGACGGCGTCAGACGGGGAGGCCGGCGGCGGTCTCGGCCAGCGCCTCGACCACGGCGCGCACCGAAGGGCGGACCACCTCCGGCTGCCACACCGCGTAGATCCGCCGGGTGAGCGCCGGTTCGACGGGGCGGGTCACGACCCCGGGCGCGAGCTGGCCGAGGCCCAGGCTGGGGACCATGGCGAGCCCCACCCCGGCCGAGACCAGGGCGAGTTGGGTGGGATGTTCGGACACCATGTGTGCGATCCGCGGCTCGGCGCCGTGCTCGCGCATGGTGTGCATCAGCCAGGCGTGGCAGGTGGAACGCTGGGAGCGGCTGATCCAGGGCGCCCCGAGTAATTCGCTGCTGTGCACCACCGGGCTTTTCGCGAGCGGGTGGTCGGCGGGCATCGCCACCCGCGCCGTGTCCTCCATCAGCAGTCGTTTCGCCACGCTCGCCGTCCAGGAGATCGGCATGTGTTCCCAGTCCTGCACGATGCCGACGTCCAACTCGCCGCACTCCACCTGGGTCCGGGGCGATTCATGGTCCAACTCCCGGACGATCACCTTCAGTTGCGGCGCCCGTTCGGCGAGAATCCGCAGCGCCCCGGGTATCACGCCGCGCGCGGCCGTGGGGAACGCCCCGAGCGTGAGTTGCCCGACCGGATGGTCGTTGAACGACTGGAGTTCCGCCTCGGTCTCGTTGACCAGGGCCAGAATCTGCCGGGCCCGGTCCACCAGCAGTTCCGCCGTGGGCGTGAGCCGGATGCCGCGGCCGGTGCGCGTCACCAGCTGATGACCGGTCTCCTGTTCGAGCTTGCGCAGGTGTTGGGAGACCGCCGAAGGCGTCAGGTGCAGGACGACGGCGGCCTTGCTGACCGAACTGTGCGCTGCCACTGCTTGCAGCGTGCGAAGTCTGTCCAAAGTGAGCATGATGAAATTCTGCTGCAAACAGACCTCAGGAAAACTCGCTTGTCCCGGATCTGTTATTGATCACATACTGATGGTCATGGACGCAATGTTCTCCAAGTCCAAAGGCGGGAGCAGCAGTTCGGCGTCACCGCTTGTCGCTCCCGGTCCCCGCCCCGCGGATGCGGCATCGCCTTCCGTGATCGCCGAAGCGGACGGGGGCTCGGCTCCCGGGTCCCGCCCCCGCCTCGACTGGCGGATCCGATTCGCCGCACTGGCGCTGGTCTGGGGCCTCAGTTTCCTCTTCGTGAAGGTGAGCGGGGAGGCTTTCGCGCCGCTCCAGGTCGCTTTTGCCCGGGTCGCGTTCGGCGCGATCACGATGCTGGCGGTGGCGGCGGTGAAACGCGAGGCGCTGCCGCGCCGGCCGGGCCTGTGGCTGCACCTCGGCGCGGCCGCGTTTCTGCTCAACGCCCTGCCGTTCACGCTCTTCGCCTACTCCGAGGAGCGCATCACCTCGGCGCTGGCCGGGATCTGCAACGCCACCACGCCGCTGTTCACGCTGCTCGTCGCGGTCAGCGCACTTCCGGGCGAACGGCCCACCCGGAACCGGCTGGCGGGAATGGCCGTCGGTTTCCTCGGTGTCCTCGTGGTGTTCGGAATCTGGAAAGGCATCGACGCCGGCGACCCGGTCGGCGCGGGCCTGGCGCTCGCCGCCGCCCTGAGCATGGGCGCCGGCTGGGTCTACGTCCGCCGTTTCCTCACCGACTCCGGGCACTCCAGCGCGGCCCTGTGCGCGGCCCAACTGTCCGCCGGTGCGGTGGAGTTGGCGCTGGTCACCCCACTGATTACCTCGCTGCCGCAGGCGTTCCCGCCCGGTCCGACCCTGTCGCTCGTCGTCCTCGGCGCGCTGGGGACGGGCATCGCCTTCCTCATCCAGTACGGCCTGGTGCGGGACGCCGGGGCCACGGTGGCGTCGATGGTGACGTACCTGGTGCCGATCGTCTCCACCGTCGCGGGTGTGCTGGTGCTCGGCGAAAGCATCGATTGGCACCAGCCGGTGGGGGCAATGGTGATCCTGGCCGGCGCCGCACTGTCCCAGCGCACCAACCGGTCGAAGTAAGAGAAATCGCTTTCCGAGGCCGTTTTCCGGCCTTCTCCACCATGCCCGAACACACTCACTGAAAGGTGTTTTCCGTGTCCGTTTCCGACACCATCAAGCAGATTCTCGTTTCGCATGTCTACGTCGAGGTCCCGGTGGATCAGATGGGCGAGCAGGACAGCCTGCGGGACGTTTTCGGGGTGGATTCCATCGGATTCGTCGAACTCCGCGTCCAGCTCGAAGAAGCCTTCGAGGTGACCATCTCCGACGAGGAGTTCACGCCCGAGAACTTCGCCACCGTCGCCGCCGCCACCGCTCTCGTCGAAAAGCTGCTGGCCGCACCGGCCGCCGCTTGACGAAACGCCCTCTCACAAAGCACGCCGCAGGGCGTGCGACGCATGGATGGAGCGATGTGACCGGCACCTGTTCGTCAGCCCCGGTCGTGACGGGGATCGGCTGGGAGACACCTCTCGGCAATTCCGTCGACGACGTCTGGACTGCCCTCCTCAAGGGGGAGTCGGGAATCTCCGAACTTCCCTCCGGCGTCCCTCTCCGGAGCCTTCTCGCGGCCGTCGTGACGAGCGTTCCAGTCGACGCGCCTCCCCATGTCCGGCAGCGCGAACTCGCCGCCCGCGCGGTGTACTCGGCGCTCGCCGACGCGGGAATCCCCTCCTGGGACGGCTTCGACGCCGAGCTGATTCTCGGCACGAGTTACGCCGGGAACCTCGACGACCCCGACCTGCCCTCGCTCTACACCTGGGCCCGCGACACGGCCGCCCTGGCGGGTTTCGCCGGTACGCCGCTCTGCGTGACGACCGCCTGTTCGGCCGGCTCGGACGCCGTCCTGATGGGCGCCGAGCTGATCCGCTCGGGGCGCCGTGAGATCTGCGTGTGCGTCGGCGTCGACGTCGTGACGGCCGCCAAGCGGCTGGGGCACTCGCTGCTCGGCACGATGAGCCCCGAGTCCCTGCGCGCCTTCGACGCCCGGCACAACGGCATGCTGCTGGGCGAGGGCGCCGGCGTCCTGGTCCTGGAATCCGCCGGGCACGCCGCCCGGCGCGGCGCCCGGGTGCACGCCGAGCTGCGCGGCGCGGGCTCCGCGAACGACGCGGCGGGCATGACCGCGCCGGACCCGAGCGGCCGCAGCATCCGCCTCGCGGTCGAACGGGCGCTGGCGGCCGGCGGTTTGACCGCCGGGGACATCGCCGTGGTGAGCGCGCACGGCACCGGAACCCCCGTCAACGACGAGGTGGAGGCCACCAGCCTCCGCTCGCTGTTCGGCACCGGGCCGGACGGCCCCGTGGTCTTCGGCACCAAGGGCGCCCTCGGCCACAGCCTCGGCGCCTGCGGAACCATCGAGGCCATCACCCTGATCAAGGCCCTGACCGACCGCCAAGTGCCACCCGTGCACTGCCTGGAGAGCCCGATGGACGGCTTCCCGCTGCCCCTGCCGATTGGCGGGCCGCTGCCCGTCGCGGGCGGCTGCGGCCTGAGCCTGACCCTGGGCTTCGGCGGCTTCAACACCGCGCTCGTCCTCGCCGTCCCCGGGAGCGACCATGAGTGACGTCCGGACCCGCCCCGCGCTGGCCGTCGTCGGGTACGCCGAGACCGTGACGGAGGCGCCCGAGCAGTACTCCCGCAACTCCTCCTCGCTGTTCGCCGATCCGCTGGCCTGGCTGATGTCCGGGGTCTGCCGGGCCGCCGTGGCGGACTGCGACAGCGAACTGGCAGCGGCGGGCGACCTGGTGGGCGTGATCACCGTCAGCGAGATCTGCACGCTCGACACCATGCGCCTGATCGCCCGGGCCACACCCAGGGGGCGCCTGTCGCCGCTGAAGTTCGCCGGCGCCAACCCGGGCTCGCTCGCGGGGCTGACCTGCATCCGCGACGGCTTCCGCGGCCCGTCGCTCACCCTGTCCATGCCACCGGCCGCGGCACTGCCCACCGCCCTCGACCTGGCCGCGAGCTGGCTGGAGCAGGGCACCGCGCGCCACGTCCTGGTCGGCACCCACCAGCGCAAGGGCGACACCCACGCCGTCCGGTGCGCGGTCCTGCGGTCCGCCGACGCCGCCGAGGCGCACCCGGCGCCCGACCTCATCCGCCTCTCGGCGCCGGTCCGCCCGGCTGCCCCGACCAGCTGAACCGGGATCACTCATGCCTGCTCGCACTCTGGCCACCGGTCCGGGCGTCGCCCACGAGGACGTCGTCGCGCTGCTGGCCCGCACCGTGGATCTCGGCCGCCCCGGCGCCGCGTCCGACGAACCGGACTTCGACACGGTCAGGGCCGACTTCGCGCGCCTGGGCCTGAGCGAGGGGACGCCCGTCGTCATCGCCCTGGCCAACGGCACCCACCTGCTCAAGCAGTACTTCGCCGTGCTGCTCGGCGGCTGCGTCCCGCTGGCGGTCAGCCCGTCCACCCCGTCCGCCCGGATCGCCGCACTGGCCGAGCACCTCGGCGCCGGAGCGCTGATCGCCGCGCGCATCGACCCGGCCCGCTACGGCGCCGCCCGGACGCACCGGGTGGGCGGCCAGCAGGCCGTCCACCTGCCGGGCGCCCAGGCGCCGGGGGGGTACGCGCCGGGCCACGTCCTGATGCTCACCTCCGGCACGTCCGGCATGTTCAGCGCCTGCCTGCACCACATCGGGTCGCTGCTGCGCAACGCCCGCCGGCACGCCGCCGCGGTCGGCACCAGGGCCGACGACCGGCTGCTGATCACCCTGCCGCTCTACTTCTCGTACGCGATCGTCGCGCAGGCCATGACCGCCCTGGTGACGGGCGCCGGGCTGGTCGTCTCCGGCCCGCCGTTCAACCCGGCCGGCTACCGCGAGAGCGTCGCCCGGCACGGCGTGACGTCCTCCTCCATCACCCCGACCATCGCCCGCCAGCTCGTCGAGGCCGGCGAGCGGCTGCCGGCCCCGCTGCGCTCGCTGGCCGTCGGCGGCGACCGGATCGACCCCCGGCACGTCGCCGGCCTGCTGGCGCTCAACCCCGGCGGCGAGCTGTACCTCACCTACGGGCTCACCGAGGCCGGCCCCCGGGTCGCCACCCTGGCCGCGCACCGCGAACCGGCGCACCGGCACGCCTCCGTGGGCCTGCCGCTGGACGGCGTCGGCGTCACGGTCCGCGAGCCGGACCGGGACGGCGTGGGCGAGCTGCTGGTGGCCACCGACACCGCGCTGCTGCGCAAGGTCGGCCCGTCCGTGCGCCAGCCCCTGCTGGAGCCCGGGCTGATCGCGACCGGCGACCTGTTCCGCCTGGACGACGCGGGCTACCTCCACTACCGGGGCCGGCTGTCGGACTTCGTCGTCGTCCGCGGCGAGAAGGTCTCGCTGTTCACGATCCGGCAGGCCGCGCAGAGCATCCCGGGCGTCGCCCGCGCCGTCCCCAAGGTCACCCGCGGCGACGACGGCGAGCCCCGGATCGAGCTGGAGGTGCACGTCTCGGAGCCGGTCCTGGTCACCGAGGCCATCCTGCACGACGCGCTGCGGCAACTGCTGCTGCGCAGCGAGCAGCCCGCGCAGGTCTCCGTCGTCCCGCTCTCGCTGACCGCACAGCACAAGTGACACACCACTCCCCGACCCCGACCCGCCGAGAAAGGCAGGGTGACACCGTGGCCCCCGCGCGCACGCAGGTGTTCTGCATCCCCCACGCCGGGGGCTCCGCCGGCGTCTTCCGGCCCTGGCAGCGCACCTTCCCCGCCGGCATCGAGGTGGTCCCCCTCGAACCCGCCGGCCGCGGCACCCGCCGCTCCGAGCCCTTCGCCACCGAACTCCCGTACGCCGCAGTCGACTTGGCGGGCGTGCTGGTCGACCGGCTGGACGGCGACGAGTTCCTCGTGCTCGGCCACTGCATGGGCGCCCTGATCGCCTACGAGCTGGTCTGCCACCTCGAACGCAGCGGCCTGAAGACCCCGCGCACGCTGATCGTCTCCGGCCGCAACCCCCCGCACCTGCAGACCGACTGGGGCAGGCGCGTCGCCAAACTCCCCGACGACGAGCTGTTCGCCGAGCTGAGCGCGGTCGGCGGCGTCCCCAGGGGGCTCAGCCGGGCGATGGCCGAGGGCTTCCTGCACATCATCCGCAACGACCAGCGCATGGTGCACGCCTACACCCCGGCCGACCCGCCGCACCGCATCAGCGTCCCCGTGCACGTCCTGGCGGGCCGGGAGGACGGGATGACGCACACCGAGCAACTGCCGCGCTGGGCGGCCTACACCTCGGGCCCCGTCGAGGTCGAGTACCTCCCCGGCGGCCACTACTTCCTCTACGACAAGCCGGACCGCGTCGCCGCCCTGATCGCCGGCCGGTCCGCGGCGCAGCAGGCGGTCACCGCATGAAGTACCGACACCTCGGCTCCACCGGGATCCGGGTCAGCCAACTCTGCCTCGGCACCCTGATGTTCGGGTCCTGGGGCAACCGGAGCGCCACCGACTCCATCGCCATCCTGAACCGGGCGATGGAGGCCGGCGTCAACTACATCGACACCGCCGACTCCTACTCGCGCGGCGAGTCGGAGGAGATCGTCGGCAAGGCGCTCGCGATGTCGGGCCGCCGGGACCGCGTGGTGCTGGCCACCAAGGTGCACTCGCCCATGGGCGCCGACCCCAACTCCCGCGGCAACTCCCGCCGTTGGATCCACCAGGCGGTCGACAACAGCCTGCGCCGCCTCGGCACCGACTGGATCGACATCTACCAGGTCCACCGCCCGGACCCGCACACCGACATCGACGAGACACTCGGCGCGCTCACCGACCTCGTCCGGGCCGGGAAGATCCGCTACCTCGGCAGCTCGACGTTCCCCGCCCACCACATCGTCGAAGCCCAGTGGACCGCCGAACGCCGCCACCGCGAACGCTTCGTCTGTGAACAGCCCCCGTACTCGCTGCTCGCCCGCGAGATCGAGGCGGACGTGCTGCCCACCTGCCAGAAGTACGGGATGGGCACCGCCACGTGGAGCCCGCTGGCCGGCGGCTGGCTGACCGGCCGCTACCGCAAGGGCCAGGACATCGACACCACCGGCCGGGCCGGCCGCTGGGCCAAGCGCTACGACCTGTCCACCGAGGCCAACCAGCGCAAACTCGACGCCGTCGAGCAACTCGCCCACCTGGCCGAGGAGTCGGGCATCAGCCTGATCCACCTCGCCCTGGCCTTCGTCACCGAACACCCGGGCGTGACCTCCGCCATCATCGGCCCCCGCACCATGGAGCAGCTCGAAAGCCAACTGGGCGCCGTGAACGTCCGCCTCACCCAGGACGTGCTCGACCGCATCGACGCGATCGTGCCCCCGGGCCGCACCCTCAACCCGGAGGACGGCGGCTGGACACCGACGGAACTCACCACCGCGGCACTGCGCCGACGCGGCCACTGACCGAAGGGACGAACCGGATGCCCGCCCCGCACACCGAGGCCCCCTCGGCCGTACCCGAGGACCTTCACGACCCGAACTACGGCGTGAGACTGACCAGTTGGCGTAGCCTGGACGAACACCGCACCGTCGTCGAGGCCCGCCACGACGGCGGCGACCACCCACTGCTCCTGGTCCACGCCGTACGCCAGGCCGCCCTGCTGACCGCCCACGAATCGTACGGCGTACCCCGCACCCACCACTGCGTCTTCCGCTCGCTCACCACCACCCCCGACCGCCGCCCCCTGCCGCCCGGCGGACCGCTCACCGTCGACCTCGCCTGCCTGGAGCCGGACCTGCGCCGGGGCCAGCTCCTCGGCGCCACCTTCCGGGGCGAAGTCCGCACGGCGGAGCGGACGTTGGGCACCGCGGAGGTGAACTTCGCCTTCCTCTCCCCCGCCGTCCACCGATTCGTCCGCAGCTCCCCGCGGACCCCGCCCGAGGACCCCCCGCCCTGGCCCGACGCCCGCACCCGGGAGTTCCGCCCGGCCGAAGACCAACTGCTCTTCCGCGGCACCCGGACCGACCACATCCCGGGCATGACCCTGGCCCGGGAACTGCTCGACCCGGCCCACACCCGACAACCGGACCGGCTGAAGCAGTTCACCCTCACCTTCACCGGCTGGACCACCCCCGACGACCCGTGCGTGCTCCAGGTACGCACCTCCTCCGCACACCGTCTCGACGTACGGGCGCTCCAGTCGGGCCGCACGGTCTGCGAGGGCGCGATCGCCCTGACTTGAGCCGCCGGACGGGTGAATCCCGGGCCTCCGTTCGGCGGAAACCGCCACGCGGCCCCGATGTGGGCGAAGAATCAAGGCAGTTAGCCCGAGGACTGTCCGCGTGCACGGCATCCCGCCCCGGGCCCGGCGACCTCCCCGCGAGGAAGGAACGTGATGACAGTTCCCGCTGTGACGAAAGAGGTTGAGGACTTCGTCGAGCTGTCCGTGCCGCTGACCGGGTTCTCCGCGTTCGACCTGTACGGCACCGGCATGGCCGAACGCTACTTGGAGACCACCCAACAGCAGGTCGGGGCCGAGCAGTTCGGCGAGTTCTGGGCCGCCTGGAAGGCCGCCGTCGCGGACGGCGGCGGCCCGCAGGGCCTCTCCCCCGTCCACCTGGAGGTGGCCCGGGCGCTCACCTACCTGTGGCTCACCGGCGCCTGGCCCCGCCTGGCACCGGCCGCCCACGCGGCGCTGCGCCGCCAGGTGGCCAACGAGGAGTTCGTGGTCGCCCCGGAGTCCTACGTCGAGGGCCTGGCCTGGCGCACCTTCCACGGGCACCCGTCCGGCGCCAAACCGCCGGGCTTCGGCACCTGGGCGGTCAAGCCGCCCGCCCAGCCCGACACCGCGGCGCTGCGCGAGGGCCTCGGCCTCGCCGAACTCCCCTTCCGCACCGGGCTGACCGCCGAGGTCGCCCTGGACGCCGTCCCCGGGCACCTGCTGCCCGGGCTCCGCGCCGCCCGCCACATTCCGCCGTCCGCCGTCCCCACCGCCGCCGAACGGCCCGGCAGTTCGAAGGAGGACGCATGACCGAGACCGTCAGCGCGGACGAGGCGGTCCGCCGCCGCTACGACGTCGTCATCGTCGGCGGCGGCTGGGCCGGCAGCCTGCTCGCCAAGGACCTCGGCGACCGGGGCTGGCACGTGCTGGTCCTGGAGGCCGGGAACGGCGGCACCGAGACCTGGCCCGGCTACCTGGGCTCCTTGTCCACCTTCTACTCGGCCGTCGCCAAGGTGCCCAACTCCGCCTACCGGCGCAGCACCGCCGCCCCCTTCCCCGACGTCCTCGACCTCGCACCGGTGACCGACCCGGAGCCCGGTGAGCGGGAGTACACCGCAGGCGGCTACTTCGTGCAGAACGGCCGGCTGCCCTACGGCACCGACTACCTGCGGGAGTTGGGCGGCGCGGCGATGCACTGGCTCGGGGCGGTGCCGCGCATGCACCCCGAGGACTTCGCCACCAAGGAACACTTCGGCTACGGCCGCGACTGGCCGATCGACGCGGCGGACCTGCAACCCTGGTACGCCCGGGCCGAGTTGGAGATCGGCGTGGCCGGGGACGCCGCCGATCAGCGCGAGCTCGGTGTCGTCACGGACCCCGACTACGTCTACCCGATGCACCGGATCCCGCCCAGCTACATCGACCAGTACTGCACCGGCCTCGACGGCACCCCGATCCCGGACCAAGTCGCCCACGACACCTATCCGTTGAAGATCCACAGCCTGCCGCAGGCCCGCAACTCCACCCCGAACCCGGACTACAAGCCGGAACCGTACCGGCCGGCGAGCGCCGTGGGCCTGCCCAACTACGGCGAGCGCTGCGTGGGCAACGCGAGCTGTGTGCCGATCTGCCCGGTGCAGGCCAAGTCCCACCCGCTGCGCCAGCAGGCCCGCTTCCCGAGGACGGTCACGCTCGCCACCCGCTGCGTGGCGACCCGGGTCCGCCTGGCGGGGCCGACCATGGGCGGCCGGGTGAGCGGCGTCGAGTTCCGCGCCTACACCGACCCGGTCTCGCCGGTCGGCCGGTCGTACGTGGTCGAGGCGAACACGGTGGTGCTCGCCGCGCACGCCATCGAGAACGCCCGCCTGCTGCTGTTCTCCGGGCTCGCCAACGGCAGCGACCAGGTCGGCCGCAACCTGATGGACCACCCCACCATCCTCAACTGGGCGCTCGCCGACGAGAAGAGAGGCCCGGTCGGCCCGTTCCGCGGGCCCGGGCACACCTCCGGCTGGGAGGTCTTCCGGTTCGGGGACGGACGCCGGCGCCGGGCCCCGTTCCGGATCGAGATCGGCAACTGGGGCTGGGGCTGGGCCACCGGCGCCCCGATGAGCAACGTCGCCACCGCGCTCGGCATCGGCGGCGACAGGAACGGCGAGGTCCGCCCCGACGGCGTCTTCGGCCCCGAACTGCGCCGCCTGCTCGGCTCCACCATCGGCCGGCAGCTCCAACTCCAGGTCGCCGTCGAGCAGTCCGCGAACCCGGCCAACCGGGTCACCGTCGACCGCCGCTACCGCGACGCGATGGGCAACCTGCGCCCCGTCCTCACCTACGACCTCGACCAGCACACCCGCGACGGGATCTACGCGGCCCGCCTGGTCGCCGGGCAGATCTTCCAGCACCTCGGCGCCACCGACTACACCGACTTCGCGCCGCGCGACGGCGTCCCCCCGCTCGGCCACTTCACCCACACCGTCGACGGCACCACGATGGACCTGGGCTACAGCGGCGCCGGGCACGGCGCCGGCACGCACATCATGGGCAGTTCCCCGAAGGACTCCGTGGTCGACGGCTTCCAGCGCACCTGGGAACACCCCAACCTGTACGCCGTCGGCTGCGGCAGCATGCCGTCCGTCGGCACCAGCAACCCCACCCTCACCATGCTGGCCCTCGCCCTGCGCAGCGCCGAGCAGATCCACACCGACCTGCTCCTCGACCGGCGCCCGGCCGACATCCGGGGCGCCGACGAAGCGGAGGTACCCGCATGAGGACCGCCCTGGCAGTGGAGAAGGCCGGCTTCGCCGTCCCGAAGACCCTGGACGAGCTGCGCACCTACCTCCAGGCGGCGCTGGAGGTCGAGCACCTCACCATCCCGGTCTACATGACCGGCATGTACACCATCCGCCCCGGCACCAACACGCCCGCCTACTACGGGATCCGCGCCGTCCTGATGGAGGAGATGCTCCACATGACGCTGGCCGCCAACCTGCTCAACGCCGTCGGCGGCACCCCGGTCGTCGACTCCCGGGTCGTCGCCGAGTACCCGGCGAGGCTGCCGTTCAGCGGCGAGTCTGTCCCGTCGATCGGCCTGCGGCACTTCTCCCCCGAGGCGCTGAAGACCTTCCTGCGGATCGAACAGCCGAAGAGCATGACGGCCCCGGCCACCCCCGGCGACGGCTGGACCTCCATCGGACAGTTCTACGACACCATCCGCCAGGGCCTGGAGTACCTCGTCCGCACCCTCGGCCACGACCGGGTCTTCACCGGCGGCCCCGAACGCCAGGTCGGCCCCGAGGACTTCTACAACTCCGGCGGCGAAGTCTTCCCGATCGGGGACCTGGCCACCGCGCTGCTGGCGATCGAGACCATCACCGAACAGGGCGAGGGCGTCCACGACACCATCTGGAACAGCAACGAGGTGTTCGGCGAGGAACGCGAACTCGCCCACTGGTTCCGCTTCAACGAGATCTACACCGGCCGCGGTTACGGCCCGCACGACCGCCCCAAGGACCCGCCCAGCGGTCCGCTGATCGACGTCTCCTGGGACGACGCCTACCCGATCCACGGCGACTCCAAGGTCGCCGACTACCAGCGGTACGAGCAGACCAGCGGCGTCTACGAGCAGGCCGTCGCCTTCAACTCCCGCTACGCCGTCCTGCTCCGCTACCTCGCCTCCGCCTTCGACGGCTGCCCCCGCCACCTGGCCCTGGCCATCCCCACCATGCTCGAACTCCGCGACCGCGCGGCCCAGTTGTCCCGCAACCCGCACCCCGACCCGGCCCTCGCCGCCCAAGGCCTCTTCGCCAGCGCCACCTTCGAGATCACCGCCCCCCAGTTCGACGCCGCCACCACCGAAGTCACCCACAACCTCCGGGCCACCACCCTCCACCCGGGCGCCCCCATCGACCTGTCCGCCGCCCGCTCCCCCTCCCCCGAGGCCTTCGCCTGACCAACCACCCGCCGCCGCCCCGGTGCGGCGCCTGGCATGATCGACACATGCTTGAACGAGTGATCGCCGCATGTGACGGCGCAGCCAAGGGCAACCCCGGGCCGGCGGGCTGGGCGTACGTGGTCGCCGACAGTGCGGCCGTGCCGCAGCGCTGGGAGTCCGGGGCGCTCGGCCACAGCACCAACAACATCGGCGAGTTGACCGCCCTCCAGCAGCTGCTGGCCTCCACCGACCCGGGCGTGCCGCTGGAGGTGCGGCTGGACAGCACCTACACCCGCGACGCCGTCACCAAGTGGCTGGCGGGGTGGAAGCGCAACGGGTGGAAGACCGCCGCGGGCAAGCCGGTCGCCAATCAGGAGCTGATCCAGCGGATCGACGCGCTGCTGACCGGCCGGGACGTCACCTTCGTCTACGTCGCGGCGCACCAGGTGGACGGCGACCCGCTGAACGCCATCGCGGACAAGGCCGCCAGCGACGCCGCCCGCACTCAGCAGGGCGCGTCCGGCACCGCGGCCGACCTGCCCGAGCCCGACCCGCAGAGCTCGGCCGCCAAGCCCGCGAGCAAGCCCCGCCGGGCCACCGCTGCGAAGAGCACCACCAAGTCCGCCGGAGGCCGCACCCTCGCCGCCCGCTTCCCGGGCACCTGCCCGTGCGGCACCGCGTACCCGAAGGGCGCGACCATCACCAAGGTCGGCTCCGGCTGGGGCCACCCGGACTGCGCCGCCGCCCACTGACGGCCGCGCCCGTCAGGCGAGCGCCGCACCCCACTCCTTGGCCCGGTCCAGCTCGCCGTCGCGCAGCGGTCCACCGACGTCCTCCACCAGGAAGCCGACGGGCTCGGCCGTGAGGTCGTAGTTGTGGCGGGTGAGGCGCGCGGCGATGCCGTCGGCCGCCGCTCCGGAGTGCTTCCCCTCGACCCGGGTGTCGAACGCGGCGGCGCGGGTGCCCGCGCCCTCGGCCGGCAGGGACCGGAACCAGGAACGCAGGCCGGGGCTCTCCTCCGGTGCGCCGGTCTTCGCGGCGACGGTACGGCTGAGACCGGTGGACATGCCCCGCATGTGTGTGGGGCCGCCGACCACCAGCAGGTCCGCGTCCCCGACGGCCTCGGTCTCGGCCTCGGCGACCGGCAGGCACCGCACGTCGGCGTCCGGCTTGGTCGTCCGGATGCCGTGGGCGATCGCCTGGGCGACCTGCCCGGTGTTGCCGTACATGCTTTCGTAGACGATCACGGCACGCATCGTTGCTTCCTTCCTCCGTCGGCGGCTCGAACGGCCGCACACCGGCAATTTCCACGGTAGGCGTGCCCGGTGGGACGGGCGAGGGCCGACCGGCCCTGGCCCGTGGGGCATCGGGCCCGGTCAGAGCGTGAAGGTGCGGCTCTCGCCGGGCCGCACCGGGACGGCCGTGCCGCGGAAGCGCACCGTGACGGGTTCCGGCCGGTCCGTGCCGAGGGCGACGGTCGCGGTCTGCCGGTCGACGGTGATCCGCACGCCCCAGTGGCCGCGGTAGTGCAGGTCGAGGGCGAGGCCGCTGAGCGCGGCGGGCAGCCTCGGGTCGAGCCACAGGGCGTCCTCGCGCAGTTCCAGGCCGGTGTAGCAGCGTTGCAGCAGGTCGGCGGCGCCGGCCATCGCGCCGAGGTGGATGCCCTCGCGGGTGGTGCCGCGCTGGCTGTCGCGCAGGTCGGCGGTGAGTGCGTCGCGGAAGTGCTTCCAGGAGGCGCGGCGGTCGCAGCGGGTCAGTACCCAGGCGTGCACGACGGAGCTCAGGGTGGAGCCGTGGACGGTGCGGTGCAGGTAGTGGGAGACGGTGCGGCGCATCAGTTCGTGTTCGGCGGGGTGGCCGAGGCGGCGCAGCAGGTCGCGGACCTCGTGGGCGGAGAACAGGTACCAGAGCATCAGCACGTCGGCCTGTTTGGAGGCCCGGTAGCGGTTGACGGTGTCGCCCTCGGCCTCCAGGATCCGGTCGAGGCGGCGCAGGTCGGGGTAGCGGCGGCGGTAGGTCGCCCAGTCGAGTTCGGCGAGGTGTTCGTAGCCGTCGAACTGGCTGATCACTCCGTCGTGGAAGGGCACGTGCAGGTGCCGGCCGACGTCCTGCCAGTGCTGGAGTTCGGCGGCGTCCAGGGCGAGGCGCTCGGTCAGTTCGCCGCGGCGGCGGTCGGGCAGCAGGTCGAGGGTGTCCTGGGCGCGGGCGAGGACCCAGGAGGCGAGGACGTTGGTGTACGCGTTGTCGTCGAGCCCGGGCCGGTCCGCCCAGGGGTAGGCGTCGTGGTACTCGTCGGGGCCGAGCACCCCACGGATCGACCAGTGCCCGCGGGACGGCACGTGCTCGGCGGCCGACGCCCAGTAGCGGGCGATCTCCAGCAGCGTCTCGGCGCCGGTCTCGGCGAGGAAGCCGAGGTCGCCGGTGGCCTGGTAGTGCTGCCAGATGTTGTAGGCGACGGCGGAGCCGATGTGCCGTTGCAGGTGGCTGTGGTCGGGCAGCCAGCGGCCGGACAGCGGGTTGAGGTGCACCTGGGCGGACTGTTCCCGCCCGTCGCTGCCGCTCTGCCAGGGGTAGCTGGCGCCGCGGCGGCCCTCCGCGCGGGCGGCGCGCCGGGCGGCGTCGAGGCGGCGGTGGCGGTAGCGCAGGACGGCGCGGGCGAGTTCGGGGAAGCGCAGGTCGAGGACCCGCAGGACGAACAGTTCGTCCCAGAAGACGTGGCCGCGGTACGCCTCGCCGTGCAGGCCGCGGGCCGGTACGCCGACGTCCAGGTCGGCGGAGTGCTCCGACCAGGTCTGCAGCAGGTGGAACAGGTCGAGGTGCAGCGGCCCGCGGCCCGGGAAGTCCGCGTCGATCCGGCAGCGCCGCCACAACTGCGCCCAGCGCAGGGCGTGTTCGGTCAGCAGGTGGTCGAAGTCCTCGGCTTCGGCGACGAGTTGGCGGGCGGCGTCGAGCGGGTCGCCGGTGGCCGGGTCGTGCGAGGTGTGGACGGCGACGGCCTTGTCGACGGTGACGGCCGTGCCGGCGGACGCCTGCACGGCGAAGGTGGTGGCGGCCAGGCCCTCGCCGGCCAGGCCCTCGCCGGTCAGGCCGGCGGACGCGGCCTCGACGGACGCGACTTCGGCGGACGCAACCCCGGCGGACGCGACTTCGACGGACGCGGCCTCGGCGGGCGCGGCCATGGCGGACGCGACTTCGGCGGGCCGGCCGCCGACCCGGACGCGGTGCCGGGCGGCGAGCGCGATGCGCCGGCCCGCGCCGGTGGACACCTCCAGCCACAGCGTGCCGTCCGGGTCGAGGCCCTGGCGCAGCGGGGTGAGGTGCCGGCTGGTGAGTCCCGCGTAGCGTGGCACGCCGCTGTTGGTGACGGTGCCGTCGAGCGCGGAGCGGACCTCCAGCCGGCCGGACCAGTTCTCGGCGGTGAGGACGGTCTCCAGCGCCACCAGGTGCGGCCGGGCCTGGCTGGCGATCCGGCGCTGGACCAGCCGGGTGCGCCGCCCCGCGCCGTCCACGCACAGGGCGCGGCGGGTCAGGACGCCGCGGCGCAGGTCGAGTTCGAGTTCCTGCTCGGCGGGCGGGCCGGTGAACCAGTCGCCGTCCGCGCAGCGGAAGGTCACGGGCAGCCAGTTCGGGCAGTTGACCAGGTCCTCGTGGGTGAACACCCGCCCGCCGACCTGGGAGGCGGTGCGGTCGTAGCAGCCGGCCAGGTAGGTGCCGGGGTAGTGCACGCCGTCCGCGACGGCCTCGGGCGCGGCCCCGCGGGTGACCAGGTAGCCGTTCCCGACGGCGCACAGCGCCTCGCGGAGCCCTTCGTCCAGTGGCGCGATGCCGCGGTGGCGCAGCGTCCACGCGTCCGGCATCAGCCGGTGCAGGGCCTCGGCCCGCCGCTGCGGGGTGTCGGACTGCACGCGTCCACCTCCGTCCGTGTGCGTCGCCCGGTTTCCAGTGTGCGCACGGGGTCGGCGGCCGTGCCGCTCCGGCAACCGTGGCGGGGGCGGCCGGAACCGCCCAGGCTGGTAGGGGAAGCGACAGCGGAGGGCGTGAGAGCGATGAAGGCACTGACCTACCACGGGCCCGGCCGGCGCACCTGGGGCGAGGTCCCCGACCCGGTGGTCCGCGACGCGGAGGACGCGGTCGTCCGGGTGGACGCCGTCACCATCTGCGGCACCGACCTGCACATCCTCAAGGGCGACGTGCCCGAGGTCACCGAGGGCCGGGTGCTCGGCCACGAGGCCGTCGGCACGGTCGTCGAGACCGGCAGCGCGGTCCGCACCGTCGCGGTCGGTGACCGGGTGCTGGTCTCCTGCATCTCGGCCTGCGGGCGCTGCGGGTACTGCCGGCAGGGCAGGTACGGGCAGTGCACGGGCGGCGGCGGGTGGATCCTGGGGCATCTGGTCGACGGGACCCAGGCCGAGTACGTGCGCACCCCGTTCGCCGACAACTCGCTGCACCCGCTGCCGGACACCGTCGACAACGAGACCGCGCTGATGTTCGCCGACATCCTGCCCACCGCGTACGAGGTGGGGGTGCTGAACGGCCGGGTGGGGCCCGGCGACACGGTGGCGGTGATCGGTGCCGGGCCGATCGGCCTGGCCGCGATCACCACCGCCCGCCTGTTCAGCCCGCGCCGGATCGTCGCCGTCGACCTGGCGCCGGGCCGGCTGGCCGCCGCCGAGCGGGCCGGGGCCGACGAGGTGCTGCCCGGCGACGGCGCCCCGGAGGAGGCGGTGCGGGCGCTCAGCCCGGACGGGCTCGGTGTCGACGTGGCGATCGAGGCGGTCGGCGTCCCCGACACCTTCGAGCTCTGCACCCGGCTGGTGCGGCCCGGCGGGCACGTCGCCAATGTCGGCGTGCACGGCAGTCCCGCCGTGCTGCACCTCGAAGACCTGTGGATCAAGGACATCACCATCACCACCGGCCTGGTCGACACCGACAGCACCCCGCTGCTGCTCGACCTGCTGGCCGCCGGGCGGCTCGACGTGACCGGCCTGGTCACCCACCGGTTCGGGCTCGACGAGATGCCGGACGCCTACGACGTCTTCGGCAACGCCGCCGGGACCGGGGCGCTCAAGGTCGCCCTGTTCCGGGCCTGACCGCCAGGAGGTGGAAATCCATGGAACCGCACCCCCGGACCGGCCCGTCGGCCGCCGCCGCGGTCGCCCACCGGATCGCCGACCGGCAGGCACAAATCGGCCTCGGTCCGGACGCGCTGGCCCACCGGGCCGGCATGTCGCGCCCCTACCTGGAGCTGCTGACCGCGGCCGGTCCGGGCTTCGACCCCAACGGCTTCCTGCGGATCGCCGCCGCGCTCGGCCTGACCTACCACGAGCTGGTCGCCGGCCGCGCCGACCCGCCTCCCGGGCAGGCACCGCCCGCTCCCCGGCC
The DNA here is from genome assembly GCF_044593455.1 of Kitasatospora sp. NPDC051984. Taxonomy (NCBI): domain Bacteria; kingdom Bacillati; phylum Actinomycetota; class Actinomycetes; order Kitasatosporales; family Streptomycetaceae; genus Kitasatospora; species Kitasatospora sp. NPDC051984. The sequence continues at coordinate 379,504 of NZ_JBIUCB010000002.1, forward strand.
GGTGCTGGTGCGGCTCACCGAGGAGGAGTGCTGGGACCGGGTGGGCACCCGGGGTGTCGGACGGATCGGGCTGCCCGGCGAACACGGCCCGGCGATCCTCCCGGTGAACTACGCCGTCGACCGGCACACCGTCGTCTACCGCACCCACCACCACAGCGCCGCCGACCCGCCGCCCGGCACCGACGTCTCCTTCGAGGTCGACCGGACCGACGACCACCGGAGCAACGGCTGGAGCGTGCTGGTCACCGGCACCGCCGAGCGGATCGACGACGAGCCGACGCTCCAGCGGCTGATGCGCGACCTCGCCGTCCAGCCCTGGGCGGGCGGGCCGCGCACCAGCTGGATCCGCATCCGTCCGGTGTCCGTCACCGGCCGCCGGATCACCAGCATGCCCGCCGAGGACGAAGACTGAGCCGGCGACCCCGGGGCGCCGCACCTCCGTGGGACACCGGCCGTCGTCTTCCGGCCAAATGTCTAGACCTTTGCAAGCTCCGGCCCGCCTGAGGGGTAGTCAGGAAACAACCCCCACAGTGCAGTTGGAGACCCCCATGACCACTCGCCCGTTCATTCGCCCTGCCGTCCTGGCATTACTCCTCCTGTCCCTGGCCGCGGCCGGGTGCGGCTCCGGCTCCGGCTCGGGAGGAGGTTCCGAGTCGGGCGGCAAGCTCACGGTGTGGCTGGCCGTGGACGCCCAGGAGAGCTGGCCACAACTGGTCCAGTCCACCAATGACCGGTTCGCCAAGGCCCACCCCGGGGTCAAGGTCGAGGTCCAGTACCAGCAGTGGACGACGAAGAACCAGAAGCTGGATGCCGTCCTCGCCGGGAAGAACGTGCCCGACGTGGTGGAGATGGGCAACAGCGAGACCACCAACTACATCGTCAACGGCGCCTTCTCCGCGCTCGACCCGGCCCGCTTCGACCAGTCGGACGCCTGGCTTCCGGCGCTGGCCGACGCGTGCCGCAACGACGGCAGGACCTACTGCGTGCCCTACTACGTCGGGGCCCGGGTCGGCATCTACCGCACCGACCTGTTCACTCGGGCCGGCGTCCCCGGGGCGCCGAAGACGTACCCCGAACTGACCTCCGCCTTCGACAAGTTGAAGAACACCTCCTCGTCGTCCAGCGCAGAATCGCCTCCGGCCTCGCCGCCGGTGCCGTCAAGGGCTGACCCCGACGCTTGTCTCAGCGGGCCGCGGCCGGCGGCGTCAGGCGCAGGCCGGCCAGGTCCGGGGGGACGCAGGAGTCGGGGCGGAAGAACGGGGCGGCCGCCCCGTCGGCGGAGGTGGCGGGGGCGTCGGTGAGCCGGAAGCGGTCGCGGAGCCGGCCGTAGAAGTCGGTGGGGTGGAGCCGGACCAGCCGTACGCGCTGCGGGGCCCGGTAGACGCCGATCCAGTCGCCGGGGTCGAGCACGCCCCGGAGCTGGCCGTCGACGCTGACCGCGGCGCGGCCGGAGTTCGGCAGGATGCGCAGCGCGACCGGTTCGTCGGGGGCGGCGACGACGGTACGGCTGAAGGTCATGTGGGCGGCGATCGGGGTGAACACGACGGCGTCCATGTGCGGGGAGAGCACGGGCCCGCCGGCGGAGAAGCTGTACGCGGTGGAGCCGGTGGGCGTGGCGACCACCAGGGCGTCGGCGGAGTAGGCGGCCAGCAGCCTGCCGGAGATGTAGACGCCCGCGCCGACCTGGTGGTCGCGGGCGAGTTTCTCCACCACCACGTCGTTCAGGGCGTTGACGTCCAGCGGCACGCCCCAGCCGTCCCCGACGATGCCCTCCGGCCGTGCCTGCGGGGGCGGCAGGGTGGGGCCGCGTCCGTGGCTGAGGAACGGCTCCAGCTCGGCGGGGACCTCCGGCGGCCGGGAGGCGCGCATGGTCAGCGTCATCCGCTCCTCGACGGGGGCGTGGCCGGCGTGCACGGTGTCGAGGGCGGTGGCGAGATCGTCGGCCGGCACTTCGGTGAGGAAGCCGACCTTCCCCAGATCGACCCCGAGCACGGTGGCGCCGGTCTTCACGGCGATCCGGGCGCCGCGCAGGAAGGTCCCGTCCCCGCCCAGGGTGACGACCAGGTCCGGGTTCCCGGCCGCGCGGGCCTCCTCCCGCCCGGAGCGGCGCTGTTGGTGCGGCGACCACACGTCGATCTCGGTGCACGGAACCCCCCGCGCCGCGCACCACCCGCGCACGACCCCCGCCGCCTCCCGCGCGGCGGCCCGCCCCTGGTGAACAACCAGCCCGACGTGCTGCACGGCCATGCTGGACCTCGTCCCGTTCGGCGGCCCCTCCCGCCGGAGTGCGGGCGCCGCATGCTGTCATCCGGCCAATCCTCGGATCCCCGCGCACGATCGGTCCGCCGACATGCCGCCGACGCGGCCTTGACCTGTGCATTAGCCGGTAATTAAGCGATGACGGACCGCTTTTGAACCGGACCCGCCAATGCTGGTGCCGCGCTGGTACGGCAATCCGCCGCACAGCCGACGCGGGAGGCGCCAGATGATCGAGAAGTTCGAAATCGGGTCCGACCTGATGGGCTGCAAGCTCTACATGGAGCCCCTCGGCGTCTCGGACGACGAGGTCGTGGCCCACGGCATCGACCTGCCTGAACCGGCCCCCGAGCCGGACGGCGAGCGCACCGAAGACCCGGCCTGACGGCCCGTCCGGCAGTCGCTCCGAGGCTGCCCGGGCACTGGCGAACGACACCCGGAACATCCGCTTCCACCCCCCCTGGAGAGACTCATGTCCGAGAAGTCCGAGAAGTTCGAGACCCCCGAGGTCGTCTGCGGCATCTACGACAAGGCGTCGCCCCTCGGCAACGCCGACGACGTCCTCGCCCACACCGCCGAGAAGCTCGAGGCCCCCGAGGTCGTCTGCGGCGTCTACGACAAGGAATACCCCTCCAACTCCGAGGACGTCCTCGCCCACACCGCCGAGATGCACGAGGGCGCCGAGGTCGTCTGCGGCATCTACGACAAGGAATACCCCTCCAACTCCGACGACGTCCTCGCCCACACCGCCGAGATGCACGAGGGCGCCAAGGTGATCTGCGGCGTCTACGACACGGACCTCGAGGGCTAGTGCCGCGTCAGGCAACCTTCGCCCCGTCGCGACGCGCCCCCAGCCCTTGGGGGCTGGGAGGTACCCCCAGGCACGCACTCTCGCCGCACCGGTCGAAAACCCAAGTACATCCAGTACGAGGGCTTCCGTCCGGCACGCCGATAGCACGCACCGGACGCCGCTCCTTGACGGGCAAAGGCTGCCTGACGCGGCACTGGTACCGCGTGGCCGGATCCGTGGAGCCGCGCCCGGGTTCCGGCCACGCGCCCCGTTTCCGCTCGGATGCCCGTCCGACTCGTCGCAGGAAGCACTCGCCGCAGCAAGCCCCCGTCACAGGAAGCGCAGGCCAACCGTGAGAATCATCGAAGGCAGGTCCGGCGTCTGGCACCTGGGCCCCGGCGGGACGCTGCTGCTGCCCCACCGCTACTACCGGGACGGTGTGCTGACCGAGGAGGGCGCGCGGGAGCTGGAGCAGGCGGACCTCACGCGGCGCGCGCCGAAGAGCGACTACAGCCTGACGGTGGTCACCTCGACGGCCTGCAACCTCGGCTGCCCGTACTGCTTCCAGAACACCGACGCCGCCCAGCCGGGGCGCTTCGACCCGCCGCGGATCGACAGGCAGGTGCTCGACGGCCCCACCATCGACCGGATCGTCGAGTTCACCCGGCCCCGGATGGAACGCGCGGGCGCCCGGCGGCTGTTCGTCCTGCTGTTCGGCGGCGAGCCGCTGCTCAACCCTTGGGCGTGCCGTGAACTCCTGGTCCGCCTGGCCGCGTTGGGGCCGGTCGCCGCCTCGATGGTCAGCAACGGGGTGCTGCTGACGCCCCGCCGGGCCGAGAAGCTGGAGCAGGTCGGGCTGCGCTCGGTGCAGATCACCCTGGACGGCCCGAAGGAGCTGCACGACTCGCTGCGCGCGACCCGGTCCGGTCGCGGCACTTACGAGTCGATCCTCGACAACCTCGCGGCCGTCCAGGGCGCCACCGCCCTGCGGTTCGGCCTGCGGCTCAACACCACCGCCGAGGGCCTGCCCCACCTGGAGGGCCTGGTCCGGTCGCTGGCCGAACGGGTGGACCCGTCGCGCTGCACCCTGGACATCGCCCCGGTGCTCAACTACGAGGGCATGTTCGGCGACGTGCTGGACCGCTCCGGCGGCGAGGTGGAGACCATCCTGGCCGCCTACACCGCCGCCCTGGAGGCCGGGTTCACGGTGAACTGGCCCGGCGGCGGCGAGTGCGGCTTCTGCGGCGAGCAGGACGGCACCTCCGGCGCGGTCGTCAACGCGGACGGGACGCTGTACAGCTGCTGGGAGACGATCGGCAAGCCCGGGTACGAGGTCGGGGACATCGACGGCGGCTACACCTCCTACCCGCAGGAACGCTGGGTCAGCTGCGGCGAGTTCGCCCAGCAGTCGGCGACCGAGGCGGCCTCCCGGGCGTTCGACGACACCCTCTCGGTGGGCCTGCTGGAACTGCTGCGCACCCACAAGCGCCGCACCGAGGCGCTCGCGGCCGGGTGAGGACCCCGGCCGGCACGCCCCACCGCACCCACCCCGAACAGGAGTCGCTCATGAGCACCGTCCCCACCGACCACGCGGCCGTCGCCTACGACGCCACCGCCCCGTTCTACGACGCGCTGACCCGCGAGGACAACTACACCCTCTTCGGCGACCTGCTGGAGCAGCTGATCAAGCGCGCCACCCCGCCCGGGGACCGCCTGCTGGACGCGGGCTGCGGCACCGGTCGCAGCACCGTGGCGTTCGCGGAGCGCGGCTTCCGGCCGACGGGGACGGACATCAGCCCCGCCATGATCGCGATCGCGCGGACCACCCACGCGGACACCGGCATCGACTTCCACGTGCACGACATCCGGCTGCCGTTCGCGCACGGCGGGCCCTACGACGTGGTGCTGTGCATGAGCGACATCGCCAACTACCTCGCCGACCCCGCCCACTTGGCCGAGGCCCTGGTCAGCCTGGGCCAGGTGATGAGCCCGGGCGGTGTGCTGGTCTTCGACGCCAACACCCGGCACGGCTATCGGCTGATGCACGAGCCGCACGTCTTCGAGTCGGAGGGCCTGCACGTGACCCTGCGCGGCCGCTTCCTGCCCGAGGACGGCGACCCGGAGCGGTTCCGGCTGAACATGACCGCCTTCCGGCGGTCCGCCGAGGCCCCCGGGGTGTGGTCCCGGGAGAGCATCGACCACCTCCAACGGCACCACTCCGTCGAGGAGTTCACCCGTCTCCTGGACGCGGCCGGCCTGGACCTGGTCGCGGCGCACGGCCTGAACCGCGACGGCAGCATGGCCGACTCGGTGGACGAGGACAGCCACACCAAGGGCCTGTACGTCGCCGTTCGCCGCACCGCCGGCTGACACCGGGACCGGGCCGTGATCAGCAGGAGTTACACGCTCATCTGGGTCAGCCAGGCGATGTCCGACATGGCGAGCGAGATGACCTCGCTCGCCCTGCCGCTGGCGGTGCTGGCCTCCACCAGGTCGGCGGTGGACGCGGCCCTGGTGGCCACGGCCGTTGGTGTCGCCCAGCTGGTCGCCAAGCTGCCCAGCGGTCTGATCGCCGACACGGTCAACCGCAAGTCGCTGATGCTGCTCTGCGACGCCGGCCGGGCCGTGATCGCGCTGCTGCTCGTGCTCACCCTGGCGATGGGCCATCTGACCACGGTCGTCGCGGTGGCCGCCGCGGCGGCGACGGCCGTAATCTCGACGCTGTTCTCCTCGGCCGAGTCGGGGGTGCTGCGGCAGTCCGTCCCGGTCGAGCGGCGGCGGGAGGCGATCACCCGCACCATCGTCCGCACCAACATCGCCATCGCCGTCGGCCCGCCACTGGGCGGGCTGCTGCTCACCCTAGGCGCGCCGATCGCCTTCCTGGTGGACGCCGTCTCCTACCTGCTCTCCCTGGCCCTGCTCTCCCAGGTGGTGTATGAGCACCTGCCGCGCCCGCCGTCCGACCGGAACGGCGCGGGTCCGGTGCGCCACACGGCCGGGGAGCTCACCCGGGGTTTCGGCTGGGTGGCCCGACGGCGTCCGCTGCTGTTCCTGGTGGGCGTCGTCGCCTACATCAACCTGCTGGGCCGCGCCATCGAACTGCTGGCCGCGATCGGCGCCTCGGACGTAGGCCGGCACCCGGTCTCGGCCGGCTGGGTGCTGACCGCCGCCGGGTGCGGCGGCATCGTCGGCGGCGTCTGCACCGGGTGGGTCCTGCGCCGGTTCCGGCCGGCCACCGTGCTGATGGGCGTGATGGCGGTGTGGCTGGTGGTCACGCCGCTGGTGGCGCTCGGCTCGATGCTGCTCACCGTCGCGGCGGTGGGCGTGATCGTCTTCTTCCTGCCGCTGATCGGCTCGCTGGTCTTCCTCCAGGTCAGCCTGGACTCCCCGACCCACCTCCAGGGCCGGATCTCGGCGGCGGTCATCCTGCTGGCCGGCAGCATCGCCTGGGCCGGGCCCGGCATCACCGGTTTCCTGATCACCGGCGCGGGCGGCCCGACCGCCTCGATCGTCCTGGTCGCGCCCCTGATCCTCCCCCTGGCCGCCCTCGCCACCAGCCCACGCCTGCGCGCCGCCGTCAACACCGCCCCCACGCCGACGCCCGACCCGGCCGACGCACGGGAACCCACCCCTGCTGCACAGGGCTGAGGTCCGTCAGAGCTGACGCCAGTGGAGTTCGTCGGGATCGGTGACATTGGTGGCCCCTGTGGCCGGCACCCGGCCCGTTCCGTGTCCGCCCAGCGGAGCGGTGACGGCCAGGCGCGGGGCGCGCTCGGCGACGGCGTCGGGCGTGGAGTAGTCCAGGGCGACCCAGTCGGGTGCGTCGGCCGGTGTGCTCGCGGCCGCGATCCGGTAGTAGAGGTCAGGGTTCTGCCGCAGCTGCTCCCACACCGCGCCGGGCAGCCGGTACTGTCCGGTTCCGCGCGCGTTGGCAGTCGTGGAGGCGAAGAAGTTGAGCGCGTTCCGGCTCGCGGCCGCGGCCGCGTCGAGCAGCCCGGCGTCGGCGGCGATCTCCACCCGGTAGGACCGCATGGCGGCAGGCAGGCTGAAGCCGAACACCGGCGCCGGGCCGTCCGAAGCCACCTCGGCCGGTCCACTGATCTGCGGATGCTCCACGGAATGCAGGGCCGCGACCTGCTCCGCCGCCCCGACGGCGACCGAGGGCGCGCCGGCGTAGTCGGAATCGGGCGTGGTCGCCAGGGCGTCCGTCCACTGCTGGGACGAACTGCTGAACCAGGCACGGAAGTACAGGGCATCCGCCGCACGCAGCCGCTGCCACGCCTGATCCGGCAGGCTGTACTGACCGCCCGACAGGAACCCCGTGTCCTGCCACGAGGCATAGAACGTGTCCGCCGTCCGCTCCGCCCCATGACCGGCACGATCGAACAGCATCGCCGCCGTCGCCACCTCCACCGCGAAGAACAACTGCGGCCCCGGCCCCGCATCCAGCGTGAACACGGGCGGCGGACCCGAGCGGCTGACACCCGCCGGCCCCGAGACCGACAACTCACGGTCCACCGAAGCCTGACCGGTAATGCTGATAGCGGGTGCGGAGGCGAAGTCGGCGTCGGACGTGGTCGCCCGGGCGTCCGTCCACTGCTGGGACGAACTGCTGAACCAGGCACGGAAGTACAGGGCATCCGCCGCACGCAGCCGCTGCCACGCCTGATCCGGCAGGC
>NZ_JBIUCB010000002.1:387325-391103 GCF_044593455.1 Kitasatospora sp. NPDC051984
CCACCGCGAAGAACAACTGCGGCCCCGGCCCCGCATCCAGCGTGAACACGGGCGGCGGACCCGAGCGGCTGACACCCGCCGGCCCCGAGACCGACAAGTCGCGACCGGACTGGGGCGGGGAAGCGGACGAGGACGAGGACGAGGACGAGGACTGCGACTGGGACTGGGCCGCCAGGACGGCGGCGTGCGCGTCCACCTGCCCGTATCCGTAGTCGGGGCTGTGCCCGGTCGCGTCGTAGCCGTCACCGATCTTGCGGGCGGTGTCCTTGAGGATGCCCCGCACCTGCTGGGCGGTCAGCCCGGGGTTCGCCGAGAGAACCAGCCCGATGATGCCCGCCACCAGCGGCGCGGCGGACGAGGTGCCACCGAAGGAATTCGTGTAGTCGGCGTCCACGCCTTCGGATCCGTCGTTGTATCCCTTGGCGCCGGTGCGGTCGGTGGTGAGGATGGATTTCTCGCCGAGCGAGCCGGCACCGCTCGACGGCGCACAGACCCAGATCGCGTTGCCGAAATCGCTGTAGTAGGCGCGGCGTTCACGGTTGGTGCTGGCGGCCACCGCGATGACGTTCGGATTCGAGGAATAGCCGTCCTTATCCACCGACTCGTTGCCGTTCCCGGCCGCCCAGCAGATCGGGATCCCCCGGCCACCGCGGCCCTTCTGCAGGCAGTACGCGATGGCTGCGTCCGTGGCGCCGGGCAGCGGCTCGGCGGCACCCGCCCCGTCCGGCGGGCCCCAGCTGCAACTGATGACGTCGGCCCCGTTGTCCGCGGCCCACTGGAACATGCGCGCCTCGTCGGCGGATCCGAGGTACTCGGGGAAGCGCGCGAGCATGAGCGAGCACTCCGGAGCCGCACCGGACGCCCGGATCCCTTTCGCCGCGGCAACCCCGGTGCAGGCGGTGCCGTGGTTCTCCAGGTCCGACTTCGGCGTGGCGTCGGGGATGTGCGCGGAGAAATCGAATTGAGGCCCCAGCTTCCCGGCGAACTCCGGGTGGCTCGTATCGGTGCCGTCGTCGAGGATCGCGACGTGGATGGCGGGGTCGCCCATGGTGAGCGACCACGCGTCCACCACATTGGCGGCCTGGAGATGCCACTGGAGGGAGACATAGCCGGCATCGCGCAGCGCCTGCACCGACGGCCCCGCCTCCGCCGGGGCCGCCACCGTGGCGGCCCGGCGCCGGTGCTTCTTCGAGATCAGGTCGGGGTGGGAGAACAGGGTGAGGCCCGTGGCGCGGTAGGTGTTGGCCATCCGGATGGCCCCCAGCCCGTCCGCGCCGGCGGGAGCCGCGAGCAGAAACCCGTTCTCGGCGTACCCCAGCTCCTCCACGACCCGCACCCCGTGCTGACTGTTCAGCTGGTCGATCTGTGCACGGGTCACCTCCGGCCGGAACTGCACGACGAAGTTGCTGGTGACGTAGATGTCGTCCTGACCGCCCCCCGCCCGATGGAGCACCGGCGCGGCGACCTCCACACTGCGCTCCCGGTTGAGCACCTGCACCGCACTCGCCGCCTCGGCCGGGCTCAGCGTGTAGACGATGAGCTGCTGGCCGGCCAGCTGCTCCACCTGAGTGGCCCGGTTCCGCAGCAGGTCCTGGGCCTCGGGCTGCAACGCATCGCGTTCGATGCCGAAGCGAACGCTGAACTTCACCGGGTCGCGGACGAGTGCGAGCTGCGCACTGCCCGCGTTGGGAAAGTACGCGAGTTCATCGCTCGCGGATTGACCACCCGTGCTGGGGTCGCTCATCGTCACTTCACTTTCTTCCTTCGGCGCACGAACAGCTGGTTCCGGCCGGGCCCATCACGCCGGGGCGCCGGCCAACTCGCGGCGGAGCCGGAGCGTTTCCTTGGGTTCCACATCGAGTCGCCGGCGCAAATGCCCGAAAATCTTCAGCAGGTCGGCGCACCACACACTGCGATTGTCGAAACCACGGTCCCGCGAATACCGGTGCGGGTGATAGCCGCCCGCACACGTGCTCATCTCGACGCACCCCACGCAGTCGTTCGGCAGGGGAGCACCGTCGAAAACCATCTGACTGTGCAACGGGCTCGCCTCGATCAGGTCCACGAAATCGTCCCGGAGAACATTGATGCCCGTCCGCACCATCCCTTCCTCGCACGCCTTGAGGACGTCGAGCCCTTCGATGTCACCACTCGGATTGACCACGACGAATCCCAACGGAATGTTCCCCAGGGCATCGACGTGGCTCGACCCACCGAGAATCAGACGGGACACCTCCCAGAAGTTCCGGATCCGCACTTCCAGCGTCGAATTGTTCCACCAGTCCTCGAAAATGGGGATCAGATAGTCGGCACAGGGAGTCGGGCCGTACTTCTCGTGCACGTCGCCGATGGTTTCGTGAGTCATGTCCGGCATCAGATAGCTGATACTGCGACAACCGATCTCCAGGAAGTGCCGGTGAATCTTCAGCGGGTCGGCCCCCAACTGCACCACGGCCAGAATCCCGTACCGCACGCCGTGCTTCTGCAACAGATCGAGACCGCGGCGCACCGCACGGTACGACCCGCTCCCGTTGCGCCGGACCCGGAAGGTGTCATGGACGTCCGGAGGCCCGTCCAGGCTGATACCGACATCGACGTCATGCTTCAGCAGGACATCGATCCACTCGCGGTTGAGGAGCGTGCCGTTGGTCTGAATGGAGATGTACACCCGAAGGCCCGGCAGCGAAGCGCGCGCCTCCGTGCACCAACGGTCGAAGCGCGCCGCCCCGATCAGACACGGCTCCCCACCGTGGAAGGACAGCGAAACGGAGCGCTGTCCGCTCATTTCGGCATGCCGGCGAAGGCGTTCCATCGTGGCGGAGAAAACCTCGTCCGACATCATGCGCGGACCTTCGGCCAACGTCTGGTCCGCCAGATTGAATTCGTAGCAGTACGTGCAGTCCAAATTGCACCTCCCCGCCACCTTCAGGATGGCGAGGCCCAGCCTCGGGGCGGCAACAACAGTAGTCACTTTCTCTCCTTACGGCACAGTGCAGCGCAGCGCATCACGTGATGGAGCGAGAGGCGATCGCAACCTCTCGCTCGTTTCAGTACGTCACTTCACTCACGACGGAGGCGGTCCCGCCGGCCCGGCCCCCGAGGCCTTCCCGGCACCGGGCCCACCGGGCGGGCCCGAACTGCCACGCCCCGGCCCACTGTCTCTGGACTTCCCGAGCTCGGCCTCGATGATCGGACGCAGTGCCGCGTCCACCCGCTCCAGTAGCAGATCGGCACTGATTCCTCCGCCCGGCGACGAACTGCTGTGCCCCTGGGTGTGGATCTCGTCGCGAGTAGCGGGAGACCCCGGCTCCGCAACCTCCTCCGTGACGTACTGGCTGTACGTCTGCACACTCGGCTTGCTCCCGACATCCCGAGTCGCAGCCGCCATCAACTTGCTTCCCCCACCACCTGACGTCGTCTGGCTGTGCGTCTGCTCATGAGGCGTTTCGTCGCCCACATCACGCGTGCTGGGCGAGCGCGGTTGCATGGCCTCCTGCGCAATGGACTGGCTGTGCGTCTGGGAATGCGGCTCCTCACCCACGTCGCGCGTGGCAGGCGAGCGCAGTTGCATCGCCTCCTGCGCAATGGACTGGCTGTGCGTCTGCGAATGCGGCTCCTCCCCACCGACATCCCGGGTGGCGGCCTCGACCAACTTGCCGCCCCCGCCACCACCGCTCGTCGATTCACTGTGCGTCTGCGAATGCGGCTCCTCACCCACGTCGCGCGTGGCAGGCGAGCGCAGCTGCATCGCCTCCTGCGCAATGGACTGGCTGTGCGT
>NZ_JBIUCB010000002.1:391201-605872 GCF_044593455.1 Kitasatospora sp. NPDC051984
CGAATGCGGCTCCTCACCCACGTCGCGCGTGGCAGGCGAGCGCAGCTGCATCGCCTCCTGCGCAATGGACTGGCTGTGCGTCTGCGAATGCGGCTCCCCACCCATATCCCGGGTGGCGGCCTCGACCAACTTGCTGCCCCCGCCCCCACCGCTCGTCGACTCACTGTGCGTCTGCGAATGCGGCTCCTCACCCACGTCGCGCGTGGCAGGCGAGCGCAGCTGCATCGCCTCCTGCGCAATGGACTGGCTGTGCGTCTGCGAATGCGGCTCCTCCCCACCGACATCCCGCGTAGCAGCCGCAGTCAACTTGCTGCCCCCGCCCCCACCACTCGTCGACTCACTGTGCGTCTGCGAGTGCGCATCCTCCTCACTCCCCACGCCCCGTGTGGCGGCAGACCGCAACTGCGCGGCGTCCTGCGCGATCGCCTGACTGTGCGTCTGCGAATGCGGCTCCTCCCCACCAACATCCCGCGTAGCAGCCGCAGTCAACTTGCTGCCCCCGCCCCCACCACCCGACGTCGTCTGACTGTGCGTCTGCTCGTGGGGAGTCTCGCCGCCCACATCGCGCGTAGCGGCCGAGCGCTGGCTGACGGGGCTCTGGACCTCGAGGGCCGTGCCCTGGCTGTGCGTCTGTCCGTGGCCGCCGCCGGTCCCTTCGCTGTGCGTCTGCGAATGCGCCTCAGGGCCTGCATCACCTGCATCACGCGTGGCGGGCGCCTGCGACTGCGAGGCAGCCGCCGAGCCGCCGCCGGACTGGCTGTGGTCCTTGATAAAGAAATTTTCCGCTTCGCGATCCGCAGGAACGGACCGCACCTGAATCGCCGGAGTCTGATTGTGGCTACAGCTTCCGCTGGCGTCGCTGTCGTGGGACTGACTGTGTCCCACGGCGTCCGCCGATTCCGATGCCAGCTGCGTCTGCACCGCGGATCGCAGGCTGCGGGCGACTTCTCCGGCCAATGTGTCCGAGACCTTCCCCGGGGACGATCCCGCACTATTTTGTTGATCACCAGCCACGTGATTCTCTCCTATACCAACACACAGCCATCGGTCAGCTACTTAGTTCATGTACGCACAGCCTCCCGCCGATGGCATGTTCGTTTGCGCCATTCAGCACACGAGGCCGTCAACACCATCGAGTCGCGGATATCGCACCGCACACACAATTCCGCAAGTCAGGGCAGTGCGGGAAACCCACCGGCGGCTACTGCTCGGCCACACCGGGCACCGTGACGACGGGACAGCTCGCCTCGTGCAGCAGCCCGCGGGGCACGGAGCCGAGCCGCATGCCGGTGAAGCCGCCGCTGCCGCGCCGTCCGACCACGACGGCCAGCGCGTGCCGGGACTCATCGGCGAGCACCCGGACGGGATGGCCGGGGACGACTTCGCTCGTGACGGGCACGTCCGGGTTCGCGGCCAGTTGCCCGGCTGTTGTTTCGGCCATCGTCCGGCGCAGTTCGGCGAGCGTGGCGTCCTCGTCGATGCGTGCCAGGCGCGGCCGCTGCCACACCCACAGAGCCCGCACCGTCGCGCTGCGGTGCCGTGCCAGTTCCAGGGCGGCGGCGAAGGCGACGGCCGAGGAGGCGCTGCCGTCGACTCCGACGACAATTCGGGGCGGGTCGTCCGGCTCCTCCTGGCGTCCGCCGACCACCACCACCGGGCAGTCGGCCTGCGCGCTCACCGGCACGGTGATCGAGTAGCCGCTGAGCAGTTCCTCGACCCGGCTGAGCGACCGCGAACCGAGCACCACGTACGCGGCCTCGCGGGAGGCCCGGACCAGCACCGGGCCCGGCGCCCCCTCCAGGATCTCGGCGGACACCTCCAGATCGCGGTGCCGCGTCCGGGCGAGCCGGCCGGCGAGGTGGAGCTGCCGGCGTCCGACCCGCCTCTGGTCCTGCTGGAAGGCCGCCCCGAGCACGCGCATGCTCCGGGGAGAGGGCTGAACGACGTGGATCATGCGCAACGGGAGGCCTCGACGTTCCGCCTCGTCCGCCGCCCAGCGCAGCGCGTCGTCGTGATTGCCGAGCGCATCGACGCCCAGGACGACCGAACGGCCCGGATCGGTGGCTGCCATCACTCCTCCAATGAGCCCTCGGGCCTCGCCCGCCGGACCTCGTCGGCTCCCCTCTCGCACGGTATGCGGCACCGGGGGAAGCCGCGCGCCGGAGCACCTCGGCCGCCGGGGATCTGTCCCAGTGTGAGGGCGGTTACCGTTGACGCACGGTGGCCGGGACGGGCCAGGGGAGCGGGCGGGAGCAGATGGCAGCGGCGCGGACGTTCGGAGGACCGGCACGCCGGCCACGGGCCCGCCTGTTCCACGCGCTGCTGCTCGCCCTGACCGCGGCACTGGCGCTGCTCGTGCACCACAGCATCTCGGCCGAGTCGTCCCCGGCGGTGCGGAGCATGCCGGGCATGGCGCACCACCTGACCGCCTCGGCGCCGGACGGGCCACGCGCCCACTCCCCCGCCGGCCAAGCGTGCGCGACCGGCATGCACTGCGTCGGGACCGACGTCCGCGGGCCGGTGCTCACCGCGCCGCCCGCCCACCCGGTGCCCGTCGCCGCGGCGGCCGGCACCACGACGGGCGGTGGCCACAACAGCCGTCCGACCACCGGCCGTTCGCCGCCCGATCCGTCACTCCTCTCGGTCCTGCGCAGATAGGCACGGGCCGCGGCCTCCGCATGCCCGGCGGCCGCCGTCGCCCACGTCCACCGGCACGGCCGGGCCGTGCCACGCGCACCCGCGAAGAGGAACGATGACCACCATCAACCGACGCTCCCTGCTGCTCGCCGGCCTGGGCCTGGCCGGCGGCGGAGTGCTCGCCGCCTGCTCCGGCCCGAAGGGCGGCTCCGCCGCACTCGTCGGCCCGTCCGGCTCCGCCGTGGCGGCGGCCGAGACGAAGCGCGCCGCCGGCGGCGCCGAGCGCACCGTCCGGCTGACCGCCGCCGCCACCCCCGTCGACCTCGGCGGAACGACCGTCAACACCTGGACCTTCGGCGGGCAGCTGCCCGGCCAGGAGATCCGCCTCACCGCCGGCGACACCCTGGTCGCCCAGCTCGCGAACAACCTCGCCGCGCCCACCTCGATCCACTGGCACGGCCTGTCGCTGCGCAACGACATGGACGGCGTCCCGCCCGTCACCATGCGCGAGGTACCGGCCGGCGGCAGCTTCGACTACCGCTTCATCGCCGACCGGCCCGGCACGTACTGGTACCACCCGCACGTCGGGGTGCAGCTCGACCGCGGACTGTACGGACCGCTGATCGTCGAGGACCCGCACGAGCCGCTGAAGTACGACGACGAGTGGGTCGTCGTCCTGGACGACTGGCTCGACGGCGTGACCGGCACCCCCGACGAGGCGTTCGCCGAACTCTCCAAGGGCATGGGGGGCATGAACCACGGCATGGACGGGATGGACCACGGCTCGGGCGGAATGGGCTCGGGCGGGATGGACATGGGGCAGAGTCCCTCGTCCACCGGCGGTGGGATGTCGATGAAGTTCATGCTCATGGGCGCCACCAGCGCGCTGCTCGGCGGCGACGCCGGCGACGTGAACCACCCGCACCATCTGATCAACGGCCGGCTGCCCGCGGCCCCGGCGGTCAAGCAGGCCAAGCCGGGGGCCCGGGTGCGGCTGCGGATCATCAACGCGGGCGGCGACACCGCCTACCGGGTCGCGCTCGGCGGGCACCGGCTCACCGTCACGCACACGGACGGCTACCCGGTCGAGCACCAGGAGGTCGACGCGCTGCTGCTGGGCATGGGCGAACGGTACGACGTCCTGGTCACCCTGCAGGACGGGGTGTTCCCGCTGGTGTCCCTCGCGGAGGGCAAGAACGCCACCGGCACGGCCCTGATCCGCACCGGCTCCGGCCAGGCCCCGGAACCGTCCTTCCGTCCGACCGAGCTGGACGGCAGGCTGCTGACCGCCGATCAGCTCCGCGCCGACCAGGGCGTCCGGCTCGCCGCGCGCACCCCCGACGTCACGCACCGGCTCCAACTCACCGGCGGCATGGCCCGCTACGACTGGTCGATCAACGGGCGGCGCTTCGACATGAACGACCCGACCGCCGGCGCGTTCCTGATCGGCCAGGGACAGCGCGTGCGGCTGGAGTTCACCAACTCCAGCGAGATGTGGCACCCGATGCACCTGCACGGCCACACCTTCCAGGTGGGCGACACGGGACCGCGCAAGGACACCGTGATCGTCAAGCCGAAGCAGCGAATCGTCTGCGACTTCGACGCCGACAACCCCGGCCAGTGGATGGTCCACTGCCACAACGCCTACCACGGCGAGAGCGGCATGATGGGCCTGGTCGCCTACCGCGCCTGACAGCAACTCACCTACCGGGACCGGCACTTGTGCGCCGGTCCCGGCAAGCTCACTTGACCGGAGCGGCTCCGGGGGACGCGGACGGGACGCTGCCGGCCCGCGCCGAGGGCGACGGCGACGAGGACGTGGATGCCGTCGGCGAAGGAGCGTTGCAGCCGGGCGAGGGCGAACCCGACGGAGTCGCGGACGGCGACGGCGACGGCGATGCGCTCGTCGTGGGCGACGGGGACGGGGACGGGGACGGCGACGCTGACGCCGATGCGCTCGGGCTCGGGCTCGCGGTGGGACCTGCCGTCGGCGACGGGCAGCCGGAGGGCGTCCCGCTCGGCGAGGCGGACGGCGACGGCGATGGCGATCCGCTTGCCGTGGGCGACGGCGAGGAGCCGGCACTCGTGCTCGGCGCCGGAGTCGGCCCGGCCGTCGGCGTCGGGCTCGGCTTCGGCGCGGACGGAGACGGGGTCATGGTCGGCGTCGGCGCCGGTGCCGGTGCCGGCGGGGTGACCGAGACGCCGGACTGGAAGTGCACCATCCACGCCCGGACCGTCCGCAGGTACTCGGCGGAGTGGTTGTAGCCGAGGACCGCCCGGTCGAGCTGCGCGGGGACGGCCAGGTCGCGGCCGCCCGCGCAGAGGTACCGGCCGGCGGCGAGTGCGGCGTCCCAGATGTTGTTCGGGTCCGCCTTGCCGTCGTCGTTGCCGTCCGCACCCCAGGTCGCCCAGGTGGACGGGATGAACTGCATCGGACCGACGGCCCGGTCCCAGGCGGCACTTCCGTCGTACCGGCCGCCGTCGGTGTCGGGGATCGCCGCGAAGCCGTTCCCGTCGAGGACCGGGCCGAGGATCGGGCGGTAGGTCGTCCCGTTGGCGTCCACCCGGCCGCCGTCGGCCTGTCCGGACTCCACCTCGCCGATCGCGGCGAGCAGTTGCCACGGCAGGTGGCATCCCGGGGACGACTTGGCCAGCGACGCCTCCGCCTTGCGGTAGGCGTCGAAGACGATGGACGGCAGCCGCGCGCCTCCCCCGTCCTGGAGCGCGACGGTCTCCGCACTCGGCGCCCCGTCCGCCGGCGCCGGCGGCTGGGGCAGCGGACGGGCCCCGCCACCGTCCATGGGCACCTGACCGTCCGGCAGGTCGACCGGCCCGTCGTCCGTGAAGGCGGCGAGCGGGCCGACCCCCGCGGCTCGCGCCGGCAGTGGTTCCGCCGGTGCCGTGGATGCCGTCGCCGCTGCCAGGGCCACCATCACGCCCGCCGCATGCAGAAACACCCGTTTACGTATCCGCCGTGCCATCCGGGTCCCTTTCGCCGATCTCGCGGTCAGCAGTTCCGACGAACCTACGGCCTGTCAGGTTCCAGGCAGGCCCGGGGCCTGCCTTCAAACCCCCGCCTGCCCCACAGCCCGCCCGCAGCCCTGGCGGGCTGGGAGGTACCCCGGCACGCGCTCTCGCCGCACCGGGCGAAAGGCCAAGTGCACCCAGTACGAGGCCTTCCACCCGGCACGCCGAGAGCACGCACCAGACGCCGCGGGGCTGCGACGCGGGTTTGAAGGCAGGCCCTGGCGTATCCGCGTCAGCGGGCGAGCGGCTCGCCGTTCTCGAACCGCAGGATCTGCCGGCGCAGCACGCGCTTGGCCCGCGGCAGGAACGCGCTGCTGGGGCCGCCGACGTGCGGGGTGATCAGCACACCGGGGGCGTGCCAGAGCGGGTGGTCGGCGGGCAGCGGCTCCGGGTCCGTGACGTCGAGGGCGGCCCGCAGCCGCTGCGCGGTGAGTTCCGCGAGGAGTGCCCCGGTGTCGACGACGGGGCCGCGCGCGACGTTGACGAGCAGCGCGCCGTCCTTCATCCGGGACAGGAACCCGGCATCGACGAGATGACGGCTCTCGGGGGTCAGCGGTGTCAGCAGCACGACGACGTCGGCGGTCGGCAGCAGTTCCGCCAACTCCGCCACGCCGTGCACCCGTTCCTCCGGGCGGGCCCGGCGGGCGACCCGGACGATGTCGCACTCGAAGGGCTCCAGCCGCGCGGCCAGCGCCCGGCCGATCGAACCGTATCCGAGGATGAGCACCGTCCGGTCGGCGAGCGACTGGTGGAACTCCTGGCTCCAACGCCCTTGGTCCTGAAGGCGGGTGAAGTGCGGGATGCCCCGCAGCGAGGCGAGGATCAGCGCCACTGCCAGCTCGGCGGTGCTGGCGTCGTGCAGTCCGCGCGCACTGCACGCGACGACACCGTCCGGCACCTGCGGCAGGACGTCGTCCATGCCGGCCGTGAGCGTCTGGACCACCTTCAGCGACGGCAGGTGCGGGATCACCGGGAGCGCGGCGGCGTGCCGCAGGTACGGCAGGCAGAAGAACTCCACCTCCCGGAGCGCGTCGTCCGACGGCACCGGCCCCTCCCCGTCCCACACGAGGGCGTCGAGACCGGCGGGCAGGCCGCCGATCGCATCGGGGGCGTACGGGAGGACGTAACGAGCACTCATGCCCCGACCCTAGCCGCACCGACACCCCGCCCCGCCGGGCCCCCTCAACGACGTCCCGCGTTCACAGCACGAAGACCAGCAGGTAGGACAGGGCGCAGGCCAGCAGATAGGCGCCGAGCGCGGCGGGCAGGGCGAGCCAGGCCGAACGCCCGCGCCGGCGCGCCCGGACGGCGCCCAGGGAGGCGACCAGCACCAGCGCCACCAGACCGGCCCACGGAAGGGCGACCGCGAGCAGCCACACGGCCGGTGTGCACACCGGCGCCGAGCCACCGGCGCCTCCCGTCCCGCAGCTGTCCGTGGCGAACAGCATCCCGAACGAGAACAGCGCGTCGACCAGCCCGCCGAGCACGGCGAACAGCACCACCACGACGATGTACCCGACCGGCCGCCGGGCCGCCGGCGCCGGCAGGTACCCGCCTTGGTATTCCCCCACCACTCAGGTCCTCCCCACCACCCGGCACGTCCCTCTCGACGCGCCACCCACCAGGGCGGCACACACTATCCACTCGCCGTCCGGCTGTCACACAGGAGCCGCAAGGACACTGACGCCTCGTCAGCACCGGGCGCCGTCGTCGACTGGCAGGATATCGACGCAATTAGTCATTTCTGCCACCTTCGCGTACGGGCTTCCCGACCCAGAATGGAGAAACCCGATCGCATTGCCCGAACGGAGAGATCCCCCGTGCGTTTCCTCGACCCCTCCTCCTTCACCGCCGAACGCCCGTGGGGCGCCCTCGACCTCGCCGCGATGGACGACGCCACCGTCCGGCTGCACTGGACCGACCAGCCCTACCGATGGCACGTCAACGACGGCCCGGAGGTGTTCGTCGTCCTCGACGGCGCCGTCGACATGCACTACCGCGTCGACGGCGTCGAACACACCGAGCACCTCACCCCGGGCCGGGTGTGCTGCGTGGAACCCGGCGACGAACACGTCGCCCACCCCGCGCCCGAGGCCCGCATCCTGGTCGTCGAGCGGCGCGACAGCGACTGACCGCGGCAGACAATCCGGCGGTCAGAGTGCGTGGATCGGTGCGCCCAGGCGGTAGTCGGTGTTGGAGAACGCGGCGGAGACGGCGAAGCGGTCGGCGCGGACGAGGGTCTGGCGCCATTCGATGAGGCGGCCGCGGGTGTCGTGGCCGAGGCGGTCGATGGCGAGCAGGGCGGTGGTCGGGGGGCAGTCGAGGAGGATGCGTTCGCCGCGGCCGGGGACGACGGCGCGGATGCGTTCCCAGCCGCCGCAGATGCGGCTGCCGCAGTGGCGTTCGAGTTCGTCGTAGAGCGCGGTGTGGGTGAAGTCGACCTCGAGGAGCGGGTGGGCGATGTCCGCGGGGAGCCATATCCGGTCGACGGCGAGCGGTTCCTCGTCGGCCAGGCGGATGCGTTCGAGGTAGATCAGTGGCGTGGATTCCTCGAGCCCGAGGCGGGCGGCGATGACGCCGTCGGCGCGCTGGTCAAGTGCGCGCACGACGCTGCGCTGGACGGCTCCGACTTCCTCGACGGAGCGGAAGAGGCTGTACGCCTCGCCGACGTCCTGCTCCAGCGGGCGGTTCGCGGTGAACCGGGAGGCCTTGCCGCGCTGGGCGCTGACCAGGCCCTCCTCGCGGAGCTTCCGCAGGGCCTCGCGGACGGTGTGCCGGCTGACCTGGTACTCGGCGACCAGGTCGTGTTCGCCGGGGAAGACGTCGCTGAACTCGCCCTCGTCGAGTCGGCGCAGCAGGTCGGCGCGGAGTTGTGCCCAGAGCGGGTTCCCCGGGGCGCGGACGAGGGGCTGGGGGCCGGGGGCGGTGGTCACGGCGCCGTCCTGGGGTGGTGAGTCGGAAGGGTGGTGCGGGGCACGAAGTGAATGTTCGTACCTTTGCGGGGGCAGCGCAAAATCGGCGCCGGCCGCTCTACGGGGGAGACGCGGCGACCGCTGCCCGGGCGGGTTCGTCCCGGGCAGCGGTCGTGGGGAGGCGTTCGCACCGGAACTGTCAGGCGACGGCGCCGATCAGCATGGCGGCGGACACCGCGAGCAGCATGGCCGCGAAGGTGCGTTGCAGGGCGGTGCCGGAGATCTTGGCCGCCAGTCGTTTGCCGTCCCAGGCGCCCAGGACGGCGGCGCCCACGAACGGTCCGAAGACCGCCAGGTTCAGGGACATCCCGGAGACCGTCAGCCGGGTGGCGAGGGAGACCACCGAGTTGACCAGGATGACCACCAGGCTGGTGGCGGCCGCCTTGCGCATCGGCAGCCGGAGCACGGACACCAGGGCGGGCACCGCGAGGAAGCCGCCGCCGACTCCCAGCAGCCCGGTCACCGCCCCCAGTCCGGCCCCGGCGGCGAGCGTGCCCGGGTGCCCGCCCCGACCGCCCCGACCGCCCCGGCCTGCGGCGTCGGCCGGTTCCGCGGACGGCGCGCGCCGCGCGGTGCGGGTGCCGCGCAGCATCGCCGCGGCGGCCAGCGCGGCCAGCACGGCGAACGCGGCGGTCAGCACCGCCTGCGGGATGCGGTGGGCGAGCGCGGACGCCCCGATGGCGGGGAGCACGCCGGCCGCGGCGAACAGGAAGCCGGTCCGCCACTCGATGGTGCCGGCGCCGGCGTGGCGGGCGAGCGCGGTGACCGAGGTGGCGATGACGATGACCAGGCTGGTGGTCCCGGCCTCCGCGGGCGCGACGCCCAGCAGGTACACCAGGGCCGGGACCGCCAGCACTCCCCCGCCGCCGCCCAGCGCGCCGAGCGCCACGCCGACCACGGCTCCGCAGAGCAGAGCGGTGATCAGAACGCTCACGCCGTGACGCCGTCCGCATCGCCGGCCGGGCGGGCGACCTCGCCCTGCCAGGCGGCGAAGCCGCCGCGCAGGTCGGTGGTGTCGAAGCCGCGGGCGCGCAGCACGGACGCGGCCACCGAGGAGCGGTTGCCGCTGGCGCAGATCACGGTCAGCGGCTGTCCGGTCGGCAACTCGCCGAGGCGGGCGAGGAGTTCGGGCAGCGGGATCAGTCGGGCGCCGGGGACGGTGCCCTTCTCCTGCACCTCGCCGGGGCCGCGCACGTCCAGCACCACGAGGTCGGCGGCGGCGAGCTGCTCGGCGAGGGCGTCGGCCTCGACCCGTATCGCGCGGGTCAGGTGCTCGGCGCCGACGGCGCCCACCGGCGCGGCCAGGGCGCCGAGCACGCGGTCGAAGCCGATCCGGGCCAGCCGGGTGCGGGCCTCGACGGCGGTGTCCGGGTCGCCGCACAGCACGACGGTGTCCTGGGCGTCGAGCACCTGGCCGGCGAGTTCGGCGAACCGGCCGCCGAGCGGGACGTTGACCGCGCCGTGCAGGTGCGCGGCGGCGAACGCCTCCGGGTCCCGGGTGTCCAGCACGATCGCGCCGCCGGCCCGCGCCTGGAGCAGTTCGTCCGGGGTGAGCGACGGGACGCCGGTGTCCTCGTCCAGGACCGGGCGGGCCTGCCGGTTGCGCACCGAGGTGAACGCGAAGTAGGCGGGCACGGCGGGCTGACCGTCCGTCACCACGGCGACGAACTCGTCCTCGGTCATGTCGGCCAGCGCGTAGTTGCCGCGCCGCTGGTTGCCGATCGAGCAGCTCAGCTCGGCGGAGAGGTTCTTGCCGCAGGCCGAGCCGGCCCCGTGCGCCGGGTAGACGCGGGTGTCGTCGGGGAGGGCGAGCAGCGCGCGGGTGGAGCGGTACAGCAGGCGGCCCATCTCGTCGGCCGACCGGCCGCGCGAGCTGAGCAGGTCGGGGCGGCCGACGTCGCCGATGAACAGCGTGTCGCCGGTGAGCACGCCGTACGGGACTTCGTCGTCCGCGTGCTCGCGCACCACCACGCAGATCGACTCCGGGGTGTGGCCCGGGGTGTGCAGGATCTCCAGCTCGACCTCGCCGAGGACGAGGCGCTCGCCGTCGGCCAGCGGGTCGGTGTCGAAGTCGAGTGCGGCGGCGGAGCCGTAGGAGATCCGGGCGCCGGTGCGCTCGGCCAGCTCCAGGTGGCCGGAGAGGAAGTCCGCGTGGATGTGGGTCTCGATGACCCGCTCGATGGTCAGGCCGTGGCGCTCGGCGGTGACGAGGTAGTCGTTGACGTCGCGCTGGGGGTCGACCACGACGGCGCGGCCGGTGGTGCGGTCGCCGACCAGGTAGGAGGCGTGGGAGAGGCAGTCGAGGTAGAACTGCACGAGGACCAGCGGTCCGGCGTTCTCGGGCATGACGGGCTCCTGAGGGTGGGCAGGGATGGTGGCGCCGCGAGGCGCGGGACGGTGACGCGGGTCGGTCGGCCTTCGGCTCAGGCGAGCCCGCGGAGCATCAGGTTCCAGTAGAGGAACGGCAGTCCGCGGCGCTTGAGGTACCACATGTCGGTGCGCTCGCGGACGGTGTTGATCACCGGGATCGACGGGGCGGGCCGTCCGCTGTAGTCGAACTCGGCGAGCAGCATCTTGTTGCGCGCGGTGGTCAGCGGGCAGGACGAGTAGCCCTGGTAACTCGCCCTGGGTTCCCGGCCGCCCAGCACGGCGAGCAGGTTCTCCACCAGCACGGGTGCCTGCTTGCGCACGGCGGCGCCGGTCTTGGAGTTCGGTGACGATCCGGCGTCCCCGAGCGCCCAGACGTTCGGGTACCGGACGTGCCGCATGGTGTGCTTGTCGATCTCGACGTAGCCGGCCGGGTCGTCGGCGCCGGCCAGCGGGCTGCGCTTGATCCAGTCCGGGGCGCTCTGCGGCGGCACCACGTGGGCCATGTCGTACGGCAGCGTCGTGGTGCCGCCGCCGTCCAGCTCGGTGACGACCAACTCGCGCGCCTCGGGGCGCACTTCGGTGACTTCGCTGCCGTAGTGGACCTTGATGCCGTACCGGCGCACCACGCCGTCGAGCACGCGGGCGAACTCCGGCACGCCGAAGATCGCGGCGCCGGGGATCACCAGGTGGACGTCGATCTTGTCGAGGACGCCCTGCTGGCGCCAGTGGTCGGCGGCGAGATAGGCGATCTTCTGCGGGGCGCCGCCGCACTTGACGGCGCCCGTCGGCATGCTGAACACCGCGCTGCCGGAACGGGTTTCGCGGATGAAGCGCCAGGTCGCGGGGGCGTGCTGGTACGAGTAGTTGCTGGACAGTCCGTCCTTTCCGAGCCCCGCCTCCAGGCCCGGTATGCGGTCCCAGTCCAGCTGGATGCCCGGGCAGACCACGAGCTGCTCGTACGAGACGGTGCCGCCGTCGTCCAGCGCCACCTCTCGCGCCTCGGGGTCGACGGCGACCGCGGCACTGCGGATCCACCGGACGCCCTTCGGCATGACGGACGCCTGCGAACGGACACTCTCCGCCAGCGGTGCCCGGCCACCGCCGACCAGCGTCCACAGCGGCTGGTAGTAGTGCCGCTCGCTCGGATCGAGCACGGCGACATCCCGTTCCCCGGCGCGGCGGAGCCGGGCCGCGACGGTGATCCCGGCGGTACCGCCGCCGATGATCACGATCCGGTGATGCTGCTTGGCCATCAAGGACCCCCTTCAAATGTACGGACATTAAGTTAGGACGGCGCAGGCCGAACACGCAAGCCACCTGCGAGGATTCGGCCGAATTTGTCCGTACATTTAGCCGGGAGAGTGCCATCGGGGCTCTCCGACAGGGCATGCAGGAGCAGGGCGGCGCCTGCGGATCACGTCGCCCGAGGCCACCTGACGCGCCGACGCCCACCCCGCCGCCACCGCCGGCCCTCTGAGCCCCGAAGCGAGAGGTGACACCGCGAGCATGACGACCTCGACGATGCCGAACCCGGCGAGCTCACCGCCCCTCGTCGTGATCAGCATCCGGTCCGTCCGGGCAGCCGGAACACCTAAGGGTTGTCCCGTAATTGATCTCTGGCGGTGGCTGGGCGGGCCTCGTCCACCGGTGGCAGGCCCGGACTATGCGGCTTGGAGGAGGTAGTGGAGGCGGGCGATGCCGAGCATGGCGTGGTGGACGCCATCGCCCTTGAGGCGGCAGTCGCGAAGGATCTTCCAGGTCTTCATCCGGGCGAAGACGTGCTCGACGCGGGCCCGGACCCGCTTGTGGTCGCGGTTGTGTCCGGTCTGCCATTCGGTGAGCTCGCCGCCCTTGGGCCGGCGGTGCGGGATCACGAGACCGGTGCCGGGGTAGCCACCGTCGGCGATGGTGGTGGCCCGGCCGGCGGCCGCCTTGGCGCCGGACTCGACCCAGGCTTTGCAGTCGTTGCGGTTGCCCGGAACGGGAGTGCCCACCATGACGACCAGGCGGGTGTGGGCGTCGACGACGACCTGATGGTTGGTGGAGTACCTGTAGTTCTTCGACTTCTCCGCGATGGTGTGGTCGCGGGTGGGGACGAGGGTCCCATCAACGATGAGCACAGAGTCCTTGCGGAACCGGCGCCGGGGCTTGAGCGCCAACAGCGGGCCGACGTGGTCGATGATGCGGTCGGCCGCCGACTTGGACACGCCGAACAGCGGCGCGAGCTGCCGCAGCGTCAGGTTAGTCCGCCAGTAGGCCGCGACCAGAAGGACCCGGTCCTCCAGCGGAAGACTCCAAGGCCGGCCCGGCCGCACGGTGTCAGCGCCCTCTCGGCGGAGCATCGTCATCAGCTTGCGGAAGTCGCGCGGGCTCAGCCCCGTGAACGGGGTTATCCAGGACGATTCCGACGCCGTGATCACACCAGCCATGGCGAGATCATCCCAGCCGGGATCACTGCTCCGGGAGCCAGTTCGCGGCCCTCAAGGCGCACGGCGGGCGCCCGAATCAGAATCGGTCGCCCGGCCGGGCGACCATCGGATCGATCGAATTATGCCGCCCCCTTGCTCTCCCGGGCGACTGCCAAGAGAAGTGCCAACCGGAGAGCCAAGGGGCGCGCATCAATCACTTCCTGTCACGACTCGGGCCTTCGCCCGACATGGGCCTGGTAGTAATGCTCGCCTTCCGTTACGGAAACGACGAGGTCGAGCGCCGAATTGACGAACACCCAGGGATCAGCCAGAACCTTCCGAATTCCGGTCACCCATCCACTCGATGGCGCGTCGCACTCGATCCACGGGTAACCGCTGAGATGACTGGAGACGAATACCGTCCCCGTGATCCCGTGCTGTGCGAGCAGGGATTCGATCCAGGCGTCGACCACGGCGGGCGCTTCCTCGTCCGACAGGACCGCTGCGGGCTCGGCGGACATGTCCCAGAAGCCCCACTCGGTCTCGCGGACCCAGGCCGGCATTTCACCCTCTACCAGGGCGCGACCCGTGAACAGACCGGACAGCTCGCGGCCGATCTCCGCCAGCTTTGCGCTCTCCTGCCGTTCCCTGAGTTTCCGCCGGAGCTCACTTTCCTGCATTGCACCCTCCCTCCGTGTAGTAGAGGTGATGCTTCGGCATGATCTGCTTGTACGTCTTGCCCTGCATATTGACTCCCGGCGGCGCACCCTCTGGCGGCTTTCCAGCATGAAAATGAGGATACGGGGCTTTCGGGTCGGATGTGTGTTCGGCGATGACCCGCGTGCCGTGCGGCGTATCGAACTGATAATAACGTCCCCATCCGGCGCGCGGGTCGAGCACCGAGTTCGAGGCCGGATCGTACGGGCTGTAAACGTAGTTTGCCCGCCCGGCCAACCTCGCGTCACCACCGACCGTCCATTGACGAATGGGCTGGTTGGCCCGCGGGACACCGGCCATGTCCCTTGCCTCGAGGAACGCTTCTCTGCGCGTCCTGAATATTGGGTTCTTGGTGGACGCCAGGCCGAGCGGGTCGAATGCGGTGTGGGGGTTGTCCACATAAGCGTGCGGGTTGGGGGACGGCAGGAGGCCGAGAGGGTCGGGCGTGAGGTAGCGGGCGGTGGTGGGGTCGTAATAGCGGTGGTGGTTGTAGTGCAGGCGGGTCTCGGAATCGTAGTACTGGCCGGGGAACCGGAGCGGGGTCGAAGTGATGCCCGTCTGCTGCTCGGCGGCAGCACCCCAGATCGTCGTACGAGCCTGCCAGGCGAGGGTGCCGTCCGCGTCGAGAAGGTGGGTGGGGGTACCGATGAGGTCGGTGACGATGGCGAAGAACCGGCGGTTCACGTCGTCGGGGGAGTCCGACACGGCGAGGCGCTCGGTCTGGGCGATGGGGTGGTAGCCCTCGTGATCCCAGGTCAGGGTGTATGGGCCCGGAAGTGCCGGACTGTGAGCGGTCTGCTCGACGAGGATCGAGCCGTCCCAGGTGAAATCGGTCCACTCGAGCACGTTGGTGCTGCTCTCATCGGCGAGGTGCAGCTTGGCGATCCGCCGGCCGAACGGGTCGTACAGGTAGCGCCATCGAGCACCGTCCGGGGTGGTGACCGCGGTGAGGCGGTCTTCGGCGTCCCAGGTGTAGTGCCAGGTACTGGCCCGGCCGGAGAGGGTCGTCTGCCTGCGGGTGGCGATGCGGCCCTGCCGGTCGTGCTGGTAATTGACTCGGCCCGCCTCCTGGATGAGGGTTCCCCGATAGGTCCGGTTACCCCGTGCAGGCTCGTCCCGTCGAGTCGGCCAGGTGGCAGCGGTGAGGTTGCCCGCACTGTCGTACGCGTAGGTCTCGGACCAGTCGGGGGCACGAGCGGCAGTCACCCTGCCCGCCGGGTCCAGCTCGAAGCGGCGCGTGCCGGTGTGCGCGTCGGCCACGGACAGCAGATCGCCGTTCTCCCGATACGTGTAGGACCGGGTCTGCAGGGAACTGCCGTCCGACCGACGGGTGATGGCGTGGGCGGTCGGGCGGTCGAGCCCGTCCCATGCGGTGGCGAGCGCGAGATCCGGACCGATATGACGGGAGATCTCCCGGCCGAGCCCGTCCCGTTCGAAGGCCATGAGGGTGCCGGAAGCCGTGATCGAGGAGACGTTGCCCGCTGCGTCGTAGGCCCACCCCGTGTCGGCACCGGACGGAGTACGGCGGCTGGTACGACGGCCGAGCCTGTCATAACCGACGGCGATGGTACGCCCGTTGACCGTCTCGGACGTCAGGCGGCCGAGCGCGTCGTAGCACCGGGTGAGCTCGACGCCGGGGCAGGACGCCCTGATCAGACGGTCTGCCTTGTCGTAGCCGAAAGTGGAGACCACGCCGTCGACGTTCTTGGAAACCAGGTTCCCCAGGAGGTCGTACTCGTAG
The DNA here is from genome assembly GCF_044593455.1 of Kitasatospora sp. NPDC051984. Taxonomy (NCBI): domain Bacteria; kingdom Bacillati; phylum Actinomycetota; class Actinomycetes; order Kitasatosporales; family Streptomycetaceae; genus Kitasatospora; species Kitasatospora sp. NPDC051984. Next base: position 407,074 of record NZ_JBIUCB010000002.1, read on the forward strand.
GCGACGGTCTGTCCAGCACCGTTTGTCCGGGAAACCAGCTGCCCCGCCGCATCGCGCTCAAGGGTGAGGGCAGTTCCGTTGAAGTCCGTCTCCGACACGACCTGCCCGGTCGGCGAGTAGGAATAGTTCCAGCTCGCCCCCTGCGGGTCGGTCACTCGGACGAGCCGGAGTTCGCTGTCATGGGTGAAGCGGTAGCGGGAGCCGTCGGGCCCCGTACGGGCTGCGAGCAGATCAAATTGGGTGTACTCCATCAAGGTCACCGCGCCGACCTGATCGGTGTGGGTCAGCGTGTTGCCTTCGGCGTCGTACGTCCACGACTCCACCGTGCCGTCCGCCCTGGTGTACGAGAGGAGTCGACCCTCAACCGTCCACGTGTACCGGCTGGTGTTGCCCAACGAGTCCGTGACGGCGATCGGGCGCCCGAAGGCGTCGCGCTGATAGGCGGTTCGTCCGCCCAGTGGATCGGTGACTTCAATGACCAGTCCGACGGCATTGTCCCGCACGGTGGTCATCTGCCCCGACTCGTCCGTGACGGACGACAGATGGCCGGCCTCGTCATAGCCGAGGAACGTGGTCGCTCCGGTCGGGTCGGTGAGGGAGATCCGGTTGCCGGCGCGGTCGTACGCCTGTCGCCAGACGGAACCGTCGACCGCCACGATCTCGACCGGCAGACGTAGATCGTTGTACCGGACGGCCAGGTGAGTGCCGTCCGGGCGGTCGATACGTGTGATCTCGCCGTGGGCATCGAGGGTGTAGCGCGTGGTTCGCCCGAGGCCGTCGGAATGCGACAGAAGGCGGCCATGGCGGTCGTGCTCGGTACGGACCGTGCCGCCCGCAGCGTCCACGACCATGCTGATGTGCCGGTAGCGGTCGTAGTGGTAGCGGGTGCTGTTGCCAAGACTGTCGGTGACCGTGGTCACGCAAGCCTGATCGTCGTACTCGAAAGTGGTGTCGAGGGCACCGTTCGAGCCGTGACCACGTACCACCCGGCCGTCGGGACCGTACTGATACTCATACCAGTACTCGTTCCGGTCGGTCCACGAGGTGATCCGGTCGTGGGCGTCGAACCCGTAGACGAATGGGCGGCCGGAGGAGTCGCTGACTTCGACCAGTCGGCCTCGAGCGTCATAGCCGTACATCGCGACTGTGGTGCCGAGGCCGTGGTTGGCGCCGTCGAGCAGGCGCAGGGATTCGATGCGCGGGCCGACAGCGGTGTGGATGACGTCGATCGCGACCCGGTATCCGCCCGAGTGGCGGATTTCGGCCGGAAGACCGTCACCGTCGTACAGATAGTCGATCCGGTGACCGTTGCGGTCGGTCATCGCGCTGAGGAATCGGACGGCCCCTCCGCCAGGCGCTGCGGCGAAACTCCTGGTCCAGCCGGTTTCCACATCCTCGATCTCGACGATGTCGCTGTCCTGGTCCCACGTGAGAGGCCAGCGGGCTCCATCGACAGGCAGCGTTTTCCCGCTTCCCGACGGATCGGGGTAGTGGAGAAGCTCCGCATCCTCACCTGCGTAGTGAACGCCTTGGTGGTCAACCTCTACGCGCTGGTCCAAGGTTGAGGACCAGCCGGGACCGAAGTGGCACCCGTACCGATAGCCGGAGGCATACGAACGCCGAAAGACCAGCGGCAATGCCCCGGCCAGCTCCAGGTCGACCTTGGACATAATCATCTGCCCCGAGACCACGTCCACCGGGTCGCCCGCAGTCCGGCACTTGCCGTTGCCATGAGAAGCCTGGCCGGGCCTGCTCGGGCCACCGAGCGAAGCGATCCGCGTCGTGCCACCCCGGCCACCGCGCGGAGAGTGCGGCATGTCTGTCTTGCCGTCCCCGAGAATCTTGCGCAGCTCGGCGGCGTGCCTGGCGTCGACCTCGCGGGTGTTCTTGGCGACCTTGGTCAGGTTGTCTCCGGCCTGCTTGTACAGCTTGTGCACGGCCTTGCCCGCATCCTCTGCGAGCGTCTTGCCGAGCTTCTGCGCGCCGTGTTCGAGCGCCTTGACGATCCGGTTGCTCATTCGAAGCTCACCCCCGCAAGCTTGGACTGGAAGGCCTGCGCATGCCCGGCCACGGTCTCGGCATGCTGGTGCATGGTTCGCGCGTGCGCCTCCAACGCATCCGGGCTGATCCGGAACCCGGTACCGCCATCGCCGCCGGAGACGCCGAGCGTCGATCCGACGGCCTGGAACACCAATCCGGACACCGCGCTCCCCACGACCTCCACCAGCGGGTCGATCGCGGCCTCGATCACCTGGCCGATGATGTAGTCCTCCAACTGCTGCTCCAGGAACTGAACCAGCTTGCGCCCGGCCAGCACCGTCGCCGCCGCCGCAGCCTCCGCCGCACCCAACGTCGCCACCGCCGCCGCCTGCTCGGCAATCAACGTGGCTGCCAGGACAACCAGTTCAGCGATCGCCTCCACCTTCATCGCCACGATCACGTCCGCCGCCACATCCAATGCGGTGGCCACCACGTGACACGCCTGCACCAACTCGTTCATGTGGCTGTCGGACAGCAACGCCCACTTCGCCAGCAGTGCATCGTAGGAGGCGCCCTCGTACGCCTCGCCCAACGCCCTTATCGTCGCCGTGGAATCCCGGTGCGCCTCGTCCACCTTGTCGGCGAAGTCCCGGACATGGTCGGCGAACTCACGGACCTTGTCCTCGTTCACCGATGGCCACCTGATCCCGATGAACGATAGGCACGACTCCACCTCATTCGGCAGTTCGATCGCCATGCGTACCTCCCCCATCGCAGCATGTGCGGCTACGACCATAATGCGGGACCATGACAGCACGAACACGAGTTCCAGCTCGATTGCAGGTGACAGGGCATGTGAGCGGCGGCCCTTCTTCCGGACCGTCACCACCGACCCGGCGGAGACCCGGGAGACCCTGGGCGTCTCGCCCCACGCGCGGCTGGTGGTGCTGATGTCCAACGGCGGCCGCGGCCACGAGAACAAGGCCCGCGAGCACTTCGCCTACAGCCTGGCCATCCTCTCCCGGGTGAAGCAGCCCGACCTGTCGGTCCTGCTGGCGCTCGGCCCGCTGTTCCGCTCCCAGGTGGAGATCCCCGCAGAATTTCCGCACCGCATCACTGTGCTGCGCGAGGCAAGGAACCTGGCGAACGTCCTGTACGCGGCGAACCTGGCGGTCTGCCGCAGCGGCTAGGGCCTGTCCGGTCGATCTTGTCGGATCAGCGCGCGGCGTCGGGCGCCCGGCTGGGAGTGCCGGCGAACCGTCCTCGTACTGGGTGTACTTGGATGGTTTGCCGGTGCTTCCAGGCGGGATGATCCGGCGTCGCGCGCCCGGCAAGATCGGCCGGACAGGCCCTATGGCTCGCTGCACGAGGCAACCGCCGGCGGCGCCCGGGTCCTCGCCTGTCCCGCCCACCGGAACTTCGACGACCAGCGGGCCAGGGTCGAACAGTTCGCGTCCCACAGCGCCTGCGAGCTCGTGGAGAACACCGCCCCGGACGACCTGGCGAAGCAGATCGGCCGGGCACTCGAAGCCGGCCCGATCCGGAACCGGACCGCGCCGCCGCGGAGCGAGTCGCTCGACCAACTTGGCGCCCGCCTGGGGCAGCTGGCACGACCGGGCGCGCGCCCTCGGCCTGCCCGTCGTCCGTGCGCACCAGCAGCCGCCGTTCGCCATCCGCAACACCAAAGCCGAGAAGACGAGGCACACGGGAAGCCCGCTGAGCTGGCACGACATGTGGCATCAGAACAACATCCGCCGAGCCGAGGAGAACCTGCGCCTCGGCCGCCTCACGGCGAACCGCGACCGTACGCCGGTCAAGGTCCTGCTCAACTCCACTCATCAGGTGGAGGTCTGCCCCGGGCCGCGAGCTGCGCGGGCCGGCGGCCCCCGCGGACCGCCGGCTCTTCATAGCGGGAGCGTCACTTCCAGTGCGTGTGAACGGAGTTGGCCTCCTGGATCTGCCGCCAGGACTTCGGTTCCGCCGGCGGCTGCCCCTCGGTCCGGGTCGCGGTGGCCGCCGTGGCGTGCAGGCCCGGGCCGACGGGGGGCTTGGCGGGGGTGAAGAGCCAGGTGTTCAGCAGGTCGCCGAGCTTCCGGCCGGAGATCCGCTCGGCGTAGGCCTGGAACTCCGGGATGGTGGCGTTGCCGTAGCGGCGCTCGGTGGGCCAGCCCTTCAGGATCCGGAAGAACGTTTCGTCGCCGACGGTGTTGCGCAGCGCCTGGATGGCGGCCGCGCCGCGCTGGTAGACCGCCCAGTGGAACTGGTTCTCGTCTCCGGGGTCGCCCGGCTTGACCTTCCAGAACGGGTCGTCGGCGGGGTGCGAGGCGTAGACGTAGTCGGCCAACTCCTGTGCGGTGCCCTCGTTCTCGTGCTCGGACCAGAGGTACTGCGCGTACTGGGCGAAGCCCTCGTTCAGCCAGATGTCGCTCCAGCGGGAGAGCGAGACGCTGTCGCCGTACCACTGGTGGGCCAGCTCGTGCGCGACGACGGAGGTGTTGGATCCCCGGGCGAACACGCCGGGCCCGTAGAAGACCCGGGTCTGGGTCTCCAGGGCGCCGCCGGCCTTGAGGTTGGGCACGTAGCCGCCGACCGAGCTGAACGGGTACTCGCCGAAGTAGCCGCTCAGCCAGTCCACCAGTTCGCCGGTGCGCTCCACGCTGGCCTTGGCGGCGTCCGCGTTGTCCCCGAGGTCCTTGCTGTAGGCGTTGTAGACCGGCAGCCCGCTCGCGGTGACGTCCCGGGTGATGTCGAACTTCCCGATCGCCAGGGTCGCCAGGTAGGTGGCCTGCGGCTTGTTCTCGCGCCAGCTCCAGCGGGTCCAGCCCGCCTGCGAGCTGGTGCCGGTCAGGACGCCGTTGCTGATCGCCTGGGTGCCGTCCGGCACCAGCACCGAGACGTCGAAGGTCGCCTTGTCGCTGGGGTGGTCGTTGCTCGGGAACCACCAGCCGGCCGACACGGGCTCGCCGGCCGCCACCGCGCCGTCCGGGGTTCGGCTCCAGGCGGTGAAGCCGCCGTACTTCTGCACCGTCGACGGCACGTCCTTGTACCGCACCACGACGGTGATCGGGGCCCCGTTGGCCAGCGGCCGGGCCGGGGTGATCTCCAGCTCCTGGTCTCCGCTGTTGGCGAAGGCCGCGGGCCGCCCGTTGACCTGGATCTCGGAGACCTTCAGCGCGAAGTCGAGGTTGAACCGGGAGAGGTCCTGGGTGGCGGTGGCGAGGATGGTCGTGGTGCCCTCCAGCTCGTCGGTGGCGGGCTGGTACTTCAGCCGGACGTCGTAGTGCGAGACGTGGTACCCGCCGTTTCCGAGGGTGGGGTAGTACGGGTCCCCCAGGCCGTCCGCACCCGGTTGGAAGCCGGAAGCCGAGGCGGGTACGGCCAGGAACAGGCTCAGGGCGCTGGCCGCGGAAACGATCAACCTCTTGCGCACGTGGTCCTCCAGGGATCACCGGGACGATGGGGTCGGATCGATCCCTGTCCCGGCGGCTGCCCGCCTACTCCCCGGCGGTGAGAACTTCATGAAGAAACACACCATCGAGACGGTGCCGCCACAGACACCGGACCGCCCGTCAACTACGGCTGCGCAACCAGGAGTTGCTCGTCCGAAGCCACGACGTTCACCGCCGACGCCGGAACCCCGAAGATCCGGTCGAAGGCCCAGTTGTAGGCGAAGGTGTAGAAGGGGACGTAGATGATGAACGTCAGGTCGAGCAGGAATGCCCGGACCAGGGTGAGCTCCAGCCACCACGCGATGAGCGGGACGAGGAAGCAGACCAGCGAGGCCTGGAACCCCACCGCGTGCAGGATCCGGCGCCACACGGTGCGGGTGCGGTCGGCCCGGCGCGCTTCCCACGCCTCGAAGAGGTAGTTGAACGCCATGTTCCACAGCGTCGCCGTGACGGTGATCATGATCGCCAGCGGTCCGGTGGAGGACATCGAGTCGCCTGTCAGCAGCGTCATCACCGAGGTGCCGATCACCAGCCCGAGGATCTCGTACCCCCCGACGTAGACCAGCTTCCGCTTTATCCCTTGCATGGTGGTTGCTCCTCTTTCGCCTGCCCGAGAGAGAAGAAGCTAGTTCAGGTAGTCTGGCGAAAAAAGCAAGGTTCTTTCAGGAACACTGACAGGTGGAGCTCGCATGGCGCTCTCCAGCGACGACATCACGCTGATCCTGGCCGTAGTGGACCACGGCTCCTTCTCCGGCGCGGCCCGCGCGCTGCGCCGGGTGCCCTCCGCGGTCAGCATGGGCATCGCCAACATCGAGGCCGAGCTCGGCTACCCGCTGTTCGACAGGTCCCACCGCGAGGCGGTGCCCACCGCGCAGGCGATGGCCCTGGTGCCGCAGGCCCGCACCCTGGCCAGCGGCCTGCGGTTGCTCCAGGTGCACGCCGCGCAGTTGTCGCAGGACCTGGAGAGCACGCTCACCGTCGCCGTGGCCGCCGGCATCCGGGACCGGGAGCTGCTGGACGCCGTGATCCGGATCGGCGCCAGCTACCCGCTGCTGCGCGTCAACCTGCTGCGTGCCCCGCAGGACCGGGTGCGCGCGATGCTGCACCAGGAGCGCATCGACCTGGCACTGATGGCCGCTCCCCCGCAGGTGGACCGGGAGGAGGCCCGGGCCGCCGTGGGAGAGGTGACCTTCGTCGCCGTGGCGTCGGCCACCGTCGACACGCCCAGCCTGCCCGCCGACCTGCGGCGGCTGGAGGACCTGAGCACCAGCCGCCAGATCGTGCTGGCCGGCCCCGACGACCCCGCCGACCGCCGGCTGCTGATCTCCGACGACCGGTGGCACGTGGAGGCGGTGGAAGCCGCACTCGACCTGGTGCAGGGCGGCGCGGGGTGGGCCAACCTGCCCACGCACGCGATCCGGGAGGCGGTCGCCGCCGGCCGGCTGCGGGTGCTGGAGTTCGACAACACCGAGAACGGCGTGCCCCTGCCCGTCCACCTGGCCTGGCTGCGCAGGAAGCCGCTGCGCCGGGCCGCGGGGGAAATCGTCGAGCTGATGCACCGCAGCCACCGCTGAGGATTCAGCGAAAGGCTCCCGCCCTGGCGGCGCCGCAGGTGGCGATCAACTGGCTGCTGCGCCGGCCCACCGTCTCCTCGGTGATCATCGGCGCCCGCAACGAGGAGCAGCTGCGGCAGAACCTCGGCGCGGTGGGCTGGGAGCTGACGCCGGAGCAGGTGGCCCGGCTGGACGCGGCGAGCATCCGCACCGCGCCGTACCCCTACTACCCGTACCGCCGTCAGGAGGGCTTCGCCCGGCTCAACCCGCCGGTGGCGGGCTGAGGTTCGGCGGGAGAGCCGGGCGAAGCGCGGATCACCCCGCGGTGCGGCAGCGGCCGGCGGGTCTGGGAACGGTGCCCGGTGGGGCGGCCCCCTTGACCTCGTCGGCCGCCGCGATGTTCCCGGCCTCCGCGGTCGCCTCCTCGTGGTCGGCCCCGGGCGCCGCCGTGGTGGCCGGCCCGGCCGGGAGGTCGTCGTCGGGGGGCGGGAAGCTGAGGCCGGCCAGCTCGTCGCGGAGCAGGTAGCCGGCGTGCAGCCGGTTGCGCGCGCCGATCCGGCGCATGATCTCGGAGATGTGCCGCTGGCAGGTGCGCACGGACATGCCGAGGCGCTTGGCGATCAGCTTCTCCTCGTAGCCCTGCACCAGCATCCGCACGATGGACGACTTGATGTTGTTGGAGGTCTCCCGGACGCGCTGGCGCTGCTGCACGGCGGGGAACTCGTCGGCCGCCACCCAGGCGCGTTCGAAGGAGGCGACGGCGAAGTCGATCACGCTCGGGTCCTGGACCAGGGCGGCGCCGAGCGGTTCGTCGCGGAGTTCGATCAGGGCGGTGGCCCGGTCGAAGACGATCACCCGGACGAAGGCGTCGCTGACGGTGCGGACCTCGGCGCCGAGTGCGGTGACCTTGCGGACGTACTCGACGGTGTTCTGGTCGTACTGCGCGGTGTGCTGGTAGAGGGTGCGCATCCGCACGCCGCGGTTCAGCAGGGACTCGGTGCGGTGGAGCGATTCGCTGAGCACCTCCTCCGAGCGGGCGCCGCCGGGCTGGGAGGCGAGCACCTCGGTGGTGCTGCGGGCGGCGAGTTCGGTGATGGTGCGGCGCACCGACGCCAGGTCGGTGAGGCGTTCCACCTGCTTTCCGGCGACCCGTCCGAGGGTGCTGGACTCGTAGACGGGCAGCAGCGCGGCCAGGGTGCTGTGCATCTCCTGGAGTTCGCGGTGGTGCCGGACCAGGTCGCGGACGGCGGGTGCGAGCGCCTCCATTCCCGCCCGGGCCGGGGTGTCGGCGCGCAGGTGCCCGTCGGGGGCCTGCCGGACCAGACGCAGCTCCAGCAGGTGCCGGACGGCTAAGTCGAGGTCCACGCGGTCCGCGGCGAGGGCCGCGTGGAGTTCCGCGAGGGAGGCCGGGCCGTGGTCGGCGAGGTGGCGGTACACCTCGGCGCCGACGGCGCGGGCCACGGATGGATCTAGTTGCGTACTGGTTTCCACCTGATCCTCACTTGTCGCCCATCGTCTTCTTACGTGGCGAGAATACGAGCCCCACCGGACACGCCACCGACACTTTTGATCATGCACAGTAATTCCTGAGCGGCGATGACCGATTGCTGCCCGGATCTGACGGGTTATCACCATGTCCACACGTTTCATCCGTGACCTCGGGTGGGGCTGACCGCCGACACCCGGCCGTACGAACCCACGCCTTCGAACGGAGCAGGTCAGTTGTCCAGCGCACCCAACTTCGTGTCCCCCGACCGGCGTTCCCCGCACCGGCTGCCCCTGCTCGCGGTCGTCTACGACCTGGGGGCGGTCGGACCGGCCGAGATCGTCGCCGCCGCCCGCGGCCTGTGCCGCGTCGTCCTGCTGTGCGACCCCGACCGCCCGCACGTTGCCCGGATCCTGCCCGAACTGCGCGGGTTCGCCGACGTGCTGGAGACCGGAGCCGACCCCGAACAGACCGCCCGCACACTGGCGGAGCTGACGCCGGACGGCATCACCACCTTCAGCGAGTACGCGATCCACGCCACGGCGGAACTCGCCGCCCGGCTCGACCTGCCCTACCACGACGGCCCGACCGCGGGCCGGCTCACCGACAAGTACCTGCAGCGCGAGGCGCTGGCCGCCGCGGCGGTGGACGCCGTACGGTGCGTCGCCGTCCGGCAGCGGCCGGAGATCGACCGGGCGCTGACCGGGGTCGGCGCACCCGCCGTGGTCAAGCCCCGCCGCGGCGCGGGCAGCCGGGCCACCCACCGCGTCGACACCACCGCCGAACTGGCCGACCTGCTCGGCGCGTTGACCGCCGACGGCGACGAGGAGTACGTCGTCGAGGAGTTGCTCACCGGCGACCCGGCGGCGGCCGGCGCCGACTGGGGCGACTACGTCTCGGTGGAGTCACTGGTCCGCGACGGCGAAGTCCGACACGTCTGCGTCACCGGCAAGTTCCCGCTGGCCGAACCGTTCCGCGAGGTCGGCCAGTTCCTGCCCGGCGTACTGCCGGCCGACCTCGCCGAGCAGTGCACCGCGCTCACCGAACGCGCCCTGCACGCCCTCGGCGTCACCGTCGGCGTCACCCACACCGAACTGAAACTCACCGACCGCGGCCCACGCGTCATCGAGGTCAACGGCCGGATCGGCGGCTACGTCAACGACGTGCTGGGCCGCTCGGCCGGCTACAACCTGCTGGCCGCCGCCCTGCGCACCGCACTCGGACTCCCGCTGCCCGACGACGGACCGGCGTTCCGCCAAGTCGCCTTCCGCCGCTACCTGGTGGCCCCCGCCACCGCCCGACAGGTCGTCAGCCTGAACGGCGCGGACCGGATCGGCGCCATCCCCGGCGTCCAGTACGTCGAGTGGCGGGCCACCCCCGGCGCCCCGCTCGACTGGCGCGACGGCACCCAGGGCTGCCTCGGCGTGGTCTACGGCATCGCCCGTGACCACGACGCCCTGCGCCGGATCGGCGCCGAGATCGACCGCCTCTTCACGCCCGTGTTCGCCCACTGAGCGACCCCCCGACCGGGCCTTCTTCCGCCCCTCCCGTCGCAGGCCGCAAGCCTCTTGGCCGCGACGAGGCTTCCGCACGCCCCGCCCCGCTCCACCGGCCGCCGCCCGGCCCGCCCCCGACCGGGGCCGCCGGGTGGCTCACCGCCGCGCGTCCCCGAGCACCAGACCCGGCCCAACCGTGTCCGTCCCACCATCGAAGGAGCGCACGTCCGTGGACCGCCATCCCCTCGGCGCACCCGCCGACCCACCCCACTCCGGGCCTCCCGAGCGTCCCGAGCGGCCGCTCGACCTGCCCGGCGCCCGGCCCTGCACCGGCCGCTGCGACCTGCGGCACACCACCGTCCGCCTGCCCCGCACCGGCGGCGACCCGCTGGCCGCCCTGTTACTGGTACTGCGCAAGTACACCGGCGCCGACCTGCTCCCGCTCGGCCGCCTGGACGCGGCCGGCCGGCCGCTGCCCGCCGTCGAGGTGGGCATCGATCCGGCCGCCACCCTCGCCGAGTTCACCGCCCACGCCGCCGAGGCGCTGCGCACCGCCGACGGCGGCACCGGCCCGCAGAGCGTGCTGCTCGCCGACACCCCGCAGGCGCTCGCCGCGCACCCGGTGCCGTTCGACCTCGCCGTGTGCGCCACCGAGGACGGCGCCGAACTGCGGCTCGACGTCCGGGTGCACGCCGACGCCGTCGACCCGGCCCTCGCCGAGGCGCTGCCCCGGCACCTCGCCCTGGTGCTCGACGCCCTCGCCGAGCGGCCCGAGCAGCGCGTCGCCGACACCGGCATCATCGGCGCGCAGGAGCGCGACTTCGTGCTGCACGAGGTCAACGCCACCGCCGTGGACTACCCGCGCGACGCCTCGCTGCCCGCGCTGTTCGCCGAGCAGGCCGCCGCCCACCCCGAGCGCACCGCACTGGTCGGCCCGGACGGCGAGTCCCTGAGCTACGCCGAACTCGACCGCCGCTCCGCCCGGTTGGCCGGGCGGCTGCGCGCCGCCGGGGTAGTCCCCGGCAGCCGGGTCGCGCTGCGCGCCGAGCGCACCGCCGCGATGGTGGTCGCCACCGTGGCGGTGCTGCGGGCAGGCGCGGCGTACGTGCCGGTCGACCCGGGCCACCCCGAGGAGCGGGTCGCGTACACGGTGGCCGACAGCGGCGCGGTGCTGATGCTCACCTCCGACCCGGGCCTCCCGGCCCCGCTGCCGCTCCTGTCCTGGGACACCGCCGACGGCGACCCGACCGGCCCGGACAGTCCGGCGGCCGCCGAAGCGACGGCGTACGTGATGTACACCTCCGGCACCACCGGCCGGCCCAAGGGCGTGCCGATCAACCACCGCAGCGTGGTGCGCCTGGTACGGGGCAGCGACTTCGCCGAACTGGGCCCGGACACCCGGGTGTTGCAGACCGGCGCGCCGGTCTTCGACGCCGCCACGCTGGAGATCTGGGGGCCGCTGCTGAACGGCGGCACCCTGCACCTGGTCGACGACTCCGTGATCCTGGACGCCCGGGCGCTCGGCCGGGCGGTGCGCGAACGCGGCATCACCACCATGTGGCTGACCGCCGCCCTCTTCAACCAACTGGTCGACCAGGAGCCGGCCCTGCTGACCGGCCTGCGCGAACTTCTGGTCGGCGGCGACGCGCTGTCCGTCCCGCACATCGACAAGCTGCTCACCGCCTGCCCGGGCCTGAAGGTCACCAACGGCTACGGGCCGACCGAGAACACCACCTTCTCCACCACCCACCCGGTCACCCGCCCGCTCGGCGAGCGCATCCCGATCGGCCGGCCGATCGCCAACTCCACGGCGTACGTGGTCGATCCGGACGGCGGACTGCAGGCCGTGGGCGTCCCCGGCGAGCTGCTGGTGGGCGGCGACGGCCTGACCGCGGGCTACCTCGGCCGGCCCGACCTGGACGAGCGGGCCTTCGTCCCCGACACCTTCGGCGGCGGCGGGCGGCTGTACCGCACCGGCGACCGGGTGCGGCTGCTGCCCGACGGCGCGCTGGAGTTCCTCGGCCGGGTGGACCACCAGGTCAAGATCCGCGGCTTCCGCGTCGAACCCGCCGAGGTCGCCGAGCAGTTGATGCGGGAGCCAGGCGTACGCGAGGCCGTGGTGGTGGCCCGGCAGTACCCGGAGACCGGCGAGAAGTACCTGTGCGGGTACGTCGCGGCCGACGCCGCCGCCGACCCGGCCGCCCTGCGCACCGCCCTGGCGGCCCGGCTGCCCGAGCACCTGGTGCCGGCCCGGATCGTCCGGCTGGACGCGCTGCCGCTCACCCGCAACGGCAAGGTCGACCGGGCGGCGCTGCCACTACCGGAGACCGCCGCACCCGATGCCGGCTACGCCGCCCCGCGCGACGAGCTGGAGCGCTTCCTGTGCGAGCGCTGGCAGCAGGTGCTCGGCCGTGAACTCGTCGGCCTGGACGACGACTTCTTCGACCTGGGCGCGAGTTCGCTGACCGCCGCGATGCTCGCGGGGGACGTCCAGCGGGAGTACGCCGTCGACTTCTCGGGCGCGCTGATCCTCACCCACCCGACGGTGCGCGAGGTCGCCGAGCTGCTGCGCGCGGCGTTCGCCGAGGCCGCCGACTGGCCCGCCGACGCGGGCGTCCGGGAGCTGCCGACCGCGCCCGAGCTGCCCGACCACCCGGTCACCCCGCAGCAGAAAAGGCTCTACGTCGAGCAGTTGAAGGACCCGTCGACCACCCAGTACCACGTCCCGCTGGTGGTCGACCTGCCCGCCGGGCAGGTCGGGGCGGACGCGCTGGAGGCGGCGCTGCGGCAGCTGATCGCGCGTCACGAGGTGCTGCGCACCGCCTTCGTGCACGACGGCGACGAGCCCCGGCAGCGGGTGCTGTCCGAGGTGCCGTTCGCACTGGAGCGCGAGGAGCGGACGGTGCGCGAGCTGCTGCGGCCCTTCGACCTGGCCGAACCGCCGCTGCTGCGCGCCGCGTTCTTCCCGCGCGGCGACCACGACCGGCTGCTGCTGGACGTCCACCACATCGTCGCGGACGGCACCTCGGTGGCGGTGCTGCTGGCCGAACTGGCCGACCTGTACCGGGGCGTGCCGCTGCCCGAGCCCAAGCACCAGTACCGCGACTACGCGCACTGGTGGCGGCAGCACGGCGAGGCGCTGGCCGAACGCGAGCACCGGCCGTACTGGCTGGAGCTGTTCGCCGAGCCGCAGCCCGCCGCCGACCTGCCGGTGGACCGGCCGAGGCCCGCCACCCGGGGCACCGCGGGCGACCGGACCGCCTTCGACCTCGGGCCCGAACGCACGGCTGCGATACGGGAGTTGGCGTCCCGCCACCGGGTGACCGTGTTCGGTTTCCTGGCCGCCGCGCACGCGCTGTTCCTGTCCGCGGTGACCGGCAGCCACGACGTCACCGCGGGCGTCCCCACCGCAGGGCGGACGGTGCCGGGCACCGAGCGGCTGCCCGGCATGTTCGCCGGCACGGTCTGCCTGCGCAGCCGATTCGAGCCCGGCACCCCGTTCGCCGACCACCTGCGGGCGGTCGCCGACCAGGCGGTGCAGGCCTTCGCCCACCAGGACCAGCCGTTCGACACCCTGGTCGAACTGGTCGCCGGGGAGCGGGACTACAGCCGCAACCCGCTGTTCGACGCGATGCTCGCCTTCCAGGGCGGCGGGGTCGGACCGGGCGACTTCCTCGGCGCGCGGCCGCGGTTCGCCGACACCGACACCGCCCACACCATGTTCGACCTGAACCTCCAGTTCCACGAGGCCGGCGAGTCCGTCGAGGCGGTGTGGGCGTACAGCACCGACCTGTTCGACCGCGCCACCGCCGAGGCCTTCGTCCGCCTGCTGCTCGACATCGTCGACGGCGCGCTGGCCGACCCGCACGCGCCCGTCGGCCGGCTGATCCGCCCCGCCGCACCGACCGTCGCCCCGGCGGCCGTCGCCATCGAGTTCGACCTGTGAACCGCGCCCCGGGCGGCCCCGCTCCACACCCAGAGGAGAAGACCATGGCCCAGCACGAGACCTTCGGACAACGCAAGATCATCGCGGCGCAGCGCCCGCTGGCGACCGCCTACTGGAAGGGCCTGATCCGGCCCGGCCGGTACCGCTCCGCCTTCCCCGCCGACCTGCACCACGGCATGCCGGACGACGCGCCGCGGGTCACCGCCGACACCGCGCTCGGCGCCGAACTCGCCACCGTGCTCGACCGGTTGACCAAAGGCAGCCCGGACGCGCTGCACACCCTGCTGACCGCCGGCGTCGCCGCCCTGCTGCACCGCTACGGCGCCGGCGAGGAGCTGACGCTGGCCCAGCCGTACCCGGCGGCCGACCACGAGCCGCTCGGCGACGCCCTGCCGCTGGACCTCGCGCTGGACGCGGACACCGACCTGCGCACCGCGCTGTCCCGCACCCGGGAGGCCGTGCTCGGCGCCCTGGAGCACCGCGACTACCCGCTCGACGTGCTCGCCGCGGAGGCCGGGCTGACCGCCCCGGCCGGCGACAACCCGCTGTTCGACGTGGTGGTCCGGCTGGCGGGCCTGCACGCCGCGGCCCCGGCCGCCGGCGTCCGCTTCGACGCCCGCCGCGAGGACGACGGCCTGCACCTGACCGTGGACTGCGACGGCCGCCGCTACGAGGCCGGCACCGCGCGGCGGCTCGGCGCCCACCTGGCGCTGCTGCTGGAGCGCTGGGCCGCCGCGCCGGAGACCCCGCTCGGTGACCTGTCGCTCTTCACCGGTCGGGACGCCGCCCGGCTCGCCGAGGCCAACGCCACCGACGCGCCGTTCGAGGACGGGCCGCGCCTGCACGAGCTGTTCGAGCGTCAGGTCCGGGCCACCCCGGACGCGCCGGCCGTCGTGCTGGACGGCGAGAGCGTCAGCTACGCCGAGTTCAACGCCCGCGCCAACCGGCTGGCCCGCACCCTGGTCGCGCGGGGCGTCGGCCCGGACACCGTCGTCCCGGTGGTCGCCGAACGCTCGGTGGAGATGCTCACCGCCGTGTACGCCGTGCTCAAGGCGGGCGGCGCCTACCTGCCGGTCGACCCGTCCTACCCGGCCGAGCGGGTCCACTACCTGCTGCGCGACAGCGGCGCCGCCCTCGTCCTCGCCCGCACCGCGCACCTGGGCCTGCTGCCCGACGGCACCGCGATCGTCGACCTCGACGACCCCGCCTCGTACGCGGACGCCGACGGCGACCTGGAGAGCTTCGGCACCGCCCGCGACCTCGCCTACGTGATCTACACCTCCGGCTCCACCGGCAACCCCAAGGGCGTCGCCGTCGAACACCGCTCGGCCGTCAACCGGATCGGCTGGATGCAGCGCGCCTACCCGATCGCCCCCGGCGACGTGGTGCTGCAGAAGACCTCGATCTCCTTCGACGTCTCGGTGTGGGAGCTGTTCTGGTGGGGCCAGCGGGGCGCCGCCGTCTGCCTGCTCGCCCCCGGCGGCGAGAAGGACCCGGAGACGATCATCCGCACCGTCGAACGGCACCGGGTCAGCACCCTGCACTTCGTGCCGTCGATGCTCGCGGTCTTCCTCGACTACGCGCACGGCACCGGCGCGACCGGCGCCCTCGCCACCCTGCGGCAGGCCTTCGCCAGCGGCGAGGCGCTCCCGCCGCACCTGGCCGCCCGGTTCGCCGAGGTGCTGCCCGGCAGCCGGCTGATCAACCTGTACGGGCCGACCGAGGCCACCGTCGACGTCACCCACCACGAGGTGCACGGCCGTCCCCACCGCGTCCCGATCGGCGCGCCGATCGACAACACCCGCCTGCACGTCGTCGACCACAAGCTGCGCCCGCAGCCGATCGGCCTGCCCGGCGAGCTGTGCCTCGCCGGCACCGGCCTGGCCCGCGGCTACCTGCACCGGCCGGAGCTGACGGCGGAGAAGTTCGTCGAGCGGCCCTTCGACGGCGAGGAGCGGGTCTACCGCACCGGCGACCTGGCCCGCTGGCTGCCCGACGGCACCGTCGAGTACCTGGGCCGGATCGACAACCAGGTCAAGATCCGCGGCTTCCGGATCGAGCCCGGCGAGATCGAGGAGCAGCTGCGCCGCCACCCCGCCGTCACCGAGGCCGTGGTGGTCCCGCACCGCGGCGCGGACGGGCAGCTCCAGCTGCACGGCTACGCGGTCGCCCCGGCCGGCGGCCCCGACGAGCGCGAACTGAAGGAGCACCTGCGGGCCGCGCTGCCCGAACACCTCGTCCCGGCCCGCGTGGTGCGCCTGGACGCGCTGCCCGTCACCCCGAACGGCAAGCTCGACCGGCGCGCCCTGCCGCTGCCCGCGGACACCTTCACCGGGCCGGAGTACACCGCGCCGGGCAGCGCCACCGAGCAGCGGCTGGCCGGGATCTGGGGCGAGGTGCTGGGCCTGGAGCGGGTCGGCGTGCACGACTCGTTCTTCGCGCTCGGCGGCAACTCGATCCACTTCGTCAGCGTGCTGGCCCGCAGCCGCCGGCACGGGCTGGAGTTCACCTTCCAGGAGTTCTTCCAGCACCCGACCGTCGCCGAACTGGCCGCCCTGCTCGACCGGGAGGGCGCCGAACGCACCGGCGAGAGCCAGGAGTTCGCGCCCCTCTCGCTGATCTCCGAGGCCGACCGGGCGCTGCTGCCCGCCGACGCCCAGGACGCCTACCCGATGTCGATGCTTCAGGCCGGCCTGATCTTCCAGAGCGAGATCACCCGCGGCACCGCGCAGTACCACGACATCATCAGCTACCTGATCACCAGCCCGTTCGACGCCGGGCTGTTCGCCGAGGCGGTGCGGATCCTGGTCGAGCAGGCGCCGATCCTGCGCACCACCTTCCACCTGACCGGCTTCTCCGAGTCGCTGCAGATCGTCCGCTCCGAGGTGCCGCTGCCGCTGACCATCACCGACCTGCGCGGACGCACCCCCGACGCCCAGCAGTTCTGGTACGAGCAGTGGGTGAAGGAGGAGCGCGGCCGGCGCTTCCGCTGGGAGGAGCCGGGCCTGATCAGCCTGCACGTCCAGGTGCTGCGCGACGACCTGTACCGGTACAACATCAGCCTGCACAACTCGGCGCTGGACGGCTGGAGCATCAATCTCGTCCACACCCGGCTGTTCGACATCTACTACCGGCTGCGCGACGGCCGCCCGATGCCCGAGGCGCCCGGCGACCACCTGCGCAACCACGTCGGCCTGGAGCTTCGCGCACTGAACTCCCCGGCCGCGCGGGAGTTCTGGGCGGGCATGCTGGACGGCGCGGAGAGCACCGCGGTGCCGCGCCCGGCCGTGCCGGACAGCGAGGAGTTCGCGGTCGGCATCTGCCCGGTGCCGATCCCGGCCGAACTGTCGGCCCGGATCGTCCGCCTCGCCGACCAGCTCGGCGTCCCCGTGAAGAACGTGCTGCTCGCCGCCCACCTGCGGGTGCTCGGCCTGCTGGCCGGCCGCACCGACGTGCTCACCGGCTACGAGCACAGCGGGCGACCGGAGTTGGAGGGCGCCGACCGCTCGATCGGCATGTTCCTCAACACCGTGCCGTTCCGTGTCGAGTTGTCCGGCGGCAGCTGGGCCGAGCTGATCCGCTCGGTCTACCGGGCCGAAATCGACCTGCTGCCGCACCGCCGCTACCCGATGGCGCGGATGAAGCAGGACGCCGGCGCCCACCGGCCGCTGTTCGAGACGGTCTTCAACTTCACCCACTTCTACCTGCTGAAGGAGCTGAAGAAGCTCCCCGAGTTCGCGCTGCTGGACGTGCAGGTGCAGGCGGAGACCGAGTTCGTGCTGCGGGCCGAGTTCTCCCGGCACTTCTTCGAGGACAACGTGCGGCTCAGCCTGCACCACCACGCCGACGTGCTGAACAGCGAGCAGATCGACCGGATGGGCGGCTACTACCTCACCGTCCTCGACCTGATGACCGCCGACCCCGACGGCCCGTCCGTCACCCCGGAGCTGGCCCTCGCCCCCGAGGACCGCGAACTCCTGCCCCCGGACGCGGAGTTCGAGGCCCCCGCAGCGGTGGCCGCACCCACCACCGGCGGCCCGTCCGCCGTGCGGCGCCGGATCGCCGAGGCCTGGTCGCAGGTGCTGGGCGTGCCCGCCTCGCGGATCGGCGCCGGGGACGACTTCTTCGAACTCGGCGGCAACTCACTGGCCGCGCTGCGGGTCGGCATGCTGCTCGACGGCACCGTCTCGCTGGTCGACGTGATGCGCTACCCCGTCCTCGGCGACCTGGCCGCCGCCGCCGAACGCTCCGCCGAACAGAACGACGAGCAGCCCGGCCACCTCCAGCCGCTCACGGTGCCCGACGGCACCCCCGACGCGACGCTGATCTGCTTCCCGTACGCCGCCGGCAACGCGGCCAACTTCGTCCCGCTGGCCCGCGAACTCGCCGCCCTCGACGACCGGATCGCGGTGTACGCCGTCGAACTGCCCGGCCACGACCTGCACCGCTCCGACGAACCGTGCCTGGACGCCGCCGCCACCGGCCGCCTGGTCGCCGAGGAGATCACCCGGCACATCGACGGCCCGGTCCTGCTGTGGGGCCACTGCGGCGGCGCCTCGGTCGCCGTCGAGACCGCCCGGGAGCTGGAGCGCCGCGAGGCCGACCTGCGCCACCTGGTCATCGGCGCCAAGCTGTTCAACCCCGTCGACGACATCCACGAGGCGATCGGCATCCTGCACGGCATGTCCGACCAGGACATCGTCGACTGGCTGATCGAGCGCACCGGCTACGGCATCGACGACGGCCTGGCCATGGACCGCGCCCGCACCATCGCCACCCTGTTCCGGCACGACGTCGAATCCAGCCACCGCTACCTGCTCTCGCTGCGCGAGCAGACCGGCACCCCGCTGCGCGCGCCGATGACCTTCGTGGTCGCCCAGGACGACCGGACCACCGTCGAGTACCCGCAGCTCCACCAGGACTGGAAGCTCGTCGCCCCCGACCTGCGGCTGTGCGAACTCGACGCCGGCGGCCACTACTTCATCCGCACCAGGGCCGCCGACGCGGCCCGGATCGTCCGCGAGGCCTGGCAGCAGGCCGCGCCCACCGGCTGATCACCCCGCACCCCGGGCCGGTGCGGCACCCCGCCGCACCGGCCCCACCGCCTCACCCCTTTGAGATGAGAGATCCCCGATGAAGTCCTACCTGTCCGTCCTGCGCCTGCGGGACTACCGGCTGCTGTGGTCGGCCTCCGTGCTCAACCTGCTCGGCGACGGCGCCACCTGGACGGCACTGTCCTGGCTGGCCATCTCCAAGGCCGGCGCGGGCGCGCTGGGCGTGCTCGCCATCTGCTACACCATGCCGGTCATCGTCGGCGGCGCCTTCGTCGGCCCGCTGCTCGACCGCTTCTCCCGCAAGTTCGTGCTGATCGGCGACTCGGTGCTGCGCGGCGTCATCGTGGCCGGCGTCCCGCTGATCGCGCTCTTCGGCGACGTGCCGCTGTGGCAGCTGTACGCGGTGGCGGGCACCTACGGCCTGCTGAAGATCGTGCCGCTCGGCGCGGTGCCCACCATCGTGCCCGAGCTGGTCCCCAAGGAGCAGCTGCAGCCCGCCGCGGCGCTGGAGACCATCGCGTACGGCGCGGCCGGCTTCGCCGGTCCGGCGCTCGGCGGTGTGCTCATCCCGGTGATCGGCGGCGAGGCGGTGCTCGCCCTGGACGCGGCCAGCTACCTGCTCTTCGCGCTGGCCATCTGGGCGATCCGCGCCCCGCTCTCCCGTCCCGAACCCGCCGCCCCGGCCGCCCCCACCGCCACCGGGAAGAAGCCCAAGTCCGGAAACTGGGGCTGGGGCCCGGTGTTCGCCCTGCTCAAGCGGGACAAGGTGCTGCTGAGCATCACCGTCGGCTTCGCCCTGTTCAACTGCGCGATGGGCATGCTGCGCGTCACCAACCCGTGGCTCGCCCACAACGCGCTGCCCGGCGGCGCCGAGACCCTCGGCCTGCTGCTCGCCGCCGCCAACGGCGCCGGCCTGATCGGCTCGCTGATCGCCGGCGCGCTCAAGCCCTCCGACAAGCAGATGGGCCGGATCGGCCTGCTGCAGATCTTCGCCGGCGCCTCGCTCGGCCTGCTGCTGATCCTCAACCTGCCGGTGATTCTGATCGGCCTGGTCCTGTCCGACCTGCTCTCCGCGCCGATGACGGTCTCCTCGCAGGTGGTGCGGATGGTCCGCATCCCGGCGGAGGTCCGCGGCCGCACCATGACCTTCATGCGCACCCTGATGAACAGCACCAGCCCCGCCGGTGCCGCGCTCGCCGCCGCGCTCCTCGCCGGCAACATCTACCGCCCGACCGTGGTGATCATGACGCTGGTCGCCGCCGTCCCCGGCCTGTTCATGTGGCTGGCCTACCGGAAGACCTCCTTCTCCGAGGAGCTCGGCCTGAACAAGTCCGAGGAACCCGCCGCCGAACCCGCCCCCGCCCCCGCGCGCTGAGAGGACACCGACCATGCCCAAACTGCTGCTGGTCGGGGTCGGTGAACTCGGCCTGCCCTACCTGATCGCCGCCAAGCGGCTGCGGGCCTCCGTCGGCCTGGTGGAGACACCCGGCCGGGCGGCCCTGCTGCGCGACCTGGTCGACGAGGTCTTCCCGGTCGCCGGGACGGCCGAGGAACAGTGGTCCGAGGCCGCCCTCGGCGCCGCCGCCCGCTGGTCCCCTGACGGGGTGCTGGCGCTCGGCGAACCGCAGGTGCTGGCCGCGGCGCTCACCGCCGGGCGGCACGGCCTGCCCGGGCCGTCGCTGGGTGCCGCGGTGGTCTCCCGCAACAAGGCGCTCCAGCGGGCGGTCTTCGCCGCGGCCGGGCTCCCGCAACCCGCCTCCACCGTCACCGAACGGCTCGGCGCCGCCGCCGACTGGGCCGCCGAACGGCTGCCCGTCGTCGTCAAACCGCTCTCCTCGTCCGGCAGTTCCGGCGTCGAGCTGGTCCCGGACGCCGCCGCCTGGGCGGACGCGGTGCGCCGCCGCGACGGCGAGGGCCGGCTGCTGGTCGAATCCGCCGTCACCGGACCGGAGTTCAGCTGGGAGGGCCTGGTCCGGGACGGGCAGGTGCTGCTCGGCAACGTCACCGAGAAGGAGACCGGCCCCGCGCCGTACTTCGTCGAGGTGGCGCACCGGGTCGGCACCGCCGCCCCCGCCACCGTGGCGGCCGGTCAGCAGCTCGGCCGCCAGGTCGTCGAGGCGCTCGACATGCGCACCGGCATCGTCCACCTCGAATTCCGGCTCACCGCCGACGGCCCCGCCATCATCGAGGTCGCCGTCCGCACCCCCGGCGACTCGATCATGGACGCCGTCGGCCTGGTGCACGGCCTCGACCTGTACGAGGCCGTGGTCCGGCTCGCCCTCGGCCTGCCCACCCCGGCGGTCGAACGCGCCCGCCAACTCCGTTGCAGCGCAAGCCTGTTCCCCACCGCCACGCCCGGCCGGGTGGTCGCCGTCCACGGCGCCGCCGACGTTCGCGGCCGCCCCGGCGTCGCCCGCGTCCACGTGGGCGTCCGCCCCGGTGACACCGTCGGCCCGATCCGCTGCTCGGCCGACCGCCCCGCCGCCGTCCTGGTCGAGGCCGCCGACCCCGAATCCCTGGAGAAGGCCGTCGCCGGGGTCCGCGCCACCCTCCTCGTCGAAACGGAGCCCACCCCCTGACACCCTCTCGGCGGGGCCGGTCCCGAACCCCGGCCCCGCCCCCTTCACCCCTCGCGGCACGCGGGTGCGCCGGCACTCGCTAGAGTCACCCCGTGACTACTCAAGGACGCCTCGCCCTGATGCTCATCGACCTCCAAACCCGCATCGTCGACCTGGAGTTCAAGCCGCGCAGCGGCCGCGAGGTGGTGGCGACCGCGCGCACCCTCGCCGACGCCTACCGCACCGCCGGCGTCCCCGTCGTCGTGGTCCAGGTGCACCGCCCGGGCATCCCCGAGCAGCCCCCGGGCAGCGAACTGGTCGACGGCGTCCTCGCCGAGGGCGACCTGCTGTTCACCAAGCAGGCCATCGGCGCCTTCCACAGCGGCGAACTCGACACCCACCTGCGCGAGCGCGGCATCGACACCCTCGTCCTGGCCGGCCTGGTCACCAACATGGGTGTCGAATCCACCGCCCGCGCCGCCGTCGACCACGGCTACAAGGTCCACTTCGTCGAGGACGCCATGGCCGCCCTCACCGCCGAGGAACACGACCACGCCTTCCGCCACACCTTCCCCCGCTTCGGCACCATCACCACCGCCACCGAAGCCGCCACCCTCGCCCAGCCCTCCTGACCCACCGCCGACACCGGCCCCGCCGCGGTGGAACGGGCGGCGCGGCCGGATCGGCGAGGGCCCGCAGCCGCCCCTCCGGTTCCGCCGCCCGGGGGGGCCGCGTCGGTGCCGCCCGGGCGACTCCCCCACCGCGTGCCGCTCCGCTGCGGCAGGGCGGCCACTTGCACGGTCGGGATCCCGCTCGATCCCGCCCACCCGAGGAGGCCCCCGATGCGCCTGCCGGCCCTGACGACGACCGCCGTCGGCGCCCGGAACCGATCGCCGGCCGTTCACTGCCCCTGACCGGCAGCTTCGTCATCGCCATAGGATGCGGACCATGGACAGCACCACCCCGGCACACGACGAACCCATACCGACGGCGACGCGGCGAACCCGCTGGCAGGAGGCGGGGAACAGCGGAAACTTCGGCAAGCGGTTCGCCGAGCTCGTCTCCACCGGCGAGGACATCGACGGCGAGGCCCGACTCGCCGACACGCTCCTGCCGCGCGGCGCCCGGGTGCTCGACGCCGGGGCCGGCATGGGCCGGGTCACCGCGGCCCTGCTGCGGCGCGGGCACGACGTGGTCGCGATCGAGCCCGACGAGGCACTGGTCCGGCAGGCCCGGGAGACCTATCCCGGGCTGCCGATCCAGGAGCGCGACATCCTCGACCTCCGCCCCGACGACGGCCCGTTCGACCTGGTCGTCTGCGTCGGCAACGTCATGCTCTACCTGGCCGAGGACACCGAACGCGAGGCCCTGCGCGCCATGCGCGCCGTCCTCGCCGAGAACGGCCGCATCCTGGTCGGCTTCCACCTCCAGGACGCCCCGGCGCACGCCCGCACCTACACCCCGGCCGAGTTCGAGGCGGACCTGACGGCCGCCGGCCTGCGCGTCGACCTGCGGGCGGGCACCTACCAGCTGCACCCCGCGAACGACGCCTATGCCGTCTGGATCCTGAGCCGCGCCCAGGACTGACCCCGCTCCAGGTCTCCCGCCGCGGACCGCTTCAGGAGGGCAGGGACTCCAGCCAGTCGACCAGCAGCCGGTTGACCTCGGCGGGGCGTTCCTGCTGGATCCAGTGCCCGCAGCCGTCGAGGACGTGACAGGAGAGCAGGCCCGGCAGGGTCTCCGGGTAGGCCGCGATCGCATCGGCCATCCAGGTGGTGGAGGCGTCCAGGCCGCCGCCGGCGAACAGCGACGGCTGGGTGATGGCGACACCGTCGAAGGCGGCGAGGTCCTCCCAGTCGCGGTCCATGTTCCGGTAGCGCGCCAACCCGCCGCTCATACCGGTTCGTTCGAACTCTCCGGCGTACACGTCGAGGTCCTCCGCGCTGAGCCAGGCAGGCCGCCGGCCGACCGGGAACCGGTCCCGCAGCCGGCCGCCCCGGACCACGAAATGCGGGTCGGGCGCGTCGGCCGCAGGCATGGTGTCGGCGGACAGCGCGGCGTAGAAGCCCGCGAGCCAGCCGCGCACGTCCGGTTCGATCTCGGCCTCCGCCCGGCCCGGCTCCTGGAAGTAGGAGATGTAGAACTCCTCGTCGCCGCCCATCCGCCCGAAGATCTCGCTCGGCCTCGGCCCGCCCCGCGGGCGGTAGGGCACGCTCAGCAGTCCCACCGCGCGGAAGACGTCCGGCCTGGCCAGAGCGGAGTTCGCGGCGATGACCGAGCCCCAGTCGTGGCCGACGACCACCGCCCGCTCCTCACCCAGGGCGTGCACCACGGCGACGTTGTCCTCGACCAGGTCGGGCATCCGGTACCCGTCGATCTCCCCGGGCCTGCTGGAACGCCCGTACCCACGGACATCGACGGCGACCGCCCGGTACCCGGCCGCGGCCAGCGCCGGCAACTGGTGACGCCAGGAGTACCAGGACTCCGGAAACCCGTGCACCAGCAGAACCAGCGGCCCGGTGCCCTGCTCCACCAGGTGGATCCGGCCGGCGGGCGAGGAGACCAACCGATGGGTGACGCCTGCGGTCCCTGCTGACATGAAACCTCCCGAGATCTCGGCCCACTGCGCGCCGGATCCGTCGCCCGACGGACCAACACCGATGGTGCTGCGCACAGTTGACGGCGAACAAGCCGTGTTGCCACTTCGGCAAACCGCCCGGGCGGACACGGTTCACGCCCTGTGGGCGTCGTCGGTACCCACGGAACCGCCGACGGCGACCTGCTGGTGGGGCAGGACGGCAGTGCCGGCTGCCGCTTCGGCCGAACGGGTGAGGCGCCGGATGATCGGGTTGACGGGCAGGGTCGCGGAAACGGCGGCGACGAGCAGGATCGTGAAGAGCCGGTCGCCGATGATGCCGAGGTCGCGGCCGATCGTCAGGATGAGGACCTCGCCGAGGCCCTTGGTGTTGAGCAGTACGCCCACGGCCATCGCCTCGCGGCGCGGCACGCCGACCAGCCGGGCGCCGATCCGGACACCGGCGAACTTGCCGCCCCAGATGACGGCCAGGACCACCAGCGCCGCCGCCAGGCCCGCGAAGCCGAGTCCGCCGAGGTCCACGGACAGGCCGGTGAGCGCGAAGAACACCGGCACCAGCAGCGCCCCGGCGTTGCGCAGTGGCGCCTCGACGGCCTGCCGCAACTCCTGCGCGGCGTCGCGCGGCATGACGAGCCCGAAGGCGAACGCGCCGACCGCCGGGTGAACGCCGAGGAAGGAGGCGGTCCAGCCGGACAGCAGGACCCCGCTGCCGAGGGCCAGCAGGGTGAGCGACGGGTGCCCACCGCCGGCCGGGCGGCGGAGCAGTCGACGCAGCAGCGGGCGGACCAGGAACGCCATCCCCGCCGAGTAGCAGGCGAGTTCGACGAGGGCGAGAACGAGGTGGCGCGCGCCGTCGCCGTGCGCCGCGGGGGCGAGGCAGGCGACGGCGCACCACACGGCGAGGTCGGTGAGCGCCCCGCAGGCCGCGGCCATCGCGCCGGTCCGGGCGGCCTGGAGCCGGTTCTCCCCCACGATGCGCGCCATCACCGACAGCGCGGTGGCCGACAGCACGATGCTCAGGAACACCGTCAGCAGCACCGGGGAACCGGCCCCACCGACGAGGTGCGGCCGGCCGACCGTGAGGGCGGCCGCCAGCACCGCCGCGCAGGCGAGGGGGACCGCGACCGAGGTGACGGTGACGGCCAGCACGACGCGGACCCGTCCGTGCAGCTGCTTCAGGTCGAGCTCCCACCCGGCGGCGAACAGCGTGAAGACGATGCCCAGTTGGGCGATCCCCAGGAGGTGCACCCGGGCCTCGGGCGGGAACAGCAGGTGCGGAAGGTCGCCCGGGAACAGCCCGAGGACGCTCGGCCCGAGGATCACCCCCACCGCGATCTCACCGACCACCACCGGCTGGCGCAACCGAGTGCGCAGCGGCGACAGGAGCAGTCCGACCAGCAGGATGACCGCGACATCGGCCATCGCGGTCGTCAAGGAGCCGTCCAAGAGCGTGCGCCTTCCTGGGAGTTGGCGTGGCGTCCTGTGCGTTATCGGCACGGCCGGTTCGTCGACGTAGCGTTCCTCCCGCGCCGCAGGAGCACGACCGCCCGGCCCGCGCCCCGGCGCCACACCTTGCGCCCCTCGCGCACCTCCTCTTCAACTCCCCCTCCGCCCGGGCCGCTCGCTCACCGGGGCGGCGTGTACCCCCGGCTGCGGACGAGGTCGCGGGTGATGCGGGTGAAGGCGTGGGCGGCGACGCTCTGATAGGCGCCCTCGCGGTGCAGCAGGGTGACGGTGCGGGTGGGCAGGGGCGGGTCGAGGGGGACGGGGGCGAGGTGGGGGTGGTCGTGGGTGAGGGCGTCGGGGAGGACGGTGACCAGGTCGGTCCGTTGAACGATCTCGGTGAGCGCCTGGATGGAGTTGGCCTCGACCGAGATGCGCGGGGTGCTGCGATGGCGCGCGAAGTACTCGTCGATGTGCCCTCGGGTGGCGAAGTCGCCGGTGAGCAGCGCGAGTTGCTTGTCCTTGAGGGCCTTGACCGGTAGTGGGTCGGGCATGGCGCGGGCCCGTTCGGTGCCGGCCACCAGGGCGAGCGTCTCGGTGAACAGCGGCGTGCCGGCCAGGCCGGGGAGGTGGTCGCCGGCGAAGGCGATGCCGAGGTCGAGGTCGTCGGCGAGCAGGGCCGCCTCGATGCGGTCCTGGGTGGCCTCGGTCAGCGTGAGGTCGATACCGGGATGGCGGCTGTGCAGCTCGGCCGCGAGCGGGCCGACCAGGTACGCGATGAACGTCGGCGTGACGCCGAGGCGCAGCTGGCCGCGGCTGAGGTCCTGCACGTCGTGGACGGCGCGTTCGGCGGCGGCCAGATCGCGCAGCGCGCGCCGGGCGCGATCGGTGTAGACGGCGCCCGCGTCGGTGAGCCGCACGGTGCGGCCGCTGCGGTCCAGCAGCTGAACGCCGAGGGTCTTCTCCAGCTGCTTGATCTGCTGGGAGAGCGTGGGCTGCGAGATGTGCAGTTCTTCGGCGGCGCGGGTGAAGTTGCCCTGCTCGGCGACGGCGAGCAGGTAGCGCAGGTGACGCAGTTCGACTTGAGCCATGGGCACCACCATAGGTACCACCAATTGCTTCTGCCGCTGACGCCCCCAGGGCGCTATGCACGCTGGTCATGCCGGATCTCACGAGCGGGGAGGCGAAGGCTCGTCGGTGAGGGTCGGCGCACCCGGCGGCGGACCGCCGGTTTTCGGACAGCCGGGGGTCGGCGCCATGCCCGCGCGCGCGACGGGAAATCCCCCGTGTGCGACCGGGGCGAGCCGCTCAAACTCTCGAACTTTGTCCGATTCGTCGTCAGAATCTCGAGGCCGGAACACGCCTGACGCGGACATGCCCCTTTGCGTAGCCTTGACCCCCGGCGGCCCCCTCGACCGCCGTCCCCCACAACTCCCCAGGAGCGCAGATGCGTCGTTCCGTTCGCGTCCCCTCGCGTACCGCCGGCAGGATCCTCGGCGCCGCAGCGCTGGTCGCAGGCGTCGGCCTCGCTCAGTTCGCCGCCCCTTCCACGGCCACCACCGCACAGGCCGCGGCCTCCACCGAGTGCGCCGGGGCGGCGACCAACGACGACGCCGCGGCCCGCAAGCCCGCCGGCAACACCGTCGGCCACGACCCCAACGCCGTCACCGACGCGCAGGTCAAGACGATGGAGGCAGACCTCAACGCCCGCGTCGCCGAGCTGGCCGCCTCCGGCCAGGGCGGCGCCCTGCTCGCCCCGGGCGTGACGGCGGCCACGACCATCCCGGTGTACATGCACGTCGTCCACTCCGGGACCACCGGCAAGCTGTCGGCCACCACCATCGCCAAGCAGATCGACGTCCTCAACGCGGCCTACAGCGGCCAGGGCGCGGGCAACACCCCCAGCCAGTTCCAGTTCCAGCTGGTCTCCACCGACTACACCGACAACGCGACCTGGTACAACGGCGTCGCGCCGGGCTCCACCGCCGAGAGTGCGATGAAGAACGCGCTGCGCAAGGGCGGCGCAGGCGCCCTCAACCTGTACAGCGCCAGCCTCGGACAGTCACTGCTCGGCTGGGCGACGTTCCCGAGCAGCTACAAGTCCAGCCCGAAGGACGACGGCGTGGTCATCCTGGACACCTCGTTCCCCGGCGGCTCGGCCACCAACTACAACGAGGGCGACACCGCCACCCACGAGGTCGGCCACTGGCTCGGCCTCTACCACACCTTCCAGGGCGGCTGCGGCGGCCAGGGCGACTACGTCGCCGACACCCCGGCTGAGAAGAGCGCCGCCTACCAGTGCCCGACCGGCCGGGACACCTGCACCGCCACCGGCGTCGACCCGATCCACAACTTCATGGACTACACCTACGACTCCTGCATGACGCAGTTCACCCCCGGCCAGGTCGCCCGCATGGCCAGCTCCTGGGCCGCCTACCGGATCTGACACCCACCGCCCCGACACCGGCGGGTACGTGGCGACACCGCCACGCACCCGCCGGCACGCATGTTCCCGGATACACCCACAGCGTTCTTCGCCGCCGGGCGCGTCGACATTCTCGGGTCGCCCAACTCCCTTGTCCCACTGTCTCGTTGGCCCTCTGGTGGAACCGGCCCGGGCCGGGCACCATGGGGGCCGGTGGACGGAGTGGATCGCAGGGGGACTGCAATGCTCCAGTACTTGAGCGTGTCGGCGTCCGAACCGAACTGGCTGATCTCCGCGGCGGTCGGAGCCGTTCTCGGCGCCCTGGTGGTACCCGCGGCGAACCTCGCGCTGTACCCGGCCCGCAGGCTGCAGGCCCATCCGATGGCCGGCCATTGGTATTCCTACCATTTCAGCTACCTCTCGGGGCAGCCGGTGCTGCGCTACGGGACGATCGTCATCCGGACGGGCGTCAGGACCCGGCACGTGATCGAGCGGCACAGTTCGGCGAGTCCGATCGGCCCCGATCTCGCACTGACCCCGCCGGTGCTCAGCTATCGCGGCGGGTCTCTGATCGACGAAGCGGATCATATTGTCATGACCTTTTCCGGGAAAACCCATCGCGAAACCCTGGTGTACAGGTTTCTCAGTCGCATCCCGTCGAACGCGAGTGTCATCCCCGGCGTCTGGATGGCTTACGACCATGATTTGAACCCCGCTGCGGGCGCGGCTATCATCAGCCGCGAACCGTTGGCCGACTCGGACATCAGACGCCTTCTCGAATCCTGGGTGGTCAGCGAGGGATTCGCCCTGCACCTCCGGAAATCCCCCCGCTGAGAGTTCCACCCGCAGCAGCTCGGCCCGCTACCCGACATTCATGAAATCCCTGAAATTCATGCAATGTCCGGTCCCGACCGGTTCGGAGAATTCCGACACACGAGTGTGGAGCTGTCGAATATGACCAATTCGGTGGATGCGGACGTGATCGTCGTCGGACTCGGCGCGATGGGCAGCCAGGCCCTCTGGCAGCTCGCCCGGCGCGGGGTCGGGGCCATCGGCATCGAGCAGTTCACGCCGGGACACGACCGGGGTGCCAGCCACGGCGAGTCCCGCATCATCCGCACCGCCTACGCCGAGGGCACCGCGTACGTCCCGCTGGTGAAGCGGGCCTGGAAGCTCTGGCAGGAACTCGAGCAGACGTCCGGCCGGAGCCTGCTCGACCGGACAGGCGGCCTGATGATCGGACCGGCCGACTCCTCGGTGATCGCCGGGCCGCTGGCCTCGGCCAAGGCGCACGATCTCAAGTACGACCTGCTGTCCGCCGACGACCTGCGGCGGGACTTCCCGCAGTACCTGGTCACCGACGATCTTCGGGGCTTCTACGAGGAGGAAGCCGGGGTGCTGCGGCCCGAACTCGCGGTCACGGCGGCCGTGGACGCGGCCGTGGCGAGCGGGGCCGAGGTGTTCGACGGGACGGCCGTCCGGGAGATCGTCCCCGACCCGAGCCGCCCGCGGGTGGTGCTCGACGACCACGAACTGACGGCGCGCCACGTGGTGGTGGCGGCGGGCGGCTGGCTGCGGCAGCTGCTGCCGAGCACCGCGGGACTGATCACCGTCGAACGCAGGGTGATGGGCTGGTTCCGCGCCCAGGACCCCGCGGCATTCGCCCCCGCCCGGTTCCCGGTCTTCGTCCGCTGCGACTCCAGCGGCGACCACAACTGCTACGGCTTCCCGTCCACCGACGGCGCCACCGTCAAGGTCGGCCTGCACACCTGGCCCGGCATCTACGAGCCCACCGACCCCGCCGCCGGCCACCGCCCGCCCGACCAGCAGGACGCCGAGCGCTTCGCGGACGCGATCCGCGGCACCCTGCTCGACGTGGACCCGTACCCGGTCCGGATGACCTCCTGCATGTACTCCCTCACCCCGGACCATCACTTCCTGCTCGGCCCCCGCCGCGAACTGCCCGGCCTCACCCTGCTGGGCGGGTTCTCCGGACACGGCTTCAAGTTCGCCACCGTGATCGGCGAGATCGCCGCCGACTTCGCCTGCGACGGCTCCACCCGGCTGCCCGTCGCCCAGTTCGACCCGCACCGCTTCGCCTGACACCGACCCGAGCGCCGCACCGAGAGGGGCCGCCGTCCGTGTTCTCCGACGCCGAGTACAGCGAGCACGTGGCGGCCGCCTACGACGACGGGCAGCACCTGCCGCCGCACACCATGCGGAAGTGGGTCGACCTGTTCGTCCGGCACGCCGGCCACCCCGGCCCCCGGACGGTGCTCGACCTCGGCTGCGGAACCGGCCGGTTCACCCCACTGCTCGCCGAGGCGTTCGACGCCCTGGTGGTCGGCGTCGAACCGTCCGAACCGATGCTGACCGTCGCCCGGGCCGGCCGCTCCCACCCCCGCGTCGACTATCGCGGAGGAAACGCCGAGAGCATTCCACTGCCTGACGCCTCCTGCGACCTGACGCTGATCTTCCAGGTCGTCCAGCATTTCTCCGACCCCGCCCGGGCCGCCGCCGAGACCGCCCGCGTCACCCGGCCGGGCGGGCGCGTCCTGATCCACGGGTTCTTCGCCGGACGGGGATACCGGCGGGCCCACTCCGCGTACTTCCCGAGCGCCCACGGAATCGAGGAATCCCGCCTGCCCGGAATGGCGGAGACCATCGGCCATTTCACCGCCGCGGGCCTCCGACCCGGCGGAACCCACCGTTGGGCAATGGACCTCGCCACCAGTCGAAAAGCCTATTACGAACGGCTGAGCCACCGCGCACTCTCGATATTCCAGTACCTCTCCGAAGCGGAGATCGAATCAGGCCTGAACACCCTGCGCGCCGAGGCCGACTCCGAAACCGTCCCCCGCCCGGTGCCGCAGCCCGCCGAACTCCTGGTCCTGCACAAGCCGCACAGCTGACGAAGCCACCGGTAGCGGTCGATCAGGCCCGGCTGCCGGCCCGCCGTCGTCGACCGCACCGGAGTCCGCGAACTGCGCGACCAACTGGACCGCGCCTTCGCCCGCGCCGCCGGCGGCGACACCCTGCGCCGCTGGATCGACCGATAAATCACTCGATAGCGTGATCGGCTTGGCATTTGTCATGCCATCAGGGCAGGATCTCGACCGGTGCGCGACGACGGCCATTCCTCCCATCGCCCAAGCAGAGAGCCCAGGGTCACCATGACAATGCCGCGGCAACGGCGCGCGCGACGTATCGGCCCGGTCGATCAAGTGTTCCTGGATCTGTCCCCCGCCCTGATCGGCGGATTCATCCTGGAATTCACCGGCAGCCTTCCGGACACGGCCGCTCTGCGCGAGCAAATCCACGAGCGGGCATCGAAACTCCCCACCCTCGCCCTCACCTGCCCGGCTTCGGCGAAATCGAAATGGTGGCGCACCGCAACTCCGGCTGAATCGATCACCTTTTCCGTCCGCCCGGACATCTCCGACGAGGACGCCCTTCGGGTCGCGGTCACCGAGCTCTTCGACCGCCCGTTCCCGTCCGCACCGGCCCCGCAGTGGGACATGCACATCCTTTCTGAATACAGCCTTTCCGGGTACAGCGCGCACCGGTTCACGGTGATCTATCGCGCGAATCACGCCCTCCAGGACGGGGTCGGCATCGTCCAGCACCTCCAGGCCCTGCTGGGCGATCCGCGCGGCGAACCCGTGGGGCTCCGTCCCCGACGCCGGGCGACCGCCCGCGCGGTGATCAACATCGCCAGGGACGTCCGCGCCACCCGGGAGAGCCCGGGGACGGAAGCGGTCGAGGGCTCCCCGGCCCCGCTGCAGTGGCACTTCAGGGACATCGAACGGCCACTCCTCGCGGCCGCCGCGAGGAGCCGGGGCGTCACGGAGAACGACCTGTGCCTCACCACCCTCGCCCGCGCCGTACGGGCCGTCGGCCTGCGCCATACGACGCTGCTCGTCCCGATGTCGATCCGGCGCCCTTCCGAGCGGTACACGCCCGGCAATTTCACGGCCGGATATCTCCTCAGAATTCCGCCCGAAACTCCGCTCTCGCCACATGACGCACTCCGGAGCATCCGCGAACAGACGAGCAACGCCCGCCGCACGAACGAACGGGACACCCGACGCGCCGTTCTCTCCCTCCTGCCGAATGCACTCGCCAGGAGAGCGGCCCGGCCGGTCATCGTGAACATCGGGCTGACCGCGAGTTCCGTCTCCCTCCCGCACCTGGAAATCGGAGGAGCCCGCCTGACCGGTGCTTCCGTCGCGCACTCCGCTCCTTCCTCGCTCGCGCTCGACGCCTACGTGTCGTTCGCCACCACCGGAACAGCCGTCCGATGCTCGGTCTTCCATCGGAAGAAGCTGCCGGGCGAGCTCCTGGTCGAGACATTCCGCAACCTCTTCCTCGAAATGCATCAGCACGAACCGAGTCCCGAATTACGCCTCGGCACGTGACGGCGCGAAGCCGTGACAACGAACGAAAACGAAAGAAGTGGAGCACCCTTCATGCGACCCGTCGCCCTGGTCACCGGGATCTCAGGAGTCCTCGGCTCGGCCGTCATTCCGGCCATGGCCCAGTCGTTCGACATCGTGGCCCTGACCGGACGCCGCCCGGTCGACCTGCCGTGCCGGCAGGTCGGCATCGACCTTCGGGCTCCGCAGCTGGGTCTGGA
The DNA here is from genome assembly GCF_044593455.1 of Kitasatospora sp. NPDC051984. Lineage (NCBI taxonomy): Bacteria > Bacillati > Actinomycetota > Actinomycetes > Kitasatosporales > Streptomycetaceae > Kitasatospora > Kitasatospora sp. NPDC051984. Next base: position 439,696 of record NZ_JBIUCB010000002.1, read on the forward strand.
CACCCCCACCTTCAAGGAACTCGCCCAACAGGCCGACGTGATCGTCCACTTGGCCGGCAACGTCCGCTACACGGCGTCCGCCGACGACCTGCACGCGGTCAACGAGGGCGGCGCGGCGGAGATGGTCGCACTCGCCGAGACGGCCGGCAGCCCGCTGCTCTACGCCTCGACGGCCTTCGCCGGGCGTCACACGCAGGCCGCCAGGGAGGACATGGTCGGCGCGGTGTGCTCCTCACGGCCGTCCGCCTACCACCGGTCGAAGGCCGCCGCCGACGACCGGATCCGGTCCTGCACGCAGCCCTGGTCGATCATCCGCCCCTCGATCATCATGGGCGACTCCCTGGACGGGGCGATGCCCGAGCTGCAGAACATGCACCGGATCATGATGTTCATCGCCTCCGGACTGCCCGCGGTCTTCGGCCGGCCCGAACAGCGGGTGGACATGGTCCCGCGCGACCACGTGGCGGCAGCCGTCAACGCACTGGCCCGCCTGGCCGTGGAAGGGTCGCCGCTCCCCCGCGAGTACTGGGCCACGGCCGGCCCGTCCGCCCTCACCGTCGCCGAGTGGGTCGACGCCCTCGGCGCCACGATGACCGCCGCCGGTCTGCCGTTCCAACGCCCCGCCCTCCTGGACCCGTTCACCACCGAGCTGACGGCCTACCCGCAATGGGAGACCACCCGCCGGTCCGTGCGCCGGGCGCTCGGCAACCTCTACGTCAGCGCGCTCGCACTCGGCGACGGCGAGAGCTTCCCGGCCTCCGCACTGCCCGCGAGCCACCGGGTACCGGAGATCGACAAGGCGGCCGCCCGCTCCCTCTTCGCGAACGACATTGCGTGGCTGCTCCAGAAGCACGTCGTCCCCGGCCCCCGGAAGCACGCCACCAGCCCGAACCCGGTGGCATAGGCACGGTCAAACCTCCGGACGGCCGGCGGGACCGGACAAGGCAGCGCCCACCCCGCCCCGCGACTCCCACGGGGCGGACACACCATCACCCCCCGGCCAACCGCCTTCAGTTCGCGGCGAGTTGCGCGGCCAGCGCGGAGCTGAGCCAGGTGTTCGCGGCGCCGAGAGTGGGGCCCGGGGTCAGTTCGCCCGCGAGTGCCCAGTAGCGGCGTATGGCGGGGTGGTCGCCCACCGCCAGGTGACGGCCGAGTTCGCGGCGGTAGTCGAGGGTGTCGCGGCGGTCGTTCGCCCGGGCGTGGGCGGTGACGAAGCAGTCCAGGGCCTCGCCCGGGGCGGGGCCGCGACCGGCGAGCAGGGCGGGCGCGGCAAGGTCGTAGGCCTCGCGCAGGCCGTCGTAGAGCATGTCCGGCCGTGGCGGCGAGGGCCGGTGTTCCGCGAGGCACGCGTCGTTCATGGCCGCGGTCAGTTCGTGCAGCCGGGCGAAGGCCAGCACGTGTGCCGGCGAGGGTTGCTCCGGCAGCGGCGGCACCGCCGCCTCCACGATGGCGGCCACCAGCCGGGCGGGGAGCCGCACCGGCAGCAGCCCGCGCCAGTAGCGGGCCAGGGTCTCCGTGCTGGGAGGTGTGCCGAGCGCGCCGACCAGACGCAGGAGTTCGGCGCGCTCCGCGGCCGCGGCCTCGTGCAGCAGCCGCAGTGCCGCCTCCCGCCAGCGCAGCGCGGCAAGTTCGGCACCGAGGCTGTCCAGCTGCCTGGCCACGACGGCCTCGAGGCCATCGTCGAAGCCGTCCCCGTCCCCGTCCTCGCCCGTCTCCTTCTCGACCACACGGGCGATTTCCGGCAGCGGCACGTCCAGCGCGCGCAGCGAGCGGATCAGCCGCAACCGCTCCAGCGCCTGCGGGACGTAACGGCGGTGTCCGCCGCCGCTGCGGCCGGCCTCGGGGAGCAGGCCCTGTTCCGAGTAGAAACGCACTGCCTTCACGCTCACCCGGGCGCGCTCGGCGAGCTCACCGATGGTCAACAGATTGTGCGGCAGCACCACTTGAACCTCCCGTTAGGGGAGTTCCTACCGTACCCGCATGCGAAGCGATCATGAGATTCGGACCGCGTTCATCCTGGCCTCCGGCCCATTCACGGGCGGGCCGCTGTGGGACCGGGTGGGCGAGAAACTGCGCGAGGCGGGCGCCGAGGTGCACGCCGCGGCACTGACCGGCACGGGCGGCGGCACGGCGCCCGCAGGCGGGACGGGCCTGGAGACCCACATCGCCGACGTGGTGCGGCTGATCGACGGGGTCACCGCACCGAAGGTGGTGCTCGTCGGCCACGACTACGCCATCCACCCGGTGCTCGGCGCGGCGCAGCACCGCGTGGAGCGGGTCACCCGGATCGTCTACCTGGACTCCGGGCTGCCGCAGGACGGCGACCTTCCCCTCGCCCTGGTGCCCGACACCGACGTGCAGGCGCTGCTGCGCGAGCAGCCGGACGCGACCGTACCCGCGCCCGCGCCCGACCAGTGGCAGAGGTGGGGCAACACGACCGGCCTGTCGCCGGCCGACCTGGAGCGGCTGTCCTCGCTCGCCGCCCCGCAGCCGGGCCGGACGCTGACCGAGCCGCTGCGGCTGACCGGCGCGCTGAAAGACGTGCCGACCAGCGGCATCCTGTGCACGGCGAGCGGGTTCACCATCGAGGCCGTGCAGCAACTGGTGACGTCGGGCATGCCGCAGTTCCAGTCCCTCGCCGAGCCGGGCGTGGGCTTCTTCGAACTGGCGACGGGCCACTGGCCGATGCTCTCCCGCCCCGACGAACTGGCCACGACCCTGCTGCGCGCCGCCGCCGGAGAGGGCCACCGGCTCACCCCGGCGAACATCACGCCGTTCCACGAGCGTCCGTTCCTGCTCGACGCACCGGTGGCGGCACGGGAACGCACCGGGCGTCTGGACCTCCATCTGCCCGGCCCGGCCGACGACGACGGCCCCCGCCCGGCGATCCTCTTCGTGCACGGCGGCCCGCTACCGCGCGACATGGTGCCCGAGCCCCGCGACTGGCCGCTCTACGTCGGCTACGCCCGGCTCGCGGCGAGCCAGGGCGTGATCGGCGCGGTCGTCGCCCACCGGCTCCACGCGACGTCCGACTACCCGACAGCCGCGGCGGACATCGCCGAGGCACTGCGGGTACTGCGAGCGGATCCGCGCGTCGACGCGGACCGGATCGCCCTGTGGACCTTCTCCGGCGGAGGCCTGCTGATGTCCGACCACCTGGCCGCTCCCCCGCCCTGGCTGCGCTGCGTCGCCGCCACCTACCCGGTCCTGGCCCCACTGACCGGCTGGATCGGCGTCGACCCGCGCTTCGCCCCTGCCGCGGTGCTGCCGAAGGCAGGCCGACTGCCGGTCGTGCTGACCCGGGTGGGGCTCGAGGCACCGGAAATCGCCGCGACAGTCACCGCGTTCCTGGCAGCCGCCGACGAGTGCGGCGCGGCACTGGAACTCGTGGACGTACCGCACGCGATGCACGGCTTCGACGTGCACGACCCCACGGACGAGACCCGGGAGGCCGTACGGCACGCACTGTCCGCCGTCCTCACACACCTCCGCGCCTGACCGAACGCCCGCGTTGAGCGGTGTGGGCGGGAACGGGGGATCCGTGTTCGACTTCCACATCCGCACGGCAGGCCTGCACATCCGCATGGCAGGCCTGCCGGTCAGGTCATGTCGCGGCGCGAGACGAGTAGCGCGGAGAGGCCGAGGAACACCACCACGTACGCCGCCAGCACGATGCTCGCGGTCAGCGGTCCGGCAACCGAGACGACCCCGGGGATCGACGTGTTGGGCTTGCCCGACGGGTCGAGGGCGGTGGCGAGGGAGCCCGCGCACGGGCCGATCAGCAGCTTCTGGACGCCTTTCAGTGCGGACAGGATGCCGGCCAGTCCGGACACCAGGTTCTCGACCGCCAGCAGCCAGAGCAGGCCCACTCCGATGGCGGCCCCGGTGCCGCGCAGCAGAACGGCCAGGAAGATGCCCAGGCTCGTCGCGGCCATGCTGATCAGCCAGATGGCGCCGATTCCGGCCAGCAGCGTCGCCGTGTCCGGCCAGTGCGCGGGCCGGCCGGTGAGCGCCGCGATGAGCGCGCTCGCTCCCGCGCCGACCACCACCACCAGCACCGAGATGCACAGTGACGCCGCTGCCGCGGCCCCGGCCTTCCCGAGCACCACCGAGGTGCGGCTGGGCCCTTGGACCAGAAGCGTGCCCCAGGTCCCCCATCGGTGCTCGCCGCCGACGAGGACGGCGCCGAGGATCAGCATCAGCGCACTGCCGAACATGGGGTACAGGCTGACGGTGCCGGACAGGAACTTGTCCGGCAGCAGACCGTTGATCAACTCCTCGGGGTCACCGGACGATCCGATCGGCTTGTTCCTGATGGCCAGCCAGATGATGTACGGGACCGCCATCCCGAAGGCCACCGACAGCGCGACCCACGCCCCGCCGATGATCCAGGCGCCGGGGCGCTTGCGCGTCGACAGCAGCTCTGCTCGAAGGACACCGTTCATCGGTTGGCCGCCTCCACGGGTGCCGGTTCAGTGGGCCGGTGTTCTTCGACCAGGTCGAAGAACACGTCTTCCAGCGAGAGGACCCGTTTGCGGAGTTCGCTGACCTCCAGTCCGTTCACCACGAGCAGCCGGTTGATCGCGGCGGCCTCACCGGGGTCGACAGCCACCTGCAGTTCCCCGTCGACGACCGTCGCCGAGCGGACGGCCGGCAACTCGCGTACCAGCTCGGCGGCGCGCTCGGGCACGTTCACGGCGACCGTCAGCCCGCCTTCGCCGACGCCCCGGCGGAGTTCCGCCACCGTGCCGTCGGCGATCAGCCGGCCCCGGCGGATCACACCCACCCGGTCGCACACGTGCTCCACCTCGCCCAGCATGTGGCTGGACAGGAGTACCGTGCGGTTGTCGCGGCGCAGCCCGGTGATCAACTCCCGCATGCTCGCCATGCCTTCGGGGTCGAGACCGTTGGTCGGCTCGTCGAGGATGAGCAGCGCGGGGTCCTTCAGCAGTGCGGCGGCCACCCCGAGTCGTTGTTTCATGCCGAGCGAGTACGTGCGGAAGGCGGCGTCCGCCTTGGCGGCCATCCCGACCTCCTCGAGGACTTCCCCGATGCGGGTGGCGGGTACGGAGGCGTATCCGGCGAGGATGCGCAGGTTGTCCCGGCCCGACAGGTGCGGGTACAGGGCCGGGGCCTCGATCAGTGCCCCCACCCCGCGCAGGCTGCGCGGGGTCCCGGCCGGGTGGCCCAGCACCGTGGCGGTTCCCGAGGTCGGCCGGATCAGCCCCACCAGCATGCGCATGGCGGTGCTCTTTCCTGCCCCGTTGGGGCCGAGGAATCCGTAGACCTCCCCGCGGTGGATGCGCAGGTCGAGGTCGAACACGCCGGTGTCCGGGCCGTACTGCTTGGTCAGTCCGCTGGTACGGATCGCGTAGTCGTCGCTGTCACTCACCGGTGGTCCGCCGTTCGCTCGAGCTGCCGCGGGCGACGGCTGAAAGGACACCGGCGGCCACCGCGGTCTCCGCGGCGAGAATCACCACTGCCCACGTCGGCCCTACCCAGTGCTGAAGGCTGCTGAACCACACCGACATCATCGCGCCGTAGGCGGAGAGGAGAAGGAGGAGGGAGACGCTCCCGTAGAGGGCGTAGGTGCGGATGTCGCGGGGCGGGTAGGCGCTGAGGCTTTCCCGCGCGGCCGGGTCGCGCCAGCGCAGTCGCAGCCGCCAGAACCGGAAGGACTCGCGGCGCAGATCGGCGATGTTCAGCGCGTGGGTGAGCATCACGTAACCATCCGATCGTAGAACTGGCAGCAGGCTGATCGCCGTGGCACCACTGCCGAAGAGCAACAGACCGGCGGCGAGCGGCCGGCCGAACATGCCGTCACCGGCCAGCCACCACCAGGCCGCCACCGGCACCAGCGCCAACCAGCTGACGAAGATGCCGGCGAACGCGGTGCCCACCCGGGCCCTGCGCCGCTGGAACAGCACGATGTCGTCCGTGCGACAGTAGGGGACCAGCATGGGAAACCGCCAGCTGACTCCGATCTCCGTTACCCTGCCGCCGAAGTGACGACACGTCACGCCGTGGGCGAACTCGTGCAGCACGGTGATTCCCCACACCACGAGCGCCGAGAGCGGCAGGGTGATCATCGGGTGCTTCTGATGCGTCGCCTCGTGGGCCAGGGCGCCGACGTGTGTCCAGACGAACAGCTGGACGGCGGCCAGCAGGACGAACGCCGGGACCAGGAACGCCGTGCGGAAGGCGAAGGACAGACGGCTCGCCAAGGTGGCGCACAGCTGATCGGGGCGCAGGATCACCCAGCGCCGGCGCAGCCAGCCCTGCCGCGCCGACTGTTTCGCCTCGTGGGCCTGCTTCAGCCTGTCCAGCGCCGCGTCGTCGGCGTACCCGTCGAGCAGTTGGTAGCGGCCGAGCATGGTGAAGATCTGCTGCCAGTGCTCGGGGCCCAGTCTGCGGTCGAAGGTGTCGGCGTAACTGCGCCCGATGTCCTCGATCGTGTGCTGTCCGTCCATCAGTCCCATGACGAAGTACTCGCGGGAACCGACCCGGTAGTAGCAGCCGGTGCGCGCGTCCTTGACGTGGTGAACGGTCCTGGGGCCGGAGCGCATGCCCGGGCCGAGTGCCACCTCCGGCCGGAGCCGGGGCCGGTCGTGGGCGGTGCCGGTCACCGCTGCGCCTCCTGCGGAGCCGTGTCGGACAGTGCCTTGCACAGGATGTACGACAGGTAGATCTCGTCGAGGATGCTCACCCCGAGCCGGTTGTTGGTCATGTGGACGTAGGAGCTGAGCACGATGGCCAGTGCGACCTGCGGGTCCTGCACGGGTCCGTCGCGGAAGGTCAGGGACCCCGCGTCGGTCATTCCCAGTACCTTGTCACGGAGTTCGCCGCAGTGCGCGAGCCACGATCGCTCCAGCGGGGTGGGTGCTGCCGAGGAGGCGTCCCTGGCGCTGTCCCGCACGTGCTCCAGCCGGGCCACCAGCCGGTCCTTCATCCGCTCGTAGCTGCGGTCGAAGCGCTTGTGCTGGTCGTCGCTGGGTTCCTGGTACGAGGCCTCCCACATCATGCGGTAGTTGACCAGGAAGCGGGCCACCGCCTCCTCGTCGCGCAGGAACGCGAAGCACAGTCCCGCGGTCAACTGCGCGGCCTGGCCCAGCAGTACGGTGCGCACGTGCACGTTGGTGGTCTCCAGCAGGGTCATCACCGTCTCGCTGGATTCCTGGAAGTGCCACTCCGCGAGTTCCATTCCGGCCGGGCCCCCGTACCGGTCCAGCTCCCGTTCGTAGGGGATGCGGGCGACGCTGTTGTTGTCCCGGAACGGCATCGTGCCCTCGGCGCCGTACAGCTCGTTCCAGCGCTCCTCGCTGTATTCGGCCAGGAACATGTTCTTGTACAGGTCACCGCTGGCGTTGCGGTCCTCCTCGTACAGGGCGGGGCGCTCGCGCAGGTACGACTCGAGTGCGGTTCGCGCGGCCTCGGCGACTTTCGCGGTCGCCGACGCCTCGGCCGGCAGCAGTCGCAGCCGGATGTGCGGGCCCTCCAGCCAGTAGCGGATGAAGAACCACGAGCGCAGCAGACCCTGTTCGCGCAGGCTCTCCACCAGCGGCCGCACGCAGTTGACCAGCACCGGGTTGGCGTTGGCGGCGTAGAAGACGTGGAGGCTGATCCAACCGTCGCCGTCCGGTTCCGCCTCGATGTGCCCGCCGTCGTTCGCGTCCTGATCGGCGCCCATCACCGCTCCGCATCCGTTGCTTTGATTCCGTTGAGTTCGACCGTGAGTTCGGTGACGTACCGGTGCCGGTCGTCACGCAGCCACAGCTGGTCGGGGCCGGGCAGCATTTCGGTGAGTGTCACCGCCGAGTCGCTCTTGCGGACCGCGGCCTCGAACAGCCGGAGGCACGTGTACGAGTCGAAGTCCACGTACTGCGGCTTGCGTTCGCCGCCGAGACCGGCGAACACGTGGCGGGGCAGCCCGGCCGCCCGCTGCCATTCCCGCCATGCGAGGAACCACTCGTGGTCCGGTTGGCCGGCTGTCGCGGGCGGGAGCTGGTCGGCGGCGAACCGCCAGGACTTGCGTTGCAGCACCACGTTTCCGAGCCGCACGCGCGGAGTCGCGCCGTTGTCGCGCTCCGGGATGCCGGTGCCCTCCCACAGGTCGAGTTGGACCATGGTGGTGGAGGAGAAGTTGAGCAGTACCTGCTGCACCTCCGGCAGTGCCATCGGAAGCAGGAAGCCGAGGTAGACGGGAATCACCTCGACGCCCAGTGCGCGGGACCGCAGAAGCAGCCGGTCGGTGGCCGCGTCGTGCTCGACGACCAGGTCCTCCACCGGGATCTGTTCGTGCGGCGGCCGGAAGCTGGTCTCTCCGGGACAGACGATCTCGTAGGGCGTGACGACCGGATGCAGGTTCAGGTTCGTCGTGTCGTAGCCGCCCTTCAGTTCGGCGAACACGGCTCCCTCCGGCACGGCGTCGTCCAGCGACCGGCGCAATGACGTGGTGAGGCCCTCGTCGAAGCAGTGCGCGAACCGCGAGAAGAGCAGGGTGAGTCCGGAGTAGACCCGGTTGACGACCACCAGCGGGTCCTCGGTGCCGTCCTCGGCGATCTGGAGGAAGAAGGACAGCGAGCGCAGGCGCTCGTGCCCGGGCAGCAGCCCCTCCACCGTGGCCAGGAAGTCCTCGTCCAGCTCGACATCGGCTCCGGTGGCGCAGGCGCTCCGGTAGCGGAGGTCCATCTCCCGGGCCACTGCGGCTCGCGCACGGTCGACCGCCGTGATCTCCTCCTGCCGGAACCAGTTGTCGTAGTGACGGAAGTCGGTGCCGTCGAAGCGCTGGTGGCGCATCAGCCGCTTGTTGTAGTTCTCGTAGAAGTCCTGGTTGAACTGGTGGGCGAAGGAGAGGAAGTCCTCGCAGCGCCCGCCTTCCCCGTAGCGTGCCCGGAAGAATCCCTTGGTGACGAGTCTGCGCACCAGGTTTCCGTCGAACGCCGGGAGGATCCTGGCGAGTTGCTGGAGCCCGGGGGTGAGTTTCCGGGTCCAGGTCGAGGCGTCACCGGTCACCGTCAGTCCGGGCAGGGTGGTGTCCTCGTAGACCAGGGTGCGCAGCACCGGGGTGTCGCCGCGGCCCGCGAGACGGTGCGCCTGTGCCGCCGACTCCCTTATCCCGGAGAGGAGTTCACGCCTCTCGGGCAGGCCGGCGTCGGCGAACCGCTCGACGTCCGCACCCATCCGCCCGACGAGCACGGCGATGTCGTCGGCCCGGTCCGTTCCCAGCCGCGACAGCCCCTTCCGGTACGTGGCGACCGGGTCAGGGTCGTGGATGTCGATGTCCAGATCCGGCACGACGAGCAGCCCCAGCCTGAGCAGCTGGGCCAGGTACCGCTCCACGTCCTGTTCCGGCCGCTTGCCGTCCATCGCGCACAGCCGTCGTACGGCGTCGCCGAACCGCAGCGTCCTGCCGTCGCGGAACAGCGTGAGGACATCGGTGATGGCCTCCCCGCCCGGCAGGTAGAAGAGACTCTCGTGCACGGCGTCCAGGGTGACCGCGGCGTCCGCGTCGCCGTCGGCACCGCGGAGCTTGCGCAGGTAGCGAACCCGGTCGCGGTGCACCTGTGTTCCGCTGGTGGCTCTCACCGGCAGATCGCGGCGGACCTCCGGGTTCCCGGTGAGCTGGTCCGACAGTCTGGCGAGCAGGGCGATGTTCAGCCGGGTGCTGCCCTGCTTGCCCCAGCCGCGGACGGAGGCGGTGAGCGGCCTGCCGTCGCTCTCCGCGAAGGCGCCGGCGGACACGGCCGTCAGCGTGCTGAACGGGCTGGTCTTGCACGCGGTGCGCAGCAGGTACTCCAGCAGCGACCGCTCGATGCGCCGTTCCCGCTTGCTGAGCGGTCCGTCGGCACGCCGCAGGAAGTCGTCCAGGTACTCGTCCAGTGACGGGGACGACAACTGGACGCCGTGGCGCAGATCGGTCTCCGTCGCGACGCGGCGCAACTCCCTTCGGACCGCGGCGATTTCGTCGCCGAGGATCCCCGAACCGGTCCGCAGCAATTCGTCATGTCGTTGCCGGTCGGCCGACCACGCGTGCAACTCGTCGAGTTCGTCGGCCGAGAGCAGCGGTTCGGCCGCGGTCAGGCCGCGCGGGGCACGGGCGTTGAAGACGTCCCGACGCAGATTGATCAGTGCCCGTCGCGCCTGGGGATCGTCGAGGTGGTCGGCCACGCGTTCTTGCAGGGAGTCGGCGATCCGGGCCGCGCGCTCGCTCAGCCGGTGCCGTGCGTCGAGGACGCCGTCCCCCCATGCCGCGGCCGCCGGAGTCGCCAGAGCGGCCGCGGTTTCGAAGGGAAGACCACCGACACGCAGCATGAACCTCGGCACCAGGTGCCAGGTCACGTGCTCCGTGCTCCGGTGATCGGGCGGGGTCGCTGCGGACGCCGTGCGGGGCATCGTCGATGGCGGCGCGCTGGATTTCACGGATCAGCCCTCTCAGACCAGCCGGTAGTCGTAGTCCGCGCTGTCCGCGCGTTCGTGGCCGAGCAGCACGAACAGGAAGGTGCGCTCGTCGCCGTCGTCGAGGCCGACCGCCTCGTCGATGGCGATGTTGTCGAAGCCGAGCACCACTCCGCAGCCGACGTTCAGCGCGGCAGCGGTGGTGTACGCCGTCTGTGACAGGGCGCCCACCTCGGAGTTGAGAACGCGATAGCCGCGGCTGCCGTAGGCATCGAGCGTGCTCTGCCACCGGCCGGAGATCGCCAGTACGGCGGCGACCTGCTCCAGGTTGTAGTTGCTCAGGTAGTAACTGCGCTGCAACTTCTCGGCGAGCGGCATCTCGGACACGACCCGCAGCCGGTGCCCGGCGGCGTCGTAGCGGTAGGTGCCGCTCGGCAGGCCGGTGACGCGGTTCGCCAGGACGTACAGACCCGTCAGCCCGACCTCGTCGGGCACCACGTCCGCGAGGTACCGCTGCCCCGCCGCCGTGCCCGCCAGCACGGTCGCCAACTCGTCGAGGTGCAGGGGGCGGGAGCGCGTGAACGAGCCGAAGCTGGTCCGCCGCGAGCGCAGGGCCCGGCCGACGTCCCGGCCTAGCCGGCCGGTCAGCGGCTCGGGCAGTTCGACCTCCTCGCCCCCGGCGGGCTTCCGCGGCACGAGGCCGCGGGCCACCGAGGGCTGCGGGCGCTCACGACGGTCCGCCAGGACCGCGCGGTGCACCTGCTCGATCTGCTCGAAGGTGCGGGGACGGGCCGATCGCTCGAAACTCGGCCGGTCGATGAGACCTGCGCGGTCCACCGGATCGACCTGGGCCGCCCGGTCCGCGGGTGGGCCGAACGGCATCGGCACCACGGCCAGTACGGTTTCCTGATCGGTTTCGAGTCCGAGCAGGCGGTTCAGCCGCTCGTCGTCGAACCACAGCGTGCGGGTGAGGCGCCGGCCCGTTCCCCGCGCGATCAGTTCCCAGCATCCCAGCAGCGCACCGGCGTCCTGTGTCACCACGTGGTAGCAGAAGCTGTTGTACTTGAAGGAGTTCTTCCAGAAACGCACGGTCACCACGAGGAACCCGTCCGCCGCCCCGTCCCCGCCCCCGGACTCGCACGCCGCACGGACCTCGTCCGTGAGGTCACCGGCAAGCAGCCGCTCGAAGCTGTGGTGCGCCGTCGAGTAGTGGTAGACACCCGGAAGCAGCGGGCTGCCGGGCCCGGCCACCCAGTAGACCTCCAGCGGGTACATGCCGCCCCCCGAGGCGGTACCGCGCCCCCACAGCGCCTCCGGGTAGAGCACCCGGACATGGCTGTCCTGGTTCCAGCTCACCCGCAGCCTGCGGTCGAGCACGCCGTACGACAGCCGCAGCAGCGTGGCGAGGGACTCGAGGGTCCAGGGCGCCCCGCGGCCGACGGGCGGTTCACCGAAGAGAACCTCCGCGGTGTCCCCCAGCGCCGGATCGACGCCCGCCGGGAGCGGGAAGCGCCGCACCCCCAGATAGGTCTTGTGCCGGGACGGCTGGTCGTCCCAGTCGGGGGTGAAACCGACCGGCTCCATCGGCTCCCGACCGCGCCGGAACACAGACTCGACATAGCCTTTCACGACCTGCGTTCGGTCTACGGACACGGGACTTCCTCCTTCGGCCCGCGGGCGGGCCGACGTGACGGACGGGACTCGCTGCCGGGTTCCGCACCGGACGGACAGCGCGCGGAACCCGACGGGACGGCTCAGGGGAACGGGTGCGGCCTGCGGTTCAGCCCCGTGGGACCGAACCCCTCGTCACGGGCGTGGATCTCGGCCAGTTCTCCGTCGAGGTACGCCTGGAGCCGCGGATGGCCCAGCACGCGCTGCCGCTCCCAGCCGAAGTCGATCGGCACCAGCCCGGGCGCCAGTACGCACAAGGTGCGGATGCCGGTGCCGTGCTGCTCCGGGCAGGTCTGGTCCACCGCCACGACGTCGCTGCCGGCCTCGCGCAGACGTTCCATCACGAACCGGGCGTCGTCCGCCAGGTCAAGGGTCGCGGGTCGCTGCGCGAGCCACGGACCGTACAGCTCGTCCATCGACCGGAGCGGTGCCGCCTCCAGCAGGAAGTCGGCCGTCGACGCCATTTCCGGCAGCCCGTACAGCAGTGCGTGGTGAGTGAGCTCGTGCACCTGGTTGTAGTCGGCGGCCATCTCGCGCAGCGCCGGCAGCTTCGCCTCCACCCGTTCGTCCATCCCCGGGATGTAGGACGCCGTCTCCGCGATGGCGGCGCGCACCGCCTCCACCGGGTCCAGGCTCGCGCCGGCGGCGAAGCACAGCTTGCCCAGTCCCCCGTCCAGGCGCTCGGCCACCGCCATCACGGCGGGCACCGGGACGTCGACGCGCATGTCGAACAGCCGCATCCGGTAGCCGAGCCGGGCCACCCGGTCCAGTACGAACCTGATCTCCTCGTCGACGAGGGTCGACTGGTCGATCTCGGGCAGTCTGGCCGAGCCGTACCAGCAGAGCAGGAACGCGTCCCGCTCGATGAGTTCGAGCATGCCGTGCAGCAGTGCCTCCTCCACGCTGCTGCCGCTGGCACAGCCGTTGGAGCACTCCTGGACGAACTTCCGGTCCGGCCGGCGGTCCAGGTAGAAGACGAACTGCTCGGGCACGAGCAGCGGACGCTGCTCCCCGAAGGAGTAGCCCCACACCCAGTGGGTCGGGGTGTCCGGGTGGTACGGCTGGTAGTAGTCGTGGTGCCCGGTGTAGAACTCCGGACTGTACGAACCCATCGCCATGGGGTCGAGCGCGTTCGGCTTCAGTTCGTTGTAACTGGCGTACGTCTGCGTCTGCTTGGCCCGCGGGAACTGCCCGGCGTACCGCTCCATGCCTTCCAGGACGCCGTACCGCTCGCTGCTGGCCGAGCTCTGCGACTGCCCGCTCCACCACATCTCGTGGTAGTCGTACTTGCTGCGGACCCGGAAGTACCCGCTGACCGGCAGAGTGGCGCTGCACTGGTACACCCGTCGTGCCGCGCTCGCCAGCGCTCCGCACACCTCGTTCACCAGACCGGCGGTCGGCAGGTTCAGGTCCGCCGCCGACGCGCCCCGGTAGCTGGTCGGACCCGGCTTCGGCCGGGGACTCAGCGGGAGCATCGCGCCCTCGGCGGTGTCCGGCACCGGGGTGGCGCACCGCTCGCACTCGGAGTCGGCGACCAGCTCGTGCCGGTTGACCGTCAGATCGCGCAGTCGCAGTTCCACGATGCGCCCGATCCGGCGGTCCCCGGGGACGAGCTGACCGCCGGCCGTCTCCGTGTGGACGACCTGAGCGATCTGTTCCATGGCGAACGGCGTGAGCAGGGCGTCGTCACCCGCCACCCACACGTCCGCGCCGTCCTCGACCGGCTTGCGCTCCTCGACGGGGCGCAGCGCCAGCCAGCGGCGTTCCAGGCAGAGCCCGCACGGCTGACTCGTACCGTCGGCCCGGTGCAGCGGCCCCATCAGTACCGTTCCGCCGTACAGGCGCACCGGGTAGACCAGACCGTCGGCCCTCCGCGCCCCGCTCGGCGCGTGGCGCTCAGGCAGGCCGAGCACTCCGACGTCGACCGTGACGCCCGCAGCGGCGTACCCGGCCAGATGGTCGCGGACGACCTCGACCACCCCGGGGCCAACCGGGACCGTCACGGTGGTCACCGCGCTCGACTCCACATTCATCCGTCCACCCAGTCGATGAGAAGATAGGGGTGTGCGGCTGCTTGCCACTTCACGGACAGACCCCTCCTGTCGACGGGGACCGTCCTGCCAAGCAGCCGCACGTTTTCAGCCCATGTGCCGGGTCCCGGGCAGGTGCCCGGCGACCTGGTCAGCCGTGGGTCAGCTGGTGCTCGAGGAGCAGGAGCAGCAGCTGCTGGTGGAGCAGGAGCAGCAGCTGGAGCAGGAGCAGCTGGAGCTGGACCAGGCCAGCTCGACGGACTCGTCGGTCATCTCCTCGACCTCGAACGTCGCGCTCTCGAGAGCGCTCAGCTCGTTCATGAGCTCAACGGACATGGCAATCCTCTTTTCTCGGGATGTGCTCGGGTTGTGCCACCCGGAACGGGACGTTCCGAGAACCGTGGCGCGCCTCGAGTGGGCGCGGACCGGCCGACTGTCCGGCTACTTCGCGGCGAGCAGGACCGTGCCTGTGGTCATTCCGCGGACTGCCCTCAGATCGATCGGTGTGGTGTCGACGAACAGCGCGCGTGTTCCCTCGGCTTCCAGCCGGGCGAGCGCTTCGGACATGGGCACTTCGAGTTGGTCGAAGGACCACTCGGTCTTCGCGTCGGCCGGGACGAGGACCCTGGGATCGAAGTCCGCGATCAGCGGGTCGCCGAAGTCCATGGGTGCGCCCTCGTAGTGGCGGCCGACCGCGAGTCCGACGGCGTCCCGCACCGCTTCGCGTACCGCGGCACGTACGGACAGCGCCGAACCGACCGCCCAGTCGACCTTCCCCTCGGAGTCCTCGACCATCGCGAGAACGGCGAAGGACGGTGCGGCACCGGGCAGCGCCCACACCCTGGCGGACCGGCCGATGGGCCGCAGGCTGCGCAGCGCGAAGGCCGTCTCGTCGTCGGTGCCGAGCCACTCCTCGGAGAGCGGGACGGCCGGTTCACCGCCGCGTACCGCGAGGACGAGTCCGCGATGGGCGAGCGCCGAACACAGTCCTCGCTCCCGCACCTCCTCGGCGGTCCAGCCGACCGCCGCGCCCGCGGGGCTCGGCTCGAACGTGAGGAGGGAGTTGGACGGTGACAGCGGGTGGACTGCCGCAGCCGGCACCTGCCACCGGCTTTCGTCGTACAGGGACACGGCGGCCATCATCGGACCCGCCGCCCGCGCACCGGCTGTGGGCAAGCCGCTGAACAGGCCGAGCCGTTCGGCCGGGACCGCTTCGGCGTCGGCCGCGGGTCCTCCGTCCGGAAGCCCGGGGGAGCCGAGCCGGCCCACGTAGCAGGCGACTGCCGACCGCACCGAACGGGTGCGGGCGACGAGGGCCGTGTCGATGTCGAACGCGACGATCTCACGTGCCGCGTCGGTCAGGGCCAGGGCCGGACCCAGCCGCACCCGGCCCGTCTTGAGCGGGATCTGCCGAATCGATTCGTCGGTCCATCCGGACATGACGCCCAGTTCCGGGGAGACCAGAACAGCCGCGCGTCCGTAGGCGTCGCTGTCGTCCGCGGGCGGAAGCACCTCCTCGGGCGGCACCGCCTGGTGGCGCAGCGGGCATCCGGGATGGGGCAGCACGCGTTCGCGGCGGGATTCGAGCGTGGTCAGGTCCTGGATCACGGCGTGCCGCTCGTCATCCATCTGCAACTGCCCGGTGCGCAGCCGGAAGATCTCGAACGCCAAGGCGTTGCCGACCATGGACTGTGTCACCGGATCGCCGCTCGGGGCCCCGGCGCCGGTCGGGCCGAGCGCCAGTCGGCGCCAGAGGTCGGCCGTCCGACGCGGATCGGAGTTGGCCGACAGACGAAGCTGGGCGCACACCCAGCACGGCTGCTCACCGGGTCCGGAGATCGGACCGACGACCATGCGGGTCGGGTCGGCCACCACCGGGATCAGTCGAGGACCCTGCGGAGCTCCGTGCAGGCGCCTGGTCAGGTCGAGCACGGCGCTGCTGTCCGACTCGTCGGCGACCGCCACCACGACGTCGAATTCCGTCAGGTCCTCGGGAGTTGACGGCAGCACCACGACCTGTGCCGGTGCGCCCGCGTCGGCGAGCCCGGCCGTCTCGCTTTCGAACTCCCGTCCCCACGCCGCGTCGTCCAGCGACACCTCGGCCAGCCCGTTGCGCAACAGACCGCGCACCGCCGCCGCCGCGACACCACTCGGTGAGCCACTGACCAGGACCCGGGAAGAGCGGAAGCGCGCGAACAGCTCCTGTGGCGTCCGCTGGTCCGCGTGCATGAAATGTTCGACGAAGTTGATCTGCGGCGCGAACCTGTCCAGCACTTCGGCCGGCAGCGTCCCCGCGCCCGTGCCCGCGCCCGGAACAGCACGGGCGAAACCCCTGTCGAGCAAGGTGCGCATCAGGCCGACGGCGGTCTTGCGCCGATTGTCGTCCAGGCCTTCGCATATTTCCTCGACAGTGCGTTCACCCGTCATTCGGGGGCCGAGGACAGACATCCATTCATAGGCGCCCGCGCCTTTGAGAACACACGATGTCTCTGAACTTCTCAGATAAATTCCGGTGTCGACGCGAAGGAATACAACGTCATTGCGCAACCGGGGTCTTACGCCTGCCAGAGGTATATCTTCGGCGGTTCGCATAGCGTCCTCTCGCGGGATCATGCGCCGACTGTGGGGCGACGCTACGCGCGTCCACCGAGGAAGAGTGTGTTGGTTGGTCTAGGGCACGTCAACACTCTGTGCAAATCTCGGCAACCTGTGCCCGATTGGACCACTTTTGTAGCCATGGGCAACGCCGCGCGAAATGCCGGATCGTAGCGACACCATCACCGATTGCACTATCGCGCCCCGCAAAATGGGCGATCGGAGCCCATTGGTCTCGACCAAAGTCCTTGACCGGCCATCCCCGGAAAGCGCGATCGGCGCGGGCGCCGCGGTTCACGGCCGAACCGGACGAGCCCACCGCCACCTACTCCGGGTGTGCCGTGGACCGCGGGTCCGTTCCGTCGCCGGTGCGGACCCACGCCGCGCGGCGGCGGGACTCGTCCTCCTGGGCAAGGCGGCGCAGCACGGCCAGGACGGGTTCGAGGAGCAGGACGACGATGGCCGCGTGTTCGGCGAGCCGGAGGCGGTCCTCGATGTGTTCGAGCCGGTCGAGGTCCAGTCGGGCTGCGGCGGCGGCGAGTTCGGCGTAGGGCAGCAGTTCCTCCGTGCCGTACTCCATGCCGAGGCGGTTGAGGTCCATCAGGCTGGCGGCGAGTGCTCTGCGGTGCGGCGATTCCTCGGAGATCTCCCAGCGCATGGCCTCCAGCAGCTGGTCGACCTGCGGCGCCTGCTCGTCGACCGCGTCGGTCTCGGCGGCGTCGACCGGAGTGGGCAGGGCGTAGTGGACGACGCGGAGCGTGTCCAGCGGTTCGAGCGGCTGGTCGATCGCGGTGAGGACGTCGCGGGTGGCGGAGATGGACAGGCCGCCGCGGGCGGTCAGGGCGCGGATCAGCCGCAGGCGCTCGGCGTGTTCGTCGCCGTACAGGGTCAGGGTGGCCCCGAGGGACCGGCCGGGCGGCAGCAGGCCTTCCCGCAGGTAGTACTTGATGGTCCCGACCGGTGTCCCGGTCAGGCGGCTCAGGTCGGAGATCCTCATGCGCTCACTCACTCGGCTGTTCGGTATGCGCCCAGTCTTCCAGACCCCCAGATGGACACCCCTGTTCGGTAGTGCCACTATTGAGCTAGAAAGTGAAGGTTTCTAGCAAGCCTCCAACCAGGCGCGATGCCGGAAACCGCTCACTTCCGCCCCTGAGCGCCACCCCGACGCGACATCGCAACTGGAGCACCATGCCAGCCCCACGCCCCACCGGACCCGGGTCCCACGAACAGGCCCCCGCCACCCGCCACCGCTGTGGGAGGAGCCATGTCTGAACCGCCCCACGCACTCACGGCCAGCGCCCGCGGACTGCTGCGCAGGAAGAACCTGTGGCTGCCGTCCGCGGTGATCCTCGGCCTGCTGTCGTTCGTCCTCTCCCTGCTGTACCTGGGCGCCAACAACAACCCGGTCGGCTCGATGAAGGACCTGCCGATCGCACTGGTCAACGCGGACCGGGGCACCCAGGTCGCGGGCAAGCAGGTCAACCTGGGCGAGCAGATCACCCCGCAGATCGCCCAGGACCCCGGCTCGAAGGGCAAGGTCGCCTGGAAGCAGGTCGACCGCCGAACCGCCGACGACCTCCTCGCCAAGGACAAGGTGTTCGGCGCGCTCGTCATCCCGGACGACTTCTCCGCCTCCGTGGCCGCCCTCGGCGGCCCGCCCCAGCACGATCCGCACCCGCCGACCATGACCGTGCTGACCAACCCCGCCGCCGGAAGCTTCGGCTCGAGCATGGCGTCCGAGATCAACCGCCAGGTCGTGCACACCGTCTCCACCCAGGTGGGCCAGGAGCTCACCCGGCAGCTGAGCCAGCAGGCCCAACCGCACGCTGCCTCCGGCTCCACCGAGCACCCCGCCGCCCCCGGCGCCCCCGGCGCCGCCGCACAGCTGATGATCGCCGACCCGGTCAAGGCCGCGATCGAGGAGGGCCACCCGCTCGGCGACCACAGCGGCCTCGGGCTGAGCGCGTTCTTCTACACCCTCGTCCTCGTCCTCGGCGGCATGCTGGGCGCCAACGTCATCCACACCCAGCTGGACACCGCACTCGGCTACATCGCCAGCGAAAAGGGCCCGTTCCGCACCACCAAGCCCGTGCAACACATCAGCCGGGTACGGCACTTCGCGGTCGGCTCGGTCCTCATGGTCGTCCTGTCGATGGCGACCTCCGCACTGGCCATGGCCGCCGCCGTCGGCGTCGTCGGCATCGACGCCTCCCACCTGCCCCAGCTGTGGATCTTCGGTACCTGCGCCACGGCATCGATGGGCATCACCGCCCTGGCCCTGCTCGCCGCCTTCGGCACCCCGGGCCCGATCATCTCCATGCTCGTACTGATCGGCCTGGCCATCCCGTCCGCCGGCGCCACCATCCCCCTTGAGGCACTGCCCGGGTTCTACCGGTTCCTCGCCGACTTCGAACCCTTCCGCCAGGTCGTCGACGGCGTCCGCTCCATCCTCTACTTCGACGCCCAGGCCGAGGCCGGACTGGGACGGGCCTGGAGCATGGTCGGCATCGGCTTCGCCGTCTCTCTCCTCCTCGGCCTCGCCATCACCCGCCTCTACGACCGTAAGGGCCTGCACCGCACCGCGCCCCGCACGCCCGCACCGCAACCCGCACCGCAACCCGCACCGATCGGCTGACCCGCCCACGGACGGTCCGACGCCGGCCCCGCGCCGACGCCGGACCGCCGGTGCACCGCCCCCGTATGCCCGCACGACACCTGGAAGGCCCCCGTGCCCCGGCACACACCCGAAAGCACTCCCGCTCCACCCGGCCGAACCACACCGAAGACCCTCGCCCGCGCTCCCCGCCCCGAGACCCTTCCCCCGGCCGCGCCGTCCCCGCAGCCACTCGGCCGCATGTACCGGATAGCCACCCTCTGGAAGACCCGACTGGAGCCCCTCCTCAAGCGGCACGGCCTCACCGCCACCGGCTTCCATGTGCTCGTCACCCTGCGCCAGGCCGGGCCCGCCCACAGCCTGACCACCGGCCAACTGGCCGCCCTCGGCCTGGTCACCTGCTCCGGAATGACCATCCGCGCGGACAAGTTGGAGCAACAACGACTGATCGCCCGCGAACGCGACGACCACGACCGGCGCATCATCCACCTCAGGCTCACCGAACACGGCCTCGACCTCGTCGACCACCTCCTCGCCCACTACCGCGCATGCGAACAGCGCCTACTGGCAACGCTCGACGCCGACGAACAGCGGACCCTCTCCAAG
This sequence comes from Kitasatospora sp. NPDC051984, assembly GCF_044593455.1. Classification (NCBI taxonomy): domain Bacteria; kingdom Bacillati; phylum Actinomycetota; class Actinomycetes; order Kitasatosporales; family Streptomycetaceae; genus Kitasatospora; species Kitasatospora sp. NPDC051984. The sequence continues at coordinate 459,607 of NZ_JBIUCB010000002.1, forward strand.
CTGCTCGGCAGCATGGAGCACTCCCTGCGACACGACGAACAGACCCTCGTTCCGCACGTGTGCTGCGACGGCCGCGACTGATCTTCGCTCACGTCAGGAGGAAGCTTTGACGGCGGACCAGCCGCCGTCCACCACGAGGGTCGTACCGGTGATGTAGGAGGCGTCGGAGGAGGCCAGGAAGGCCACCGCCGCGGCGACCTCCTCGGGGCGGCCGAAGCGCTTGGCGACGGTCTCGGCCACGCTGTTCGCCCGGCCGACCTCGTCCACCCGGTCCCAGGCCGCCGTCATGATCGGGCCGGGGAGCACGGTGTTCACCCGGACCTCGGGCCCGTACTCCACGGCGAGCTGACGGCCCATCGAGCACAGCGCGCCCTTGGCCGCGGCGTACGCGGGGTGGCCCGGGATGCCGACGAGCGCGTGCACCGAGGAGGCGAGAACCAGCGAGCCCTCGCTCGCGCGCAACAGGTCGGCGAAGGCCCGCACGGCGAGCCAGGATCCCTTCAGGGTGACCGCGAGCTGGCGGTCCCACTCGTCCTCCGCCAGTTCGTGGGCCGGCTTGACGGTCACGGTGTAGGCGTTGCTGAACAGGACGTCCAGGCGCCCGTAGCGGTCCCGGACGTGTGCGGCCAGTTCGTCCCACACGGCGGCGGCGGACACGTCACCGTGCCGGTACTCGGCCCGGCCGCCCTCCCGGACGAGGGAATCGACCAGGACCCGGCCGGCGTCGTCGTCGATGTCGACGGCGATCACCACGGCGCCCTCGGCGGCCAGCCGCCGGGCCGTCGCAGCGCCGATGCCGTTGGCGGCGCCGGTGACAAGGGCGACCCGCCCGTGGAATCTGCGAGGTGTCTGCTCGGGCATGGCCTCACCGTAGCCCTTGGCACTGATGGTGGAAATATCCAGGCGAAGAAGCGGCGGCTCAGGTGGAACGGGCTGGTTTCGGCGGCGCCCTGAGCTTGGGCTCGGACTCAGCTCCCGATGGTGCCGAGCAGTTGCCTCAGGCATAGGCGGATCGCCAGAACCGGTGAAGGTCCGCCAATGCCCTGTGCCGGGCTTTCGACGTGTGTCATCCTGCGCAGGGCGGAACCGGGCGACGGGGGGACTCATGGGCAAGTCGTCAGACGAAGCGCTGTTCCTGGCGGCCCGTGCCGCGCACCGCGTCCTCCATCACATGGTGGTGGACGGAGGTCAGGCCAGGGACTTGGAAGCCGACGTCCAGGCTGCCGGGCCCGCGATGTTCGGGGTGTTGAACGCGTTCCTGCGTAACGTCATGGAGTACGTGTTCAACGGCTCGGAGCCCGTCGAGCACATCCACGCCTACCTGGTCCAACTCCAACAGGCCCATCCGTCGGAACTGAAGGCCCTTCAGCCGCAGCCGATGGCCGTGTTCGTCAAGGAACAGATCGGGCCCGGCGCTCCTCCGCCCGGACAGTCCCGATTCCAGGTGAACGACGGAGTCGTCCACCAGTCCCGCCTGATCGCCGAGTACACGGCCAAGCACGAAGGCTTCTCGCGCGACCAAGTGGAGTTGTACCTGCAAGGTGCGACAGCCCGATACGTCACGGGAGGCTTCTGAGCTTCCCGTGACGGCCTGGCACGCGTCGCCGAGCTGTCCCGAGTCGCAAGCGACGCCAGGACCGCTCTCTCCGGGGCGAGCCGGCCACCGAGGATTCCTCGCGGTGTCCTGTGCGCGGAGTCCACCGGTCTCGCCACCCGACTGCAACTGTCAGAAGCTTGTGGGAATGCGGCAAGGGGGAAATACCGGTGCCAGATGTCAGGGGCGTGTTGCTGCCCGCCTACGTGGTGGCCGACGAGTCCGGATCGATGGCGGTGTGCGAACGGGAACTGGCAGACGGCCTGGTCTCGCTGCACGAGGCGCTGCGGGGCGCACCGATGATCTCGGCGAAGGTCCGGCTGGCGATCCTGGGCTTCTCGGACGACGTCGAGGAACGCCTGCCGCTCTCCGACGTGCGCAACGAACTGCAGTTGCCCCGCTTCGTCATCCGGGGGCTGACCTGCTACGGCGCGGCCTTCGAGGACCTGCTCGCGCGTATCCCCGACGACGTCCGCCGGTTGAAGCAGCAGGGGTACCAGGTGCACCGACCGGTGGTCTTCTTCCTGAGCGACGGGGCCCCCACCGATGGGGAGTCGTGGCGGGAGCCGCATGGGCGGTTGGTCGATCGGAGCATCACCAGGGCGGCCCCGAACATCATCGCGTTCGGGGTGGGCCAGGCCGAGCCGCGGACGATCGCGGAGATCGCCACCCGCCCCGACTTCGCGTTCGTCGCCGTTCCCGGGACAAACGTGGGGAAGGCCATCACCGGGTTCTTCGAGACCTTGACGCAAAGTCTGATGGAGTCGGGCGGTGCGCTGGCGAGGGGCGCCGGCGAACTGCTCGTCAAGCCGCCGGACCCCAGCATCATGCGCGTACCCATTGACATGGTGTGACCATGAGTCTGCCGAACCCTCGCCCGCAGCCCCTGACACCGGCAACGCCGGTCGACTGCACACCACCTCGCCCCGAGACGCCACCACGGCCCGAGACGCCACCACGGCCGGAGATCCCGCCGCGTCCGAAGGCGCCGCCCGACCCGACCGTCTGGCCACCGATCGTGGTCGACCGCGCCGGTGCCGTCTTCGAGCCCCGGCCGCCCAAGGGGCGCAGCTACCGTGCGGACACCGAGTCCGACGGCTGGTCCACGCCCCGCGCGCAGCTGCGCATGGCCTCCGTCCGCGGCAATGCCCACCGTTACTACGGCAAGCCGCGCCAGGACTCGGCCGCGGCGGCCGTGCACGCCGCCTCGGGCACGATCGTGTTCGCCGTCGCCGACGGGGTGTCGGCTGCCGAGGTCCCCGAACTCGGTTCCGCGCTTGCCTGCGAGGCCGCGCTCGGAGCGGTGCTCGACCGACTGGACGCCGGTCAGCGCCCTGTCGAGTGGGCCGCCGTCCTGCGCGACGCGGCCGCCGCCCTGCTCGAACGCGGCGCAGCCCTGCTCGACGACCCGGCTCCCGACCCGGCGAAGGTGGAGCGGCTGCTCGCCACCACCCTCGTGGTGGGGACGGCGTGCCCGGTCCCCGGCGGCCTGGACGTGGCCCTCTCCCGGGTCGGCGACTCCGGGGCCTGGGCCCTGGATCTCCACCGTGCCGCGTACCGCGCGCTGTTCGCACCCAAGTCGGCTCCGGACGCGGAGGTTGTCTCCAACGCGGTGGTGCCGCTGCCCCGCTGCCCCGAACCGGCGGAACTGGCCGGCTGTCAACTCACTGCGGGGCAGGTCCTGTTGGTGGGCACCGACGGATTCGGCGATCCGCTCGGGGACGGCACCGGCTTGGTGGGCGCGCTGTTCGCCCGGCAGTTGGCCACCGAGCCGTCCGCCGCTTGGCTGGCACACGTCCTGGACTTCTCCCGGGAGACCTTCGACGACGACCGGACACTGATCGCTCTCTGGCCGGTCGCCGAGCCGGGGCCCCTGCCGTGACCTCGCCGGCTCCGACGGTCTGCCTCTCCGACCTCGTCCTGGGCGCGGAGTTGGGAAAGGGCGGCCAGGGCGTGGTCCGTTCGGTCCGTCCCGTCCGCGGCCGTCCGGCCGGCCTGGCGTCGGCCGTCTACAAGGAGTACCTGCCGGCCGTCCTGCCCTCCCTCCGCTCCGGGGTGCTGCAGTCCATGGTCGACCTCCCGGGGGTGCCGGACGACGATGCCCGCTGGCTGCGCGAACATGCCGCCTGGCCCGACGCCCTGGTGACCCATCAGGGCGCCGTCACCGGCTTCCTGATGCGGAAGGTGCCCGAGCGGTTCAGGTTCGACTACCGGGGGCTCAGCCCGGTGGGTTCGGAACGCAAACCCGCCAACTTCGAGTTCCTGCTCAACAGCGACGACTACGTGGCCCGGATCGGCCTGAAGATCACCCCCCGTGACCGGCTGGCGCTGCTCCGGGAACTGGCCCGCACCCTGGAGCGGATGCACCGACTCGGCATCGCCGTCGGCGATCTGTCGCCGAGGAACGTGCTCTTCGCCACCGGGCCCACCGCCACCTGCTTCTTCCTCGACTGCGACGCGATGCGTTTCCGGGGCGACAGCGCGATGCCTCAGCTGGAGACCCCGGAGTGGCAGGGCCACGACGGGGAGGAGAAGGCGACGCCGCACAGCGACGCCCTCAAGTTCGGACTGATGGCCATCCGGCTGATCGCCCGGGACCAGAGCGCGACGGACCCCGGGGTCCTGTCGTCCATCGACCCCGAGCTGGCCGACCTGGCCACCGGAAGCCAGTCGCGGCCGGACGCGCGCCCGACCCCCGGCGAGTGGCTCCCCGCCCTGGAGCGTGCCCTCGTCAACGCCTCGACCAAGCCCGCCGCACCGTCGCCGCGGCCCCCTTCGCCGCCCCCGCCCCGGCCGACCCCACCCACCCGACCGCACACGGCACGGCCGGGCCCGGTGGGGCCGGGCCCGGTGAGGCCGGGTGGTGCACCGGCACCCGCGCCGACCCCACCCACCACCGTCCCGCCGGTCCCGCCTCCGAAACGCGGCAAGGCCGTCGGCTGGCTGCTCGCAATCGTGGTCGCCGCAGCGTTGCTGTTCGGCTCGTCGGACGGCGACTCCACTCCGCGGTCCGACCCCGCCCCACAACCCCCGGTGTCCCACTTCGTCGTCCCGGAGCCGCCGCCGATCGTGCCGACGGCCTCCGTCCGGCCGACTCGACCGGCGCCGGATCCGCCCAGCCGGACCGTCGAGAGCCCGACCGTCGAAAGCCCGACCGCGCCACCGCCCGACCCGATCCGGACCGCCCGGTCGGGTCAGTGCTTCGGCGCCAACGGCAGCGGGCAGGACGTCCGACTCGAACCGGCGGACTGCGGCAACGGGGTGTTCAAGGTGCTGCGGGTCTTCGAGGGCACCACGGACCAGAGCCGCTGCGACGACATCCCCGCCGACACGTGGAACTTCTCCTACCCGGGCTACAACCTGGTCCTCTGCCTGAGCTACCAGTACGAGCACGGCGACGCGTACTACGCCCGGCCCGGTCAGTGCGTGTACGGCGAGCCCGGCACCTCGTGGGTCCAACTGTCCTGCCGGACAGGTGCCTTCACCGTCCTGGCACGCCACCAGGGGCCGGCCGACGCCGGTTTCTGCGGCGCCGCTCCGAGCACCCAGAAGGTCATGCAGTTCCCGGTCCCCCGCTGGGACAGCCAGAGCGTGACGCTCTGTCTGGAGATGCGCTATCCCGACGACCTGGGACGGGCGGTGGTGAACCAGTGCCTGGCCAGAACCGGCTCCGACAGCCACGCGACCTTCACGAAAGCCTCCTGCGACCGGGCCAACGTGATCGTCGTCGGCCGGACCAGTACCTACAACGCCCCGGGATTCTGCGGCCGTTACGGCTGGGGCACCTGGTCCCCGAAGATCTACACCGACCTGGCCTACACCGTCTGCTACCGGAACCTCTGAGCCCCGCTCAGCCCCCGGCCGCGCGCAGCGCCGCCGCCAGGCACCGGGCGGCCCTCCTGGTGTCCGGGTGCTCCTCGCCGCGGAGCCGCCCGGAGATCGCCCGGGCAGCGCGCCACGCGGTGACGGCCCGATCGGTCAGCCCTACCAGGTCGTAGACGTCGGCGAGCAGGACGAGCTGGTCCAGCGTGCGCGAATGTTCCTCCCCGAAGACTCGCCGCACGTCCGCCAGGAGGTGTTCCAGCTCCTGGACGATCGCGTCGTAGCCCCCGCACTCGGCCCGCGCCGTCGCCAGATCGCTGCGCGCCGTCAGGGTCATCGGATGGTCCGGGCCGAACACCCGCCGGCTCGCGGCCAGCGTCTGTTCGAGCAGCGGGATCGCAGACTCGGCATCCTGTGCCATCACGCAGGTGCGGCCGAGGCCGCTCCGGATCATGAGCACCTCCGGGTGGTCCTCGCCGAGGACCCGGACGGCGGTGGCCAGCGTCCCCCGGTACAGCTCGATCGCCATCCCGTACTCCGCGACAGCGTCGTAGGCGTTCGCGAGGCTCGAAGCCATGCGCAGCGCAGTGGGGTGCTCCTCGCCGAGGACGCGGCGGGCGTCGGCGGCGACCGGGGCAAGCATCGCCAGCGCCCCTTCCGGATCGCCCGCGTCGAGTCGGGCGTGGGCCAGGTTGTGACGGGCCAGTAGGGTCGACGGGTGGTCTTCGGCGTGGATCCGCCGGCGGTCGTGGAGGTTCTGTTCGAGCAGGGGGAGCGCCTGTGCGAAGTCCCCGCCCTCGGCGAACGCGCCCGCGAGGTTGTTGCGGATCGTCAGTGTGTCCGGGTGGTCGGGGCCCAGGACCCGGAGGCTGTCGGCAAGGGCTTGCTTCAGCTGGGGAACCGCCCGCCGGATGTCGCCGAGGGCGAGCTGCGCGGTGGCCACGTTGCTGCGGGAGTGCAGCGTGTTCGGGTGGTCGGGGCCGAGGATCCTCTCGTAGTCGGCGAGGTTGCGGTCGAGCAGGGGCAGCGCCCGGGCGAGGTCTCCGGCGGCGCTGTACGCGACAGCCAGGCTTTCACGACAGGTGACGGTGTCGGGGTGCCCGTCACCCTTCACCCGGCGGTAGCCGTCCAAGGTCAGCTTCAGCACGGCGATCGCCCGGTGGGCTTCTCCGGCGGCCAGTTGGGCGCCGGCGAGGTTGGTCCACACCCGCAGCGTCCTGGTGTCCTCCTCGCCGAAGACCCGGCGCACATCGTCCAGGATGTCCTCGAACAACCGGATCGCCCGCCTGGCGTCACCGGCCTCGCGCAGGAGGTCGGCGAGGTTGTTGGTGCAGACCAGAGTGTCCGGGTCGGCGCGGTCGGTCAGTCTCCGGAATCCGTCCCGGGCCCGGTTCACGAAAGCGATTCCGGTCGCCAGGTCTCCCTGCGAGCCCAGGAAGATCCCGGCCTGGTTCAGGGCGGCCGCGGTCTTCAGGTCGTCGGTGGCCGGGTCCGCATGTTCGGCCAGGGCCGCGATCTGCTCCGTCAGCCACCGCCAGACGGGCCAGTGACGCACGTCCTTCGTGGTTTCGGGCATCGCCCCGACCAGTAGACCGGTGGCCCGCGTGCGGGCCCTGGCGATCGCCTCCGGTGACCGGTGCGGATCCGCCGGATCCGGCGTCCGGGCCACCGCCTGGACCAGCCGGTGCACCGTCAGGAAGCCGCCCCCGTCGGGCCCCTCCGACCGGCGGGCGATCATGCTGTACGCCGTCAGGCGCCCGAGCGCGTGGGCGAGTTCCGGTTCGGCGGCCAGGCCGTCGAGCAGTCGGCGGGGAATGCCGGTCGGCGCGAGCCAGGCCAGCACCCGCAGGACCTCCCCGACCAACGGGGTGTCGGCGACACGGTCCAGTGTGATGCGCCAGATCCGGGCGATGGTCCGGTCCGGGTCGGTGTGCTCGTCGCCCCTGTTGTAGGCCACGACGGGCTGCTCGGCGAGCAGCCGGAGGTAGGCGTGCGCCCCGGTGGCGGTCTGCGCCAGGTACGCGCCCGCCTGGACGACGGCCAGTGGCAGGTGGCCGAGCGCCTCGCACACCTCCCGGCCTCCGGGCGGCGGGGCGGGTCCGCGGCCCGTACTCGCGGCCAGCAGGCGGAGCGACTCCTCCGCGCCCAACGATTCCAGCACCTGCGTGTCGGCCCCGATCCGCTGCCATCCGACCGAACTGCGACTGGTGATCAGGAACCGGCCGGAGCCGGAGATCCCGGCGAGCAGCGGAGCGAGGCTGTCGGCCGCCGTCGCATTGTCGAGCACCACCAGCCACCCGTCGTGCGCGGACAGCCAGGCCAGCGCCCGTTCGACCAGCGCCTCGGAGGCCAGCAGGCTCGCGGCGGGTTCCAGGGCGAGGGCGAACCTGCGCAGACCTGCCGCGATCGCAGTGGTGTCGTCGGCCCCGAGCCACACGACCTGTGAGTAGCGGTGGCCGTGGGTGCACACGTACTGCGCGGCCAGTGCGCTCTTGCCGACGCCACCGAGACCGTGCACCGTGTGCACCACCACGCCGGGCCCCGGCGCCAGGGCCCGCGCTGTTCGGGACAGCGCGTCGAGCCGTCCGACGAACGACTGCACCCGGCCGGGGATCCCCACCGGCCCCGCGGTCGGCGGAAGTTCGTCGATCGCCCGCAGCGGCGGGAGCCGCGTGACGGTGATCGGGGAGTGGTCGCCGGTGGTGATCTGGCCGTAGTTCGACCCGGCGATCAGGACCGCTCGCTGGCCGGTGGCCCCGACGGGCGTGCCGGGCCAGGGCCCGGCGGATGTCACTCCGGCCCCGAGATCGGCGAGTTGTCGCCCGTGGTGATCCTTCCGCCGTGGTTGGTCCCGACGGCCACCGACCGCTCCCCGTCGGCCTGGACCGGCGAAGCGGCCGGCACCGGCGGAAGCATGGCGGCCACCTGCGCGGCCAGCTCCGGGTCCGCCAGCAGGAGCCTGCGGACCTGCAGCCGCAGCGCGGCCAGCGCGTCCGGGTTCAGCCGGTCCTCGGCGAGGTCCTCCACCGCCGCCTCCAACGGCGCCGGCACGGGGGCGCGGTGCAGCAGTCTGGCCAGCAACCGCTGCCCCAGCCCGACCGTGGCCCCGGCTGCGGCATCCTGCGTCCGCCGCAGCACCTCCACCCCGTAGGCACCGACTGCTGCGCCGATCGCCGGCACGACCTGACCGACGATCACATCCACATCGGGCACGACATCCCCTCCCAGCCGTCCGGTCACCCACCAGGCTAGCCAACTACGCGTGCCACCGGGCCTGTTACTCCAAACCGGCAGGGGTGCCGGGCCAGGTCGTCCAGGAGATCCGCTGCACCGGCTCGCGCCCCGTCACCGTCCGACATCGAGGCCACCACGCAGGTGCACCTTCGGCCCCGCGGTGCCTGCCCCCACGATGCCCTGCCACCTGCCGACAATCCCGGCGACGCCCGCAGCCGGCCGGGGACCCGGTCGTTCACCATCTCGGCTGCGCCTACACCGTCAGCCAGGGCGCCGACGCCTCGATTCACCCGGGCGCGGCGGAGGCGGGGCCGCTGGAGCCGCCCCGGTCATCGGGTCGTGGAGGTCATCCCGTCGGACCCGTGCTGGTGCTCCTGCGCCTCGTCCATGGCCTCGTAGATCTTGTTCTTCAGCCCCTCGGGGTCCGGAACATGCCTCAGCGTCAACATCCCCTGCTCGGAGGCCGACTCGACGTTGAGCGTCCCGCAACGGATGATCCGCTCCCACAGCGAAGCCTCGAACGAGATGTCGTTCACCCGGAGGAGCGGAACGCTGTGACCGGTCTTGGTCAGGAAGCCGCTGCGCAGGTGGAGCCGCTTGGTGGTGAGGATGTAGACCGTGCCACGCCACTTCATCAGCGGGATCAGCCAGTACCGCAGGGAGACGAACAGCGCCGCGGCGAGCACCACGTAGCTTCCCACCCCGCCCCAGCCTTCGCCGCTGGGCAGCAGCCACAGGATCCCGCCCGCCACGACCCAGGTGAGGCACAGCACGACGAACTCGCCGACGAGCTGCGTCCAATGCTGCCGGGTGACGTAAACGAGGTCTTCGTCCTCGGCGAGGTGACGGTCCACAGTAAGCATGATGTGCATCCTGGCACACCACCTCCCGTCCGCCCACGGGCTTACCAATCACCGCCGCTCCAGCACCTCGCCGTCACGGCCTCCACAGACACGAACCCCTCGCCACCCGGGGAACGGGCGAAGGCAACCTCCCCGGCTACGCCCACTACCTGCGCGACCCCGCCCACCTGAGGGCGAGCCTGGCGTGGTTCCGCGCGTTCCCGCAGGACATCCAGGACAACGCACGGTTCCGGCAGACCCCCCTGCCGATGCCGGTGCTCGCCATCGGCGCGTCGGGCAGCCTCGGCCCAGCCGTCGGCGAGCAGGCCAAGGCGTACGCCTCCGACGTCACCGGCGTGACCATCGCAGACTCCGGCCACTGGATCTACGAGGAACACCCCGAGGAACTGACCGCTCTGCTGCTCGACTTCCTCGGACGCCCCTGACCACCTCACCGAGGCGCCCAAGCGCCGATGAACCGTCCGCCACACGTCGGACTGCGGCGAGGTCGCAGCGTTCGTCGCCGGTGAGCTGGGAGCCCAGGAGGGCCAGCACAGCGTCGAGTCATGACCGTGGGCCTTCCAGGGGCCGGCCGCCGGCGGACCGGCGGCGTGAGCGGGTGGTCAGGGGCGTGGCCGTGCGGTGGGGCGGCCGAACAGCAGGTCGTAGCCGGGTGGCAGCTGGAGCAGGATCCGCCTGGTGAGGTCGTCGCCGGCGGCGTCGGCCACCGTGGACAGGACTGCGCCGATGTCCCACGGGGCCGTGGCTTCGGTGGCTCCCTCGATCCAGGCCGCGGTCGCGCGTACGAACCGCTCCGGGCTGAGCGGCTCGGCTGCCTGCAAGGGGTTGAGCAGGATCAGGGCCATGGTCTCCGGCAGGCGGGCGGCCAGTTCCGCGCGCGCGTTGCCGACCAGGTGGGCGCCGAGCAGGGCCAGGACGACCCGGGCGGCCCGCTCGGCCTCCTGCGGGGTGTCGTACTCGCCGCGCTCCCGGACCTCGTCCAGGAACGCTTCCCATCGAAGAGTCACCGCGGTTCTCCCTCCGTTCCAATGTCCGGCGCGACCGTGCCCGCTCGGGGCTCGGCGGCAAAGCGCCGGTGCAGACCGGTGAGCTCGAGCAGCCGGACGACGCGGCGGCCGGCTCCGCGCAGGATCAGGCGGCTGCCGCTGCGGTCGGCCTGGTTGCGGGCCCGGACGAGGGCGCCCAGGCCCGCACAGTCCATGAACGTCACCTCCGACAGATCGAGCACCACCTCCCGGTGCGCCTCGAGCGCGGCGGCCAGAGCACGGCGCAGCGCGGGGGCGGTGTCGAGGTCGATCTCGCCGTCCACCCGCACGATGAAGGGGTGGTTGCTCTGGCCGTTCATGGCGTTGCCACGTCGCTGCGGGTGGGCCGGTCCGGGCGGAAGCGGCCGGCCGTTGGGGGTCGGGGGTGTTCCGGCCGCCCTTGCGATCGAGGGGGGAGAGATCAGGGGGCGGCCGGAACGGCACCGGGGGTTGGTCAGGCCTGGATCTGCTTGCGGTCGCCGCCGTGACTGATCGCGACCTTCCGGGGCTTGGCCTTCTCCGCGACCGGGATCTTCAGGGTCAGCACGCCGGCGTCGTAGTCGGCGGTGATCCCGGCGGGGTCGAGGGTGTCGGAGAGCATGACCTGGCGGGAGAACACTCCGAGCGGGCGCTCGGACAGCTCCCACTTCACGTCCTCGCCCTGGTGACGCGGGCGGCGTTCGGCCTTGACGGTCACCATGTTCCGCTCGACGTCGATGTCGATCGCCTCCGGGTCCACCCCCGGCAGGTCGAAGCAGATCACGTACTCGTCGCCGGCCCGGTAGGCGTCCAGCGGCATCGGTGCCGGACGCGACCAGGTCCCCGTGTTGCCCAGGAACTGCTGGGTCAGACGGTCCAGCTCGCGGAACGGGTCAGTGCGCAACAGCATCGCGAAACACCTCCACTGATCGAATGGGTGCCAGTGCGCTTCACCTGACACCTTTGTAGCGCGTCATCCATCCGATGACAAGTCCACATGTCGCGTATAGAGTGACTTCATGAGTGAGAAGCCCCGCAGACCCGCCGCCGGTCCTCCCCAGCCGGTCGAGCCCGCCTCGTTCCTGGCGGCCGCGGCGGCGCTGGCCGCCATCGACGACGCCGTCCGCACCGCCCAGGACCCCGCGTCCCGGCCCCCGGCCTCCCCTGACGGGCAGGAAGGCCCCGAGCAGGCCCTGGCCGCCCTGATGCTGCTGCGCGAGCTGCGTACCCAGCTCGCCGGGTGGGAAGCCGGCCTGGTGGAGAGCGCCCGGGAGGCCGGCGCCACCTGGGCCGACCTCGCCCGGCCCATGGGCGTCGCCAGCCGCCAGGCCGCAGAGAACCGCTACCTGCGCCTCAAGCCCGCCGGTGGCAAGCCGCAGGCCGCCACCGGTGTGGAACGCGTCAAGGCGGTCCGCGACCGGCGGGCCGCCGACCGGACGGTCACCGCCTGGGCCCGCGACAACGCCGCCGAGCTGCGGGTCCTCGCATCCCGGATCACCATGACCGCACTCGCCCCCGGTGCCCACTCCGCCCAGGCCGCGCTGACCGCCGCCCTCGGCGCCACCGACCCCGCCGACCTCATAGAGCCCCTCACCGCCATCCGCCCCCACCTCGGCACCGATCAGGCCGACCTCGCCACCCGCCTCGACACCCTCACCCACCACACCACCCAGCTCCGCGATGACAGCGACCGACGCCGCGCCTGACCCCCTCGCCACCGCCGCCTCCGAAAGGCGCTGGCAGGACATCCTGGACCGGATCCAAGACCTGGAAGCACGAGTAGCCGCCACCACGAGCACCGTCACCGCCGCCCTCGACCACCACCTCGCCCGGCTCGACGCCCTGCGCCGCCGGCTCGCCCACCCCGACTGGCCGCTGCCCGCCGCCGCCCCGGGCAGCCCCCCGACCACACCGGCGGACAACCGGCCGACCTGACCGGACCGGAAGCCACCGCAGCCGTCCGACCCGGCGCCCGTGCCCCGCCCTCGCCGGTCGCCCCCATCCCCAGCGGCGGCGACCGGCCACTCCCCCACGCGCGGGGCGCAGACTGTCTACCTCGCCGACACGGAAAAATCTGTGCTCGCTGGAGTAGACATTGCCGCGCACCGTGGCTAGTTTTTCTCTCGTAGACGAGGTCGAGCGGTACCCGCCAGACACGAACTGGCGGGCAGCAGTACGCAAGTGCACAGGTCGGCACGGTTGCAGGGTCCTGAAGCCACAGATGGTGCAGTAGGCGACAGGGCCGGCGGCCGGGCCTGGCGGCCCGCAGGTATCAGGGGTCGCAGACCGAGCGGTACCGCAGTTCAGCAGGACGCAGGACACGCCGGGCAGGTGGGCGTGAAGAAGGTGACGCAAAGACGGCGCGGTAGCGGAGTCCCGGAGCCACAGCAGGTGCAGGACGGCGACGGGGCTGGCGACCGGGCCAGGTGGCCCGCAGGTATCAGGGGCCGCCACCGAGCGGTACCGCAGTGCGGTAAGTGCATGACCGGCAAGTGAAGTTGAAGTCGGGCAGTACCGGCAGTCGCAGTACGCGGTATCCCAGTGAAGGCGCCAGGCTGCCGGCGCGCGTGCTGGGAGTCCGGAAGTTGGAAGTACCCGCAGTTCGCAGTAATCGGCCAGTCCAGAGGATGAACGGAGGGCACAGAGCGCCATCAGGATCGCCCGGCCCGTGAAGATCACCCGGGCGGATTCCGAAGACCCCAAGGCAAGGACGGTGGTTTCCGGTCACGCATACGCGATCCCCGCACGCCCCCTCTCTCGGGGCGAGGCGGACATGAGGAAGTCGGCCACAGGCCGACAGATGGTGTAAAACCCTTCGGGGCCCCGGGAGCCGAAAACGCCCCGGGGCCCCTCAACGCGTCCACCGACACAACAAGAAGAGGTGCAGTGACCACGGCAACCGTCCGACCGCATACCCCCGACTCCCTCGACGACGACGACTACCCCGCCTACACCATGGGCCGCGCCGCCGAGATGACCGGCACCACCCCCGGCTTCCTGCGCTCCCTCGGCGAGCAGGGCCTCATCACACCCTTGCGCTCGGAGGGCGGACACCGCCGCTACTCCCGCTACCAGCTACGGATCGCCATGCGCGCCCGCGACCTCGTCGACCAGGGCACCGCCATCGACGCCGCCTGCCGCATCATCATCCTCGAGGACCAACTCGAAGAAGCCCTGCGCATCAACGAGCAACTGCGCTCCTCCCAGCACGGCCAGAAACCCGCCGCCGACACCTGACCCGCCCGCCGGGGCAACGAGACCGGCCCGCGGCGGGCGACAGCCGCGCACCGCAGGCCGCGCCCCCGGGGGGCGAGCCCCCCGTTCCGTCGCACCGGCCGACCGTTGCCCGCCGGGGTCAGAGCCGCAGGGCCCGGTCGACCAGTGGTTCCGCGGCGCCGAGGTAGTCTTCGGGGCGGCACAGCGCCGCGAGCGCCTCCGGAGTGAACACGTCCTTCAGTTCGGGGAGTTCGGCGAGTACCTCGGCGAGTTCCCGGCCCGTGGCCGCGGCGGTCGCGGCGGCCCGGGAGGACAGGGATCGGGCGGCTGCCCGGCCGAGCAGGGGGGCGAGGACGGCGGAGACGCGTTCGGAGACGATCTGGCTGCCGGTCAGTGCGAGGTTGGCCGCCATCCGCTCGGGCCGGACCTGCAGACCCTCGGCGAGTTCCACCGCGGTGTGCGCGGCGCCGCCGGTGAGCCGGAGTGCCTCTCGCAGCAGTTGCCACTCGGCGTGCCAGACGCCGCCGGAGCGTTCGTCCTCGGTGATCAGGCACTGCGTCAGACCGGTGGCGATGACCGGGACCTGGAGTGCGGCACTGCGGATCAGAGTGGAGTGCACCGGGTTCTGCTTGTGCGGCATGGCGGAGGAGGCTCCGCGTCCGGCCACCGGCCGCTCGCCGACCTCGCCGATCTCGGTCCGCGTCAGGACCTGTACGTCGACCGCCATCTTCCCGAGTGCCCCGGCGGTGAACGCGAGCGCGGCGGCCAGGTCGGCGATGGGGGTCCGCAGCGCGTGCCAGGGCAGGACCGGCCGGGCCAGTCCGGTCTCGGCGGCGAAGGCGTCGACCAGGCGGTCGAGGTAGCCGGCCGGGTCGTCGTCGGTGGCGGGGTCGGCGGCGCGGGCGTTCTCCAGGTATCCGGCCAGGGTGCCGGCCGCGCCGCCCAACGAGACCGGCAGACCGGTCTGCTCGACCAGCGCCAGCCGGTGGTCGGCGTCCAGCACCAACTGCCGCCATCCGGCGGCTTTCAGGCCGAAGGTGGTCGGCACGGCCTGGAGGGCGAGGGTGCGTCCCGCCATCGGGGTGGACCGGTGGGCCTCGGCCAGTGCGGCGAGCGCCTCGGCCACCCGGTCCAGGTCCGCCCGGATGATCCGCAGGGCGCGGGCCGCGACCAGCATCGCCCCGGTGTCCAGGATGTCCTGGCTGGTCGAGCCGGAGTGGACGTACTCCGCCGCCCCGGGGTACCGGGCTGCCACCAGCTCGGTCAGGGCCCGGACCAGGCCGACCACCGGGTTGGCGGTCTCCCGGGAGGCCAGTGCGAGCGCCCGTACGTCGAAGTTCTCGACCCGGGCGAGGGCGGTGATGGCCTCGGCCGCCGATGCCGGCACCACTCCGAGTCCGGCCTGGGTCCGGGCCAGCGCCGCTTCGGCGTCCAGCATCGCCTGGAGCCAGGCCCGGTCGCCGACCGCGCCTTCGATCGGGGTGCCGGCCCGGACCGGCGAGAGCAGACCGGTGTCCGCCTCCGCCTCGGATGGCACGGTCTCAAGTGTCACGCGCTGACTCCTGTCCTGTCGGTTTCCTGGTGCCCCACGGGCCGGAGCGAAAGTATGGCGCGTGCGATCGCGTCCGAGTCGCCCAGGGTCACGGAGTCCACCCCGGGGCGGATACCGGCCGCCGTGACCCAGTGGACGCCCTCGGTGGGAACCCCGTAGGCGAACCGGCGCGGGTGCGCCCTCCCGTCGGCGTCGACCACCCGGTACGGGCGGCCGGTCACGTGCAGTCCCCCGGTCTCGTGGCCTCCGGTCTCGTCACCGCCGGCGCCCGACGTCCGGTAGGGAGCGATCCGGCCGCTGTCCAGCAGGTGCCGCAGCAGCGGGTCGGCGGTCCGGCGCACGTCCGGTTCGGGGAGCCTGGCCTCGATCAGCACCGTGGCCAGGACCGGCGGCCCCGACACCCGGCCGGAACGGGCGACGAAGGCCCGGCGGTCGGTGTCGACGCTCACCGTGGTTCCGGGGCCGGTGAGTTCGAGCACGCCCGCCTCGATCAGCGCGATCATCTGCTCGATCCGGGCGGCCGGTGGACCGATCGACAGGAACGCGTTGAGCGGGGTGTACCAGCGCTCCAGGTCCTCGCGGTGCGAGTCGCCGGCCAGGCCGCCGTGGTCCACCGCGAGCCGGATCTCGTTGCGCAGGTCGCGCAGGACATCCAGCGCGGCCTTCAGCGGGCCCCGGAGGTTGCCGGCGCGGGCCTCCCGGAGGTCCTGTGACAGGTACTCCAGCAGCCAGGACCGGAACTCCGCCCGGTCGCCGAACTCCCGGCCCGCGCACGGTCGGGCCAGGCGTTCCCAGTCCCAGTGGTCCGCCCGGTCGATGCCGTACGCGCGCAGGAGTTCGGCCCGCCGCTCCGGCCGTTCGGCGGCCAGGTAGAGCTCGGTGAACGGCCCCCGGTCGGCCGGGCGGTCGCGGACGTCCAGCAGCGCGCCGTAGTACACGCTCTCGACCTCGCGGGCGATCAGCGGCCACAGGTCGCGACGGAAGTCGAGCGGGGCGTCCTGCCGGCGAAGGGCGCTGACGAACTCGACCGAGAGCAGTCTCGGGACGTACCGCCCGTAGGCGCCCTTCTGGTTCTCGCCACGAGCCTGGTACGGCACACCGCGCCGCGAACTCGCGTACAGCACAGGCTCCTTGCCGGAGGCCCGGTACACCAGCCGGCCGCCGCGGCGGGTGAACGTGCCGCCCCGGCCCTCGGTCAGCAGCGCCAGGTGGTCGAAGAAGTTCAGCCCGAGGCCGCGCAGCAGAACGTGTTCTCCCGGCCGGACGGCACTCAGGTCGGCGTCGGCCGGATTGCCCGGCGGCAGGTAGCGCAGCCCCGATCCCGCTGCTGCGTCGGCGAGTTGCTGTTCCTCCGGGCCCAGTACGGCCGGTCCGTGCCCCGTGGCCAGCACCACGGCGTCCAGTGCGTCGACCGTGCCGCCGTCCGCGAGCCGGACCCGCTGAGACCCCTCACCGGTGAGGGCGACCGCCCGGGAGCGGTGCACCCGGACCGTGACATGCCGCGGGGCCCGCTCGACCAGGCGCTGGAACACGGCCCGCAGGTACGCCCCGTAGAAAGCGCGGGTGGGGTAGGAGTCGGGGCCCAGCGAGGCTGCCTCGGCCAGCACCTCGGCCTCGGCCCCGTACGGCGAACGGGCCCACTCGTACAGGCTCGGCCCGGGCTCCACCGGGCCGTCGATCCGTACGCTGTCGTCGGTGAACACGGTGACCTGGGACGCCACGGTGTTCATCAGCAAGTGCCGCGACTGGTCGGTGCGCCAGACCCTGCCCGCCCCCGGCGGGTCGGGGTCGATCAGGTGCACGGTCAGGGGACGCGGGGAGGGGTTGATCCGCTCGTTGGCACAGAGCCGCTCCAGTACGGACAGACCGCGGGGGCCCGCACCGATCAGGGCCACTCGCATGCGAGTCTCCGTCATGACCGCCGTCACCGCGCCCGGCCGGGCAACACGGCACGGCCCGCCCCGGGGGCGGTGCGGCGAGCGCCCCCGGCCCGCGTCCCACCCCGGTGCCCCCGCCGGGTGACGAACATCCCGTCCACGGGGCCGGTGCGATGCGATCCGAGAAGCCCCGACCGGCTTGGTCGGACGTCCGGCTCCGTCGCAACCGTGCAGACGTTCCCCACTGGGCCCCCTCCTGTCCTAGTGCATCTGTTGCGGAGACCTTGCAAGGTACGGGTGGAGAGAGTGTGATTCCGGCCGTGTCCGCCTGGATGATCGGCATCCTGCCCGGCGATCGGCGACGGAGTCAACGGTCTCGCGAACTTCCTGGCCCGAAAGGGCATTTGACCTGCCCAGACGATACTGAGGTCGTTTGCACGCGACCGGCGGGAGCGAAGCCGGCGGCACCTCCTGGACCAGCAGTTGGAGCCACTGCGGCTGACCCGGGCCCGGCCACGGGACAGTGGACGACAGCGAGCCGCCCGGACCCCGGCACCGGCTGCTGACCTGATTTTCATTGCGTAGCAATTTCCTGACGGACCATCACCCGGATCGTCTCGTGTTCTGTAGCCTTTCGATGCTGTGCATGGGGGAGCCAGCACCGTGAACGTCGGGGAGGGCCCAAGTGAGCGTCCACGAGGCGCGGCGCGGCAGCGGACAGGCGGTGCGGATCGAGGACGAGGACGAACAACGCCGGTTGCCTGTCTACCATCTCGTCGGTTTGGCGGCCGGGGGCGTCTTCGGGTCGGGCTGGCTGGTGGGCGCGCAGAAGGCGTACGAGCAGGCCGGTTCCAGCGCCTGGCTGGCTTGGCTGGTCGGCGGCGGGCTGATGCTGGTGGTGGCCTGGGTCATGGTCGAACTGAGCAGTGCCGCGCCCAAGACCGGCGGGCTGATATTCCTGCCCCTGCAGAGCAGTGGACCGCTGGTGGCGACCGTGATCGCCGCCGGGCTGTGGATCTTCTACGCGATCAACTCGGCCAGCGAGGCCCTGGCGATGACCCAGGGCCTGTCCTGGAAGCTCCCCGGGCTGCTCGTCGACCACCGGCTCACCCTCGTGGGCTGGGGGTACACGCTGGCCTTCATGATGCTGATATGTGCGGTCAACCTGATTGCACCGCGGCTCCTGTTCCGCTTCTCCACCGCCCTGACCCTGGCGAAGGTCGCCGTCCCGGTCCTGGCCGTCGTGCTGCTGCTCACCCACGGCGTTCAGCGCGGCATCCTGCCGTCGGCCGCCGATCCCCGCGGGCACGGCGGCAGTGCGGTGCTGGCCGCCGTGGTGAACAGCGGCGTGATCTACGCCTACGTGGGTTTCCAGGCGCCACTCGAACTCGCCGGGAACGTCAAGCGGCGCGGGATCGGCGAGGCGGCCCGGCTGCGCTGGGCGGTCTTCGGGACGATAGTCGGCTCGACCGCCCTGTACATCGCGCTGCAGGTGGTCTTCGGCCGGTACCAGACGCACTGGCAGCCACTGGGGTCCCCCTCGCACCAGGCCGTGGACGGGTCCGAGTCGCCCTTCGTCGACTTCGCGTTCGCCGCCGACCTGAACGTTCTGGGGTGGCTGCTCAGGATCGACGCCGTGGCCTCGCCGTTCGGCGCCGGCCTCGTCTTCGGACAGGCCGTGACCCGCGAGGTCGCCGCGCTCAGCCGGGCCCACCTCACGCACCGGGGCCTGCAGAGCGCCCGCAGGGCCTCGCTGCGGCAGCGTTACGACGTCTACTGGCTGATCCTGCTGGCCGACTTCTTCATCGGGGCGGTCGTGCTGTGGCTGGCCGGCGGGAGCTGGGCCCCGCTGACCGCCGTCACCGGGGTCCTGACGCTGATCATCTACGCCTTCCCCGGGGTGGTCCTGGTCTCGCTGCGGAGCAAGCTGGGCCGGCACTCCTCGCGACGGCGCACCGTCCACGAGGGGCTGGCCCGGGTGAGTTTCACGCTGATCGCGCTGATCCTCTACGGCGCGGGCTGGGCAAGCATGTGGCGCTCCATGGCCTCGCTCGCCGGCGGCAGCGCCCTGCTGCTGATACTCCCCGTCCTCTCGCGCCGACTCCCACTCCTCGGACGGATCTACGACGCCAAGGAGCACGTCACGCTCCTGCGCCACTGGCGCACCAGCGCGGCGGCCCGGGCGGCGATCTGGCTGACCGCCTACCTGGCCGCGCTGATGCTGCTGACGCTGCTGGGCAACTCATCGGTCGGGACGCACCAGGAGTTCGCGGTGGGCGTGCTGGTGGCCGCCCTGGCGCTCGGCGCCTTCGAGATCCTGGTCAGGACCTCGCGCCAGCACGTGGGGCAGGAGGCCCCGCTGCTGCCGGCGCCGACGCCCGCCCCCGACCTACCGAAGTGAGCGGACGACTTCCGCCGCCTCCGGGTCGTAGCCCTTCTCCCGCAGCAACTCGACCGCGTTCTCCCGGGCGTGGGTGTCGGACCAGCGGCCCACCGTGGCGCGCAGCAGGAAGAGCCTGCGGTCCGCCGGCAGCGTGCTGTCGGGCTCGCGCAGCCGGGCGACGACGGCCGCCACGTCCTGGTGGCTGATGCGCTGCTCGTTCTCCAGGCAGCGCTCCAGCAGGTCCCAGCCGTCGCGCCCCGCGTCCCGGGCGTAGAGGCGGACCGCGATCTCCGCAATGACCAGCGCCGACCCCTCGGACCAGCTGCCCGGGTCGGAGGGGTCAGCCAACTCCTTGAGGGCGAGGAAGACAGCGTCCGAACGCCCGTCGACGCGCAGCCTCGTGACGTAGTCGACGAACAGGGCGGGGTCGGCGCCGTCGCCGAGCACGTGCGCGGTGAGCTTGCGCGCGGTCCTGCGCGCCACCCGGTAGCGGTCGCTGGTGCGCTCGACTCGGCCGAGCAGCTCGGCCAGTTCGATCCCCGAGCGGCCCTCGACCTGTTCGGCCGCGGCGATCCACAGCAGTCGCCGGCACTCCGCCTCGGCGTTGAAGTTCGCCAACACCTTGTCCAGGTCGGCCACCCTCGACCGCGGCCGGGGTCCGGTGGCCCCGCCGACCCCGACGGCGACGACGTCGGCGAGGAGGTCCTTGGTGGTCCGGGTGAGGATCTGGGAGCGGTGCCAGGCGATGACGAGCTCGGCGAGCTCGTCGTTGCTGCTCCGGGCCGCGGCGTGCCGGCGGATCTCGTCGCACTTCTCGGGCCGCGTTGTCGCCAACTGGCCGCATATCTCGACGATGTCGTGCCGGGACAACCGGGCGCCGACGTGTTCGACCAGGGTGTCGGGGCTGCCCGTCTCGCTGGCGATCAGCCGGGCGACGATCCGCCTGGTCGCGATCACCTGCTCCGGGTCGGCCAGTTGGGCATCGACCCAGTTCTCCAGGATCTGCTCGGCCGGGCTGAGCTGGTAGAGCGCCCCGACCAGGTCGTGGAACTCGGCCGGGTCGGTGTCCGCCGCCTGCGTCGAACCGTGCCGGTCGATCGTGGACAGGGTCTGCAGGAGCAGCTTGGTGGCCTCCGGGTCGCAGCCCTGTTCGCGCAGCAGGATGTAGAGCAGCGCCTTGTCGAGATTCGTCCGTCCGGAGCTCGGCCGGGTGAAGACGCGCAGCGTCTTGTCCACCGGCCCCTGCGCCCGCCGGCACTCCCGGACGAAGACGGCGACGTCCGGCGCGGTCCGCTGGCAGGCGACGTCGTGCACGATGCCGTCGGTCAGCGGTGTGCCCCGCCCCGCTGCGCCGCGCCCCTCGGCCTCCCACTGCTTGCACGCGAGCTCCGCCGCCTGTTCGGCGCTGCGGCACAGGGCCGCGGTCGCCAGCATGTTGACGGAGTCCCAGTAGTTGAGGCGGTCCCGCGCGGGCAGGGCCGGGCTGGACGCGGGCATCGACGTCGAGGCCGCCGTGAGCAGATCGTCGATGGAGCGACTGACGGCGAACACGTGCAGCAGGCGGATCGCGGTGGCGGGCTGCGCCCCGTCGTCGTTGGCCGTGCCCAGCCGGATGGCCTGCATGCGGCGCACGAAGCTCTCGATCGAGCAGGTGGTCACCCACCCGTAGCCGAGGGCCGAGGGGCGCTCCGGGCCGCCCCCGGCAGCCTCGCCCGGCAGACTGCCGCTCATGTGCGCGGCGCCCGCTCCACCCGGTTCCAGTACCGGGCGAAGGTCTCGGCCTCCTGGAACCGCGTGTTCGCCTTCTCGTCGAGGTGGCGCGCGAGGGACTGACTGGCGTCGTCGGGCCTCCTGCTCAGCGTGCCGACGATGTCCCCGACCATCCGCTCGTCCCCGAACAGCACGTCGAGCAAGTAGTCCTGATCGAGCATCAGATGCCGGATCCAGTCCTCGGCGCTGGCCGGCACCTGGCTCTGATCCCGCAGCCGGCGCTCCATCTGGTTGGTGAACAGCGGGGTGCCGTCCCGGGCGTCGTTGAGCAGCATGCCCGGCGCCTGGTGCGCGCAGCCCTCCATCTCCCGCCGCACCGCCTCGCGCAACAGGCCGATGGTCAGCCGGTCCTTGTGGTCCTTGGTGCCGCCCTGCAGGACGCGCAGCAGGTGTCCGCTGAACGGTGTGCACCGGTCCAGCGGTGCGGGCAGGCTCGAACAGCCCTCGGCGTCGGCGGCCCTGACGTTCCTGACGGCCGTGAAGACGCAGCTGCCCTCGTCCCGCCGGCCCAGCACCCCGGGCAGGACCAGCGCCTCGTCCCCTCCGCTCAGGATCGGCAGCATGTTGGAGTAGCAGCAGTCGGCTATCAGGACCTTCAGCCGCGCCTTGGCCTTGCGCATGGCGCGGTAGAGGTACCAACTGGAGAGCCAGGTCCACGGCTTGTCCTTGTACGAGGACCCCACCGAGAAGTGGACCTGACCGCCCGGCACGTCGCTCCAGTACTGGCCGTGGCCGACGTAGACCACCAGCAGGACGTCCTCGGGCCCGGTCGCGTCCGCGGCCCCCTGCAACGCCCGCATGACGTCGTCCGCGGTCCGCGCCTGCTCGCCGACCAGGACGCGGTAGCTCTCCGGGCCCCACATCGCGTCGCCGGCCAGGGCGTGCCCGTACATCAGGGCGCTCGCGCGGATCGTGGGGTGGCCCGGCAGGCCCGAGTCCTCGGCGTACTCGCCCGGTCCGATCACCAACGCCCGGGAGGCCATCTCAGCCGTCCCGCTCCTGCGCACCCGTCGCCTCGGTGCCGGGCAGGGCCTGCGCGTCGACCGCTGCCTCCGGCCTGTCGAGCCGCTCCTCGCGCCAGCGCTCGACGACCTGTTTCACCCGCTCCAGCACCGCCTCGAAGGCCAGCTCGGTCGTCTTGCTCACCACGGCCACCAGCAGGATCTCCACCAGGCCACCGCTGAGGACCTTGCCCTCGTCGACCGGCTCCTCGCGCCAGCCGAGGCCCGTCTGCGCGGCCAGCTCCTCCAGCAGCCGGGACGCGTCGTCCAGCCCCAGCGGCCCCTTGAGCGACACCGAAATCCTGGTCCCCACGCCCGCCCCCAGCCAGCCGCCAACCCTTGCGCCCAGCGTACCCGGCCCAACGGTCGGACACCCGCGAGTCACCTTCAAAAGGGTCGCCCTGCCCGGAGCGAATCCCACGCCTCCGGCCTGCCGGGTCACCGGCGGCCCGGCCACTCGGGGCGTCCGGACCTGGCTACCTGGCCCGCCAGGCATCACGCGCGGTCTCGACGGCGTCGACGGCGCGCAGCCATCGTCCTTCGATCCCCTCCAGTACGGTCAGCCGGATCCAGGTCCATCGGCACCACCAGGACAGTTGCCGGAACGGGATGAAGGTCAGAGCGTCCCTGATCGCCGTGTCCGCCACCCCTCCGAGTCCTTCCGCTCGCAGCGCCGCGTAGATGCTGGGAGTCAGGCGGCCCGAAGTTCGGGCGAGGTCGCCTGCGGCCACGCAGGCCAGCTGCCGAACCTTGAACCGGTCGGCTCCCAGAGCACGCTCGACCCTCGCCGCGACAGCCTCGAACCCGTCGCTCGCGAAGACCAGCTTGATCACCTCGGTACCGGCGTCGGGGTCGCCCCGATCGAGCGCGGCATCGAGCGCGGCGTCGACCGCGGCAAACCTGGGATCGATCCCGTCCTGCATGGCCGGCGTGCCCTCCCTGCTTCGCTCATCAAGCCCTGCCCACTCCTCGCCGGGCGTCTTCGCGGGGTCCGGACCCGCTCCTTCCTGCATGGTGTCGCCTCGGACGGGCCGGTCAGGAGTGGGCGCCCCCGCCCGGCTCGCCCTCGGCTTCGGTCGCGAGGGATCCGCCGTTCCGGATCCGGTGCACCATCAGGCTGCGGAGGGCGCGAAGGTGGGGCGTCTCGCCGGGCAACGCGGAGATCGTTTCCCCGGTGCGGAGGACGACGCCGACCTCGTGGTCGGCCGTGGTGACGTGGTGGATGTCCCGCCACGGGTGCGCCGTGCCGTCGACGGTCAACGCGGCGGCGCTCAGGGTGAATTGGCCGTAGGTGACCGACTCTCCCCGGTCGAGTCGCTCCTGGGCCCGCGGGACTTCGTAGGCCGCGAGCAGCTCGGCGAACCGGTCCGCCTCCCGCTGCCCGAGGAATCCGAGCAGTTTGGTGCCGGCGGGGGAACGCAGCTCCAGGCAGCGGTGGTAGGAGGTTCGTGAACTGCTCCCTTGGCCACTGCTGCTCCTCAGGGCCCGCATGAACTCGAAGGGGACGACGTCCTGCCAGGAATGAGGTTCGCATCCCCGCTCGGAGGCGATGACCATGCCGGACTCGTACCCGTACACGATGGGCGCCCTGGCGGTGTCGCGTCTGTCGCGTCGGACCGTGAGCACCACGACGGCCACCGCCGCGACAAGGAGGACGACTCCCACCAGGCTCGGGGCCGACCCGAAGCCCGTGGCCGCCACCAGGGAGACCCCGAAAACGATGAGCAGGACCGCGCCCATGCACCCGCCGACGAAGACGGCACTGCCCGGCATCTTCTTCCTGGCGACGAACGAACCGAACCCCTCCGCTTCGGCCACGCTCCGCGCCTCCGGCGTATCCTGCTCCGGCTCAGGTGCGTAACCGTCGCGACCAAGCCGAGCGAGGTCCCGTTCACCGTCCACCAGCCCCCACGCCGCCCCAGCGGCCGTCAGCGCGGAGAGCACGATGCCGACCCACAGGAGCCTGTAGTCCTGGTCCGCCCTCCCCAGGTCTCCCGGGTGGGCCGGGTCTACCCGCAACGTCACGGGAAGAGACCCCCCGAAGTTGCCGTCGCCGAGGTACTCCCGCCCGTTCACGACGTAGGAGTAGTGGCACTTCTGCCCGTGCTCACCGGAGTCCTCGCACTCCACCGTCAGGGCCTGGACCCGAAGCGTCGCGGTGCCGTCGAGGTCACGGCCGTGGAACCAGACGCTGACGGTCAGCGCGAAGGCCACCGCCGCGACGCACAGCACCAGGACCCAGGCGAAGGCGAGGACGGCGGTCGCCCGCCTCTTCACCTCGTCGGCCGGCACCTCGCGGATGCGCCGGGGCCACGCCACGGCCACCGCGACGAGGCCGAGGCCCGTGATCAGCCAACCCGCTTTCCACTGCGGCGAGAACCACGTCCCCGACGCGGTGGCGAGAGCCCCGGCCACCACCACGCACACCGCGGCCACCGCCGCACCGCGCACCGGACCCGGCTCGGCCGACTTCCCCGTACTTTCCTGATCGGTCACAGGATCTCCAAGGTGAGTGCACATCGCCGGGCATTCGCGGGTGCCGCGAGTCGGGGTACCGATCTCAGGCGTTTCAGCGCGACCAGGCGCAACAGGTCGGATTCCCGGCGGCTCTCGACTTCTCCTCGACCGCTTCGCCGCTCACCCCAATGCCCCTCCGCCGTAAGGCAGTTGTGGCAGCCTGGCGCTCGGACAACAACGCGACTCGCCGTCACGGACACTACTGGAAGCCATGCCAGTGGTGGAAGTGGTTCCAGTACCGGGCGAGTGTGAAGTCGGCCCCAGCGAAAGAATCCTCCGAACGACACGGCAGGCGATCGTCGAAGCTGCCGAAGCCCTCCTCGTCGCGGGCGGACCGGCGCCCGTGGCCGGGCCCTGGTCGCCCGAGAGCTCTACCTGCCCAAGTCCCGGGCCGCGGACCGGGACCGCTGCCGCGCGACGAAGATCCCCGATGAACGGAACTTCCACACCAAGGGCGACCTGACCAAGGCCATGGTGCTGCGTGCGCTTGCCTCCGAGCTGCCCAATCGCCTGGGTCACCGCGGACTCGGCCTACGGGCAGGGGGCCGCTTCCGGCGCCTGCCCGAACAGTCCGGCGTCGGCCATGTCCTGGCAGTGCCCAAATCCCAGTTCAGCGCAGGCTGTCCACGGATCGACCGGCTGTTCGCCCAGGCCCCGGCCGAGGCTTGGGAACGGATCTCGTGCGGCAACGGCGCCAAGGGCCCGCGCGTCTACCGCTGGGCGGCCGTCCGGCTGCCCGCCGTGGCCGAGTACGACTACCAGGACGAGACCCAGGTCCGCCGGCGATGGGCACTGCCTGACCAAGCCCGACGAGATCGCCTACTACCTTGCTTACTCACAACTCGACACGACCGTCGAGTAGTTGGTGCGAATCGCCGGGACGTGCCGGTCGGCCTTCGGTTGACCTCCGTGACGGCGCGCACCTCCAGCGCGGACACCCGGGCGGCATAGAGCAGACCCTGCCATCGTTCGGCGGCGTCAGCGGACGAA
Source organism: Kitasatospora sp. NPDC051984 (assembly GCF_044593455.1). Classification (NCBI taxonomy): domain Bacteria; kingdom Bacillati; phylum Actinomycetota; class Actinomycetes; order Kitasatosporales; family Streptomycetaceae; genus Kitasatospora; species Kitasatospora sp. NPDC051984. The sequence goes on from NZ_JBIUCB010000002.1 coordinate 485,430, forward strand.
GATCCGGTGCGGGGTGTTCGTGGTGGTGGGCTGGTCGCGGTCCACGCGGACGCCCGAATAGGTCTTTGCCCCGCTGCGTACGCCGAAGCTGGTGGCCACGGCGAACAAGCCGGTCACGCCTGCCAAGCCGGCACCCGCGCCGCTGCCGCCGATGAGACAAGCGATGACAACAAGGCCGATCCCCGCCACGAGCAGGAGCCAGCCGAGCGTGCTGCGGGTCCGCTGCTTCTGCGCGGCGGTCGGCTCGGATTCCAGCACGACCTTGATCGGGACGCGGCAGTCTCCGCACACTACGTCGAGAACCACGGACCCCGTTTCCGGGCGTCGGCTCGCGCCGAGCGGGAACAGGTGCCACTGCGACCGATAGGTCGTGCTGCGCAGCCCCTCGGTGCGGATCATGCTCGTTCGGTGGCCCAGGCGAAACTGTGAGATCTCAGTGGGTACGCTCATGGATCTCGCTCCATTCTCCCCGTGCACGGTCCCCCACAAGTCCGCGCGAGTCGCGATGCTAGCAGGCGCGCATGTACACGACGAGGCCATCGGGCAACGCCCAGGCGGCGACCTCAGCCGCCGGCTGGCGGACCAGCGGATAAGGCACTTCGGCTGGTGATCCGGCGCCCCACCGGGTCGACATGCTGGACGCGCTCGGGATGCTGTGGTCGATGCCGGACGCGCGGTCCGAGGCCGGCCTGGACTGGGCCCGGGTCTGGGCAAAGGAGCCTGGCGCCCGTTGCGCCGCCGCCGCCGGTCGCCCGACCCCTGGCGGCACATCCGGCTGCTCCATGCCGAGAACTGCCCCACCCGTTGACGCCCTCCAGGAGCTGGGACACCGCAGTGCGCTGCTGGCAGGGATCAACAAGGTTGAGGGGTGACACGGGAGCGGCTCACGCTCCCGCCGGGATGGCCGCCAGGGTCGCCCTCGCGACGTCCCGGGCCGACGCCTCGCAGTCGGGGTAGGTGCCGCGCTTCAGGTACACCCGGATCACCAGGTTGCCGGCGCGTACGTTGAGCTGGCATTTGGGGCCGGTGGTGGTGGCGTCGAGCCAGTCGGCCTGGTCGCCGAAGCCCAGGCCGGTCTCGGGCCGGTTGCCCGTCCCGGCGAAGTCCTGTTCGGCAGCCCGGGTGCCGTTCTGGGCGCGGGTCGAACGGTACATCTCCCAGGAGACGATGCCGCTCTCGTCCGGGATCGGATCGCCCTGGCGGATGGGGGCCGTGGGGAACCAGTGACACTCGGTCTTGGCGTGGTTCCCGATGTTCGTGTCCGATCCCTTGTCCGCCCGCAGCTGATCCTTCATCGGAATAACGGGCGCCATCTGCGCGCAGGTCGGCATCGTGTAGTAGGCGTCGGGCAGTTCACTGCCGCCGCCCGGCTGACCCAGCAACAGGTAGCCGCCGACGCCGAGTCCGGCCGCGAGCAGCCCGCCCACGACCCACCACCTGATATGGCGTGGGACGCGAGGACGGGGCGGTGGGACGGGGAGGTCGGGCACAGTGCGCAGCGCGGTCGGCGGGGCGGCCTCGGTGGGCGGCACCGGGTGCTCGGCCCCGCCGCTCAACAGCTGCTCGGCGCGGGCCCGCTGCGCCGCCACCATGAGCTGCACGGCGGGTGGCCACGGCTCGGTCGATGGGGGCACCGGCCCGAGCAGGGCCAGTAGTTCGGCCGGCGTGGGGCGGTCGGCCGGCTGCTTGGCCAGGCAGCGCGCGACGATCCCGTGCAGGGCCGGCGGCAGGGCGGTCAGGTCGGGTTCGGTGTGCACGACGTTGTAGAGCGTCTGCAGGACGGATGGGCCGGCGAACGGGCTGTGGCCGGTCGCCGCCAGCGCCAGCACCGAGCCGAGCGAGAAGACGTCGCTCGCCGCGGTCAGCTCCCGGCCGTCCGCCTGCTCCGGCGACATGAACTGCGGAGAACCGATCACCCAGCCGGTGCCGGTGAGCTCGGTGGTCTCCCGCCCCTCCGCCGCGCGCGCGATGCCGAAGTCGATGACCCGGGCCCCGTCCTCGGCGAGCAGCACGTTCTCGGGCTTGAGGTCTCGGTGGACCAGTCCGGCCCGGTGGATCTCCGTCAGGGCCGTTGCCAGGCCGACCGCCAGCCGGTGCAGTGCCGGTTCCGGCAGTGCGCCGGCCTTCCCGACGGCTGCGGCGAGCGACGGGCCGGCCACGAACACGGAGGCCAGCCAAGGCTGTTCGGCGTCCGGGTCGGCGTCCAGTACGGCCGCCGTGTACGCCCCGGAGACCCGGCGGGATGCGGCCACCTCGCGCCGGAAGCGGGCCCGGAAGTCGGGCTCGGCCGCGTGCCGGGCGTGCACCAGCTTCACCGCTGCCGGGCGCCCGTCCGGTGTGACTCCGAGCAGCACCCGGCCCATGCCGCCCCGGCCCAGTTCGGCGAGCAGCACGTACGGTCCGGCCTGCCGGGGCAGTTGGTTCTCTCCGCTCACAGGGCCGCCACCGCCGCCAGGCCCTGGCGGGCCATGTCCTTGGCGAGGTTCTGGCAGACCGCCCCCCTCGGGTAGTGGACGCCCTTGACCATGATGAACATCTCCACGTTGACGTCCCGGACGTACAGCTCGCAGTTGGCGTCATCGGGGGTGGCGTACCACATGCCCTCCTCGCCGACACCGAGGTTCGGGTCGCGCGGGGTCTTGGCGCCGAGGTACATGCCCTCGTAATGCTGCTTCGCGAGTTGGGCACCGGTGAGGCCCCCCGGTCGGGAGAGGAAGAGGTCCCAGTAGACCCCGACCTCGTCGCCCGAGCGGCTGTTCCAGACGCAGGAGTTCGCCGGATGCTGCTGCCCGTCCGGGCCGGGCTCCTGGCCCACGCCGTCACTGTTGCCGCTGGGCACGCCGAAGTCGGCCGGAGCCTTGATGCTGCGGTCGGCCTGCGCGCAGGTGGGGAGGGTCTTGGTGTACTTGTCGGCGACCTCGGCGAGCGGGGTGCTGCCGGGTGTCGGCACGGGGTCGGGGGCCACCGCCTGGTACACCTTGTCCGGGCCGGCTGTCAGCACCACGGCCGCCACTGCGGCGAGCACCACGCAGGACGCGATGACGGGGACGAGCCAGCGGGGGCGGCGGCGCGGGGCGGGGGGCGGCGCGACGGGGGCGGTCATGGTGGGGGCGGTGGCCACGGAGGCGGTCACCGCCGGAGCAGGGGCGGCCATGGTGGGGGCGGTGGCCACAGAGGCGGTCACCGCCGGAGCGGGGGCGGCCGGGGGGCGCGGCCTGCGCCAGCCGGGCCGCGGTGCTTCTCTTCTCTTCGATCTGCGCGTACACGCTCGCCGGCCACGGGCGTGCGGTCGGGGCCAGCGGGCCCACCAGCTCCAGGAGCTGACCGGACGTCGGCCGGTCGGCCGGCTCGTTCGCCAGGCACGGGTCGACGATCCGGCGCAGCCCGGCCGGGACCGCGGCGAGGTCGGGCACGCCGTGCGCGACGGCGTGCATGACGGCGAGCGGCGAGTCACCGGCGTACGGGCTACGGCCGGTGGCGGCCGTGACGAGTGTGACGCCGAGCGAGAAGACGTCGCTCGCCGGCCCCGGCTGCTCGCCGCGCACCTGCTCGGGCGACATGAACGCGGGCGAGCCGATCACCGCTCCCGTGCGGGTGAGCACCGTCTCGTGGTCGGCGGCGCGGGCGATCCCGAAGTCCACCACCCGGACGCCGTCGGCCGTCAGCAGGACGTTCGACGGCTTGAGGTCCCGGTGCACGAGCCCGACCCGGTGCACCTCCGCCAGCGCCTGCGCGAGCCCGGCAGCGAGCAGGCGCACCGTCTGCTCGGGCAGCGCCCCGCCCGCCTCCAGTGCCTCGGCGAGGGTCGGCCCGGCGAGGAAGAGCGAGGCGAGCCAGGGGGTGGGCGCATCGGGGTCGGCGGCGATGACCGGTGCGGCGTACGCCCCGGAGACCCGGCGGGATGCATCCACCTCCCGCCGGAAGCGGGAGCGGAACCCGGGGTCCTCCGCGAGGTCGGCGTGCACCCGCTTGATGGCGACGAGCCGCCCGTCCGGCGCCACCCCGAGCAGTACCTGCCCCATGCCGCCCTGTCCGAGCACCCCGGCCGTGCGAAACGGTCCGATGTGCGTCGGGTCGTGAGATGCCAGTGATTGCACGCCAGGTCCCCCTTGCCCGTGAGTCTAATGCCTTACCGAATTGGCCGCCTGCTTGATGGGTCCCGAGCAGGCGGCCAACTCCTTTCACGCAAAGCAAAGTTGACCCCCAAGCGATTGCTCGCGCGGTTCGCACGGCCTGACGGAGGCCCAGGTGTCACCTCGGCCAGAGATGTCCAATTCCGTCCACATGCGTCCACCGGCAGCCAAAACAGCTGGTCCCGAAATGGTCCCAAGGCCCAGCAACGACCACGGACACGCCGAGCAACAGCACTCCAACCACCACCCGCGGCATCCCGCTGACGCCACCCGAGACAACGGCCTGAAGCGTCGCCTGCTGCGGGGCATCCGGGAGCGGATCAGAACTGCCTACCCGTCGACCACTCGCCGTGATCTTCCGAGCGGCGCGTCGCCCTGCGCGTGTCTCCGCCAGCCAACCAAGGCGCGCTTCGCACGCTCTGCCCACACGCCGAACGGGGTCGCGAACCTTGGTGCCAGAGAGCACCAAGCGCAAGGAGGGGTTCATGGGACAACGTCCACAGCGGAGCAGGGTGTACCGGCGGTGCGGCTGCCCGGACGGCAACGGCAAGCAACTGTGCCCGTGGTGCCCGCAGTTGGCCGTGGACGTGAAGCCCGGCAAGTGCACGCACTGCATCGACCCCGCCCCCGACGAAGGGCGGCGCCGCACCCGCCGGCGGAGCGGGTTCGCCACCCGAGCCGAGGCAGCGCGAAAGATGGCGGCGGTCCTCGACGGCGAACTGCGCGGAGCGTACGAGAACCGGCGCACCACCGTCGCGAGCTTCCTGCGGGAGTGGCTGGCCCTGCAGGAAGTGCGGCTGGCGCCGAAAACGTGCGGCGGCTTTGACCCGCCGCTTCGTGGGGGCGCATCAGGGATCCGTCGGGGGCGGCCGCGACCTGAGGTGGAGTTCTGCGGGCGGGAAGATGGGACTCGGGACGGAGCTGCTCCGGCTCCGAGGAGGACGTCTCCTCCCGCACCGGCCTGACACGCTCTCAATTGCCTTTGTGGTCAATGGTGTTGGTTTCATCGGCCGGTTTCCTGGAGGGTGGCATGGTGGACGGGGCAGCGGGTCCGAGGCTTGGGAAGATCGGGGCGGAGAGCCGGCGGTGGCGTTCGGCGGTCGTGGTGCTCGCCTGCGCGGGCCTGCTGGCGGCCTTCGCGCCGGCCGCCGGTGCGACGGGCACCTCGGCGGCGCCCGACCTGGTGGCGGTGAGCGGGGCGCGGGCCGGGGACGGGGCAGGCATGGACGCGGTGGTCCGGGCCATGGTGCGGGAGGGCGGCGCCTCGGCGACGCTGGCCCGAGTCCGGGAGAACGGCTCCACGGTGTGGAAGGGTGCGGCCGGCGTGGCGGACATGGCCACCGGCGCGCCCGCCGTTCCGGACGGTCGTTTCCGGATCGGCAGCGTCACCAAGACCTTCGTCGCGACGGTGGTCCTCCAGCTGGTCGCGGAACACCGACTCGGCCTCGACGACTCCGTGGAGAGCCACCTGCCGGGCGCGGTACCGAACGGCGCCGGCATCACGGTGCGCCAACTGCTCAACCACACCAGCGGCATCCACGACTACACCGACGACCCGGCGTTCGACATCACCAACCCGGAGACGCTGCGGCGGTGGCTGACGGGCGGACGCTGGACGTCCTACCGTCCGCAGCAGCTCGTGGACATCGCCAACAAGTACCCGCCGTACTTCGCCCCCGGGCAGGGCTGGCACTACTCCAACACCGACTACATCCTCATCGGCATTCTCATCGAGCGCCTCACCGGCCGCAGTTGGGCGCAGGAGGTGACCAGCCGCATCATCCGGCCGCTGGGTCTGACGGACACCTCGATGCCCATCGACTCGCCCTTCGTACCCGGCCCGCACGCGCACGGCTACCTCAAGCTCCCCACCGGCCCGGCCGACGTGACGCTACTCAACCCGTCAGTGGCGGGCGCCGCCGGGGCGGGCATCTCCACCACCGCGGACCTCACCCGCTTCATCGCCGCCCTGCTCGGGGGACGACTGCTCGGCCCGGCCGAACTCGCCGAGATGAAGCGCACCGACGGCGCGAGTGCGGCCGTCGGCTACGGCCTCGGGCTCCAGCGGATGACCATGCCCTGCGGCGAGTTCTGGGGACACGACGGCGGCATCCCCGGCTACAACACCCTGCTGGTCGGCGAGGCCAACGGCCAACGGCAGTTCGCCACCTCGATCAACCGGTACGACATGTCCGACCACGCCGCGATGATCCGAACCTCCAACGCCCTGTACTCCACGGGCATCTGCGGCAACCGCCCTTCGACCTCCTCGCCGTCCACCACAATGCTGCGGCCCGCCGGACCGCTCACCTGACCCCGGAACCCTCGCCATGGCCTGCCTCCTCGAAAAACCGGCTCGTGGTTGACACCGGTGCGCTCACCGGCCGTACGGCTCGTCTCGGAGGCCGCGCCTTCTTCCACGGCGGGTCGGCTGCACCGGGGCGGTGTGCTCGTCGTCCGGGCGGGGGCCGGGTGCGGTTGTAGGTTCCGTGACTCGTTCCGTGACTCTGTGAGCACGGATTCCTGCGCATTCGCCGACATCCGGGCACGGTGAGCAGCGGCGGTGTCGACGGATCTTGAGCATCCGGGGTCTTCCGGGTGATCAGGCCGGTGACAGATGGTGGTGAGTTTCGGCGGTCCCGCACGCTGACGACGCGGGTGGTCCCGGCGCTGCCACGGGCCCGAGGCGAACGAAGAGTGGGGACGTGGCCGTGCACCCGCGTGAGCACGTTCGGATGTATGCCGACGCGCGAACATTGCGGTCGGCCGCAGGGTGCGGATGATTGACCTGATGTCGGTTCAGGTCGACGTCGAGCGTGGCTACGCCACCGGCGCGGCCGAGTTGCCGACCCGGCCTGTCACCGTCACCGAGTGCCCCGACGAACCCGGGGTGGGCAGGAGGAGCTTGACATGCCCGTAGCCAACGCCGGGGCAGACGTATTGATCGTCGGTGGTGGGCCGGTCGGGCTCACCGCCCGGGCGCTTCTGGAGCGCTGGGGTGTGCGGGCACTGCTGGTCGAGAAGCACCGCAAGCTGTCACCGTTTCCCCGGTCCCGGCTGGTCAACGTGCGCTCGATGGAGATCTTTCGCCAGCTCGGGCTTGCCGACAAGATCACGGCCGACGCATTCGCACCGGAATACGGCCGCGTCCGCTTCCGCGACACCCTGCGCGACCGCGACTTCGCCACCGCGGCGATGGTCGGGGTCAACGCGCCGGTTCCGGAGAGCCCCGCAATCGGCGTGGTCACCTCGCAGGATCGGTTGGAACCCACGCTTCTCGCCGCCGCGGACGCGCACATGCGGTTCGGGGTCGAGCTCGTCGATCTGGTCGAGGAAGCCGAGAGCGTCGTGGCCTTGCTCCTCGACCACCAGCGCGGTGAGAAGGTTCGCGTCCGTGCCCGCTATGTCATCGCCGCTGACGGCGCGAGCTCCACGGTCCGGCAACGGCTGGGAATCGACACCACCGGCCCCGGAGCGATCGGGGACTTCACCACCGTCGTGTTCGACGCCGACCTCAGCCGCTGGTGCGCCCGCCAGCCCGCCGGGGTCTACTTCACCGCGCACGGAACGTTCCTCCCGCTCTACCCCGAGGGAGGCTGGGCCTGGTTCGTTCCCACGCCCGAAGACGCTGCTCGGGCCGACTGGGCCGGCCTTGTCTCGCGCGCCCTCGGCGTCGACTCCGGCGTACAAGCCGACGTGTTGCGGGTTCAGCACTGGGTGATGAACGGGTTCGTCGCCGAACGCTTCCGTCACGGCCGGATCCTGCTGGCCGGCGATGCCGCGCATGCGGTGCCCATCATCGGCGGTCTGGGCATGAACGCCGGCGTCGCCGATGTGCACAACCTGTGCTGGAAACTGGCGGGCGTTCTCCAAGGGTGGGCCGAACCAAGCCTGCTGGAAACCTATGAGACGGAGCGACAGCCCGTCGCCCAGCAGACTCTCCACCAAGCCGTGGCCAACACCCAACTGCTGCTCCAAGTACAGAACCGGCGCCGCGAGCAGCTGCGGACCGGCGAAGCAGCACCGGCACAGGTCGAACTTCCGTGGTCGGAGCAGTACTTCGCCCAGCTCGGTCTCGTGCTCGGTGTCACCTACCACTCTGCCGCCGTCCTCACCGACGGCAGCACCCCGCCCGAGCCGTCCGACCCCGGCACGGACTATGTCCCCACCGCAGAGCCGGGCCGTCGCATGCCGCACCTCTGGCTCACCCGCGACCGCTCCACCCTCGACACCCTCGGCGAGTGGTTCACCTTGCTCACCCCGGACCCCACTCACTGGGAGCAACAGACCGCCGCACCATGGCCGCTGCACATCGAGGCCCTTCCCATTGAGCACACCGCTCTCTGCAACCTCCGGCCGCACGGAGCCCTACTCGTCCGCCCCGACGGCCACATCGGCGCCCGCTGGCGGGACCGCCCACCGAGCGACGCCACCCTCCACCGCGCCCTCACCGCAATCACCCGCTCGCCAGCCCCCTGGCAGCCCGGCGCCCGGTGACGCGAACCACCGCCGACCTCAGAGGGCGGTATGTGACGTGATGTCGGTGCTGTCGCCACCGGAACGTGTTCATCCACGACCTCCTGCGCCGGCAGGTCCGCGAGCGCAGGGGCCGATCAGCCGACCCGAGCCTGATCGTCCTCGACACCCAGAGCCTGTACGCGGCACTGGCGTCCCCGCCGACACCACCGGCCGCGGACGCCCACAAGAAAGTCCCAGGCCGCAAGCGGGGCCTGGCAGTTGACGTGCTCGGCCTGGTGATCGCCGTGGTGGTGCCGGCCACGTCCGCCCACGACAACGCCGTCGGCATCGCCCTGGTGGACAAGGTCGCCGCCGACACCGACACGGTGAAGAAGACCCTCGTGGACCAGGGATTCAACCCGCCGTCAGGGGTGCCCGCCGTGGAACCGGACCTGACGGCCGGTCCCGTAGCGGTCGGCGAGTTCGGCCGCCAGGCGGTGGGCGAGCGCGTCGCCGCCGCACACCACCATGTGCCCGCCGGGCTGCGACGGCGCGCCGGAGGGGGTGCGGGGACCGGGCAGCGGGACGGGGCGGTCGCGGTCCGTGGCACCGGGTGGGGTGCTCACCCGGGCAGTCTCCTCACTCGGCCGCCCCAGGTCTCCTCGCGAGCGCGCTTCGTTGATGACCCGTCACATTGAGCGGGTGGGCAGAGGGCCGCTCCGTGCCGGCTCGCGCCCGACGAAGCCGGGCCGGACCGCAGGTACCCGCACCCGTGCAGATGACAGCCGAGAGCACACTCTCCCCGGGCGCCGGTTCCAGCGCGCCGGTGTCCATCCGCACACTGTCCTCGTTCCGGTGGGCAGGCGTTGCTGCGCGATCAGCAGATTCTCGGTAGCTGCTCGCCGATGGGCAGGTCCATCACCCGGGTGGCGCCGAACGCGGTTCGAGCGACGACCATGCCGGGGTGGTCGGGGACGCACTCACCGATCACTGCCGCGCCGGCGCCGAGCGGGTGCGCGCGCATCGCGTCGAGCACGGCGTCGGCGGTCCGGCGGGGCACGAAGGCGACCAGCTTGCCTTCGTTGGCGACGTACAGCGGGTCGAGGCCCAGCACCGCACAGGCGTTCGCCACCTGCGGCGGAATCGGCACCGACCGCTCGTTGACCACGACACCGACCCCGGCGGCCATCGCGATTTCGTTGAGAGCGGCGGCGAGACCGCCGCGGGTGGGATCGCGCAGGACGTGCAGGTCGGGGGTGACGGCGAGCATCGCCTCGACCAGGCCGCCGAGCGAGGCGCAGTCGCTCTCGATCTCGACTCCGAACTCCAGGCCCTCGCGCACGCTCATGATGGCCACGCCGTGCAGGCCGATCTCCCCGCTGACGATCACCACGTCACCGGGAGCGGCCCGCTGCGGCCTGATGTCCACGCCGGCCGGGACCAGCCCGATGCCGGCCGTGTTGAGGTAGATGCCGTCGCCGTGACCGGCCTCGACCACCTTGGTGTCGCCGGTGGCGATCTCCACCCCGGCCGCCCGCGCGGCAGCGCCGACGGCCCGCGCGACCCGGTCGACGGCGGCCATCTCCACTCCCTCTTCAAGGATGAAGCCGCAGGACAGGTAGGCGGGCCGCGCGCCGCTCATCGCGAGGTCGTTGACCGTGCCGTTGACGGCGAGGTCCCCGATGCTGCCGCCGGGGAAGAACAGCGGCCGCACCACGTACGAGTCGGTGGAGAAGGCGAGCCGCGCGCCGCCGAGTTCCAGTACGGCGGAGTCGCCGAGGCCGGCGAGGGCAGGGCCGCCGAACGCGGGGGCGAACAGGTTGGCCACCAGCTCGGCGGACATCGCCCCGCCGCCGCCGTGCCCCATCACCACCCGGGGGTGGTCGCGCAGCGGCAGCGGGCAGGACCACCCTGAGAAGTCGGGCGCCGAGGGCGGCCCGTCGGGCGCGGTGGCCGGCGGCGCGGTGAGAATCTCGATGTCAACCAACGAAGGTCGCCTCCTGGGGAGCGGTCGGCGCGCCCAGTCGCCGGTAGAGGTAGTAGGCCGCGCACGCCCCTTCGCTGGACACCATGGTGGCGCCGAGCGGGGTGCGCGGGGTGCAGAGCGTGCCGAAGGCCTCGCACTCGTTCGGCTTGAGCTGCCCTTGCAGCACCTCGCCGGCCCGGCACTGCGCGGGCTCGCAGGTGGTGATCCCGGAGACGTCGAAGCGGTGCTCGGCGTCGTGGTCGCGGTAGCGCGGGGAGAGCCGCCAGCCGCTCTGCGGGATCACTCCGATGCCGCGCCAGGCCCGGTCGGTCACCTCGAAGACGTCTTCCAGCATGGCCCGGGCCGCCAGGTTGCCCTCGGGGCGGACGGCCCGCGGGTAGGCGTTGTCGACGGTGTGCTCGCCGCGCTCCAACTGCCGTACGGTGCGCCGGATCCCCTCCAGGATGTCGAGCGGTTCGAAGCCGGTGACCACGATCGGCACCCGGTGGCGCTCGGCCAGCGCCGGGTACTCGTCGGTGCCCATCACGCTGCACACGTGCCCGGCGGCCAGGAAGCCCTGCACCCGGCAGTCGGGCGAGGTCATGATGGCCTCGATGGCCGGAGGCACCCGGACGTGCGAGACCAGCATGCTGAAGTTGCGCACGCCCAGCTTCCGGGCCTGGTGGACGGCCATGGCGTTGGGCGGGGCCGTGGTCTCGAAGCCGATGCCGAAGAAGACCACCTCGCGGTCCGGGTTCTCCCGGGCGATCCGCAGCGCGTCGAGCGGCGAGTAGACCACCCGGACGTCGCCGCCCTCGCCGCGGACCCGGAACAGGTCGCGGTCGGTGCCGGGCACCCGCAGCATGTCGCCGAAGGAGCAGAAGATCACCTCGGGCCGGGCTGCGATGGCCAGCGCTCGGTCGATCACCTCGAGCGGGGTGACGCACACCGGGCACCCCGGCCCATGGATCAACTCCACGCCCTCCGGTAGCAGTTGGTCGATGCCGTGCCGGATGATGGTGTGCGTCTGCCCGCCGCAGACCTCCATCAGCGCCCACGGCCGGGTGACCGCCGCGCGGATGTCGGCCAGCAGCCCGCCCGCCAACTCCGGGTTCTGGAACTCCTCCAGGTACCTCACTGCCGCTCCTCCGTCGCGCCCGTTCCTGCCGCCGCCTCCCATGGGTCGCCGAACTCCTCCTGCAGCAGGCCGAGTTCGGCGAAGAGGTCGAGGGTCTTCCGGGCCGACTCCTCGTCCAGCCGCTGCAACGCGAAACCGACGTGCACGATGGCGTACTCACCGACCTCGAGGTCGGGCAGGTACTCCAGGCACACGTCCTTGACCACCCCGCCGAAGTCGACGACCGCCATTCGCGTCCCGTCCCTTTCCGAGATCTCCATCACCCTGCCGGGCACCGCCAGGCACATTCCTTCTCTCCTCTCAACCCGCGCCCGGGCCGCCGGCCCGGGCGGCCACCATCAGCTGGCCGAGCGCCAGCCCGCCGTCGTTGGGGGGCACCCGGCGGTGCCGCAGCACGGTGAAGCCGTCCTCCCGCAGCCCGTGCGCGCAGGCCGACGAGAGCAGCGCGTTGGCGAACACGCCACCGGTCAGGGCGACCGTGTCCGTGCCCTGCTCATCGCGGGCGGCCCGGCACTGAGCGCGCACCAGCTCGGCCACCGCGGCGTGGAACCGGGCGGCGACCAGGCCGCCGGACGCCCCCAGGGCCAGGTCTGCGACCACGGCGGCCAGCACCGGCTCGGGCTCGCCGAGCAGCACGCTGCCGTCGCGCCGGAGCCCGAAGGCGTACCCCTCGGCGGGCCCGTGGGCCAGCGCTGCGGCCTCGAGCTCAATGGCCGCCTGCGCCTCGTACTCGGCCAGCTGGCAGACGCCGGCCAGCGCGGACACCGCGTCGAACAGCCGCCCCATGCTGGAGGTCGGCACGCAGTTCAACGACCGATCCAACTGGGTTTCGAGTACCGCCAGTTCGTCGCGTGGGCAGGCCCGGACCGGCGCCAGGTCCGCCGACCACGGAATGCCCGCCGCCCACAGGTGGGCGAGCGCCATCCGGTACGGCCGGACCACCGCGGCGTCGCCGCCGGGCAGCGGCACGTACGCCAGGTGTCCGAGCCGCCGGAAGCCGTCGTAGTCGGCGAGCAGCACCTCGCCGCCCCAGACGGCGCCGTCGTCGCCGTACCCGGTGCCGTCGAACGCAACCCCGATGACGGGCCGGCTGCCGTCCAGCCCGTGTTCGGCCATGACGGAGGCGATGTGCGCGTGGTGGTGCTGTACCGGCCGCACGCGTGCGTCGCCGAAGGACCGCCGGGCGTGCCGGGCCGACCGGTAGTTGGGGTGCCGGTCCACCGCCAACACCTCGGGCTGGACCCCGGTGACGGCCTCCAGGTGCGCCGTCCCGCGGTCGAAGGCCTCCAGTGTGGCGAGGTCGTCCATGTCCCCGATGTGGCCGGACAGCCAGGCGTAGCCGTCGCGCGCCAGCGCGAAGGTGTTCTTGAGGTCCCCTCCGACGGCCAGCACCGGCCGGACCGGCACGGGAAGCGGCAGCGGCAGCGGCACGTGGCCGCGGGAGCGCCGGACCGGCAGCTGCTCCCCGTCGACCACCCGCACCACCGAGTCCTCGCACGGGACGTGGATGGTCCGGTCGTGCGTCAGCCAGCCGTCCACCAGCGGAGCCAGCCGGTCGAAGGCGTCCTGGTCGTCGGTGACGATCGGCTCGCCGGAGAGGTTGGCGCTGGTCATCACGAGCAGCCCCGGCCCTGGCGGCGCGAGCAGCAGGTGATGCAGCGGGGTGTACGGCAGCATCACGCCGAGGTCGGGGCTGCGGGGCGCAACGGCCTCCAGCGCCGCCACCGACCCCGGCGCCGAGACTCTCGGACCCACGCGGCGGAGCAGCACGATCGGCCGGGCCGCACTTGTGAGCAACTCCTCCTCCACCGGCCCCACCTGCACCAGCCCGGCGAGCTCGGCGAGGTCCCGGGCCATCAACGCGAACGGCTTGGAGCCGCGCCGCTTGCGCCGGCGCAGCCGGGCGACGCTCGGCACGTTCCGCGCGTCGCACGCCAGGTGGTACCCGCCGATGCCCTTGACGGCCAGGATCGCGCCGCCCCGGAGCATCCGGCGGGCCCCGTCGAGGGCGTCCTCGCGGCGGGTCGTCCGGTCACCCGGTACGACGAGGGAGAGTTCGGGCCCGCAGGCGTGGCAGCAGACCGGCTGGGCGTGGAAGCGCCGGTCGGCGGGGTCGGTGTACTCCCGTGCGCAGTCCGGACACATCGGGAAGTCCGCCATGGTGGTGTTGGCGCGGTCGTACGGCAGACCGGTGACGATGGTATGGCGCGGCCCGCAGTTGGTGCAGCTGATGAACGGGTGCCGGTGGCGGCGGTCGTGGGGGTCGGCCAGTTCGGCGAGGCAGTCCGCACAGGTGGCGGTGTCCGGCGGGACCAGGGAGCGCCGCAGGCCGTCGCCGCGGGACGGGGTGATGGCGAAGCCGGTCGCGCCGGTTGGCGGCAACGGCGCATGTTCGACTGCGTCGACGCGTGCCAGCGGCGGCGCGTCACCGGCGACGCGTCGGCAGAACGAATCGAGCGCCTCGGCCTGCCCTTCGATCTCGGCGAGCACCCCTTCGCCAGTGTTGGTGACGGTCCCGGCAAGGCCGAGTTCGGCGGCGAGCGCGAAGACGAACGGCCGGAACCCGACGCCTTGGACGACCCCGCGGACAGCCACCCGCCGCCGCTCCAACCCGGCTGCCGGCGAAGCTTCCTGACCGGCCTTCACAGGTTCTCCGCGGCAGCACCGTCGTGCGAGTGCGCATCCCCGTGGGAGTGCAGGTGCCCGGGCCCGTTCGCCGACGCTCCCGCCATCACCGGCCGGTGCACCTCCGCACCGTCCAGCACGGCGCACGCCCGGTCCAGCAACCCGCCCACGCCCTGCCCGGTCCGGGCCGAGGTGAACACCACCTCCACCCCCGGGTTGACCCGGGCGACGTTGGCCAGGAACGCCGTCTCGTCGAACTCCACCGCCGCAGCGAGGTCGGCTTTCGTCACCAGCACCAGGTTGGCCAGCCCGAACGCGGTGGGGTACTTGAGCGGCTTGTCCTCGCCCTCGGTGACCGAGGCGAGCGCCACCCGCAGCGTTTCGCCGAGGTCGTACGAGGCCGGGCAGACCAGGTTGCCGACGTTCTCCACGAACAGCAGCCGGGTGCCGGCTGGCAACCAGCCGGCCAGCTGCCCGGTGAGCATCTCGGACTCGAGGTGGCACAGCCCGTCGGTGAGCACCTGCTTCACCGGCACGCCCGAACGGGCCAGCCGCAGCGCGTCGTTCTCCGTCGCGAGGTCGGCGGTGAGGGCGGCGACGGCAATCCCGCGGTCCCGGGCCAGGCAGAGTTCGGCCTCGAGCAGCGCGGTCTTCCCGCTGCCGGGGCTGGAGAGCAGGTTCACCGCGACGGTGCCCTGGGCGGCGAGCCGGGCGCGCAGGGCGCGGGCACCGTCGTCGTTCCGGGCCAGGACCGCCTGCCGGAGTTCCACCGTACGACACATGGGAGTTCAGCCTTCCTGTCGGGCTCCGGCGCCCGCCGGGCGCTCGGCCCGTTCAACGCCGATGATCTGCAGCTCGCGGCCGGCCAGCAGTTCGACGCCGGAGCCGTCGCAGTTCGGGCAGCCGAGGTCGGGCGGCATACCGACGGACCATTCGGTTTCGCACCCGAGGCACCTCGCGCGGGCCGGCACCGTCTCGGTCTCCAGGACCGCGCCTTCCAGCAGCGTTCCGGCGCAGGCCAGTTCGAAGCAGAACTCGAGGGCCGAGGGCACCACGCCGGCCAGTTCGCCGACCTGCAGCCGCACCAGGACGACGGCCTCCGTCCCGTGCTCGCGCGCCGCGGCGTCCACCTGTTCGACGACTGCCGCCGCGATCGACATCTCGTGCATGGGCCCCGTTCCCGCTGCTGGGAGGCAACAAGGCTTCATTGAAGAGCGCGGCGGCGGCAGCGGCTCGGAGCCGCACTGCCGCCGCGCCGGGGGGCTACGCCGTTCGCAGCAATCCGCGGCTCACATCCGGCTGATCCTCACGTACCGCTTCACGTCGTCCAGGTTCTGCCAGATCACCGCCGCCACGGCCGTCACGACGGCCGCACAGAGCAGCTTCTTCACCATGCCGTTGTCTCCCTCTCCACTTGCGGGTCCGCCTTCGCGCCCGTCGGCTCCTCCGCGCCGACGATCCGCAGAACCACCCGGACCGCCTCCTCGACGGCGGCGGCGACCGGTGTGCTCAGGCCGATTCCCTCGTCCAGCGACTCCGGCTCGCAGCCCACCACGAGCACCCGCCCGGGCAGAGTGCCTCCGGTACCTGCGGCCAGGGTGCCGAGCAGCGCGAGTACGGCGTCGGGTCCCATCCGGTGCCCGTCCAGGACGGGCACCTCGACCGGGCCGGCGTCCGGTTCGATCAGGTAGACGGTGCCCGGCCCGCCGCCTCGCGCGGTGGCGTCGACCAGCACCAGCAGCCGGTAGCCGTCCAGGGCCTGGTAGGCGAGGTGGACGCCGCGCACGCCCACGTCGAGCAGTTCGACGTCGTCCGGCAGCGGGTGCTCCCCCAGCCGCCGGACGGTCTCCACCCCGAACCCGTCGTCGCCGAGGAGGATGTTGCCGACCCCGGCGACCAGGACGCGGCCCGTGCTCATGGCTCCTCCAACAGGGCGATCTCGTCGGGCTGGAAGTAGCGGAAGCGGCCCTGGGCCCGCCACAGGTCCGCGCCGGGGTCGTCCTCCACCGTCACGGCGAGGTGGACCGAGCCGTCCACGTCGTGCAGCACGGCCTCGACGAGGGCGGTCCGCCCGTCCAGGAACAGGTCCTGCGCGTCGGTGCGCCGCCGCCCGGGCCTGAGTACGACCCGGCTGCCCGCACCGACCTGTCGGCCGTTGACGACGACCCGGTCGTGTTCCGGGTCGGCCTCGGGGTCGTCGCCCGGATCCCACCACGGCTGGCCGGGCACGTTCCCGGTGATCTCGCGCAGGCCCCGGACGGCGCCGTGCAGGCGTTCCAGCACCTCCGGCGGCATCGAGTCGGCGAGGTCGATCACTGCTCCGGCCCGCTCGTCGGTACCGCGGGCCTCGCGCTTCTCACGGTCGGTCAGGGCCGCGGTCCGCAGTGCGAGAATCTCGTCGATCTCGGTCGCGTCGTAGAGCGCGCCGGGGCTCTCGGGGGCGATGCTCGGGTGGTCCTCCAGGATGATCGGCGAGGAGAGCAGCACCCGGCAGCGCCCGGGCGGCCCGGCGAGGACCGGCCAGGTGTGCTCGTTGCGGCACTGCGCGACCGCCTCCCTGGCCCACTCGGGCGGGTCGGTGACCGACAGGAAGGAGCCCCGGTCGAGCCCCAGCAACAGGTGCGCCGAGACGAGCGAGTGCTGCAGCGCCGCCTCCCGCCCGTCTGCCGGCGCCGCCGTCCGGACGGTGGTGTTCTCCACCACGACGGTCAGCCGCTGGGCCGCGTACGGCCCCGGGACCGCGCGGGCCGTCAGCCTCAGCACGCCCTCGACCGACTCCCGTCGCCGGACCAGCCGTCCGATCGGCACGTCTTCCTCATAGAGGATTTCGATGTCCTCGCCGGCCAGGAGGTGGAACGGGTGCACTACCCCCTCGGCCGGCTCCGTGACCGGGAGCAGTAGCTCGATGCGCTCCTCGACGCCTTCGTCCCACGGCACCATCACCCGGTCGGCGAGCTCCAGCTCCTCGACCGGCTCGAACCCGCCGCCGGGCAGCGCGCGTTCGACGGTGCGGCGCTGAGCCCGCAGGAAGCGCAGTTCCACAGCGAGTCGGTCGCCGGGGCGCGGCTCCATCAGGCACTCGGTGCGCTGGTGGGAGTGCTCGCCGCTGTCCTCGCCCCAGCCGGGCGGGACGAGCACGCCGAACTGCCAGCGGAGCCGGTTCTTGGCGGCCGAGGCGCGGTAGGGGTACAGCACGTACCCCTCGAAGAGCACGGCGTCGGCGATCTGCCGGGCCTGCGCGAATCTGCTGTCGAACTCCTCGGTCAAGGCGGTCACCGGGCGGCGTCCTCGAGCTCGGTGGCGGTCAGCAGTTCCCGCACGGTGGCCTCCCAGGAGGGCAGGGCGCGGCGGGAACGGTAGGCGAGCAGCGCGTCCATCACGTCCTCGGGCAGCCGCAGCCAGCCGCAGCCGGGGAAGTGCCGGTCGATCGCCTCCCGCCACACCGCGACGGGCATCCGCACCGAAGCCTCCCGGTCCCACGGGACCGGGGTGACCTGGAACCCGCCGGGCCCGGCGAACGCGGTGCCCGAGAACAGGAGCAGCAACGGGACCTCCCCGCCGTCCAGCGCCCTGAGGTAGCGGGCGGACGCGACGTCCATGTCGTAGGTGCACGGCACGGGCAGGTCCACCTCGGTCTCGCCGGTGAACCCGGGGACCATCAGCGGCACCTGGGCGAGCTGGACCGGGTTGAGCGTCGTGCCCCAGCGGGAGCGCTCGCCGAACAGGTCGGCGAGCCGCTCGCCCTCCGCCTCGCCGTAGCCGCGGCGGGCGGGTTCGATGCGAAGCTGGCAGCGGAGCGCGAGGGCGTGCACCCGGGCGGCGGCGGGCGCGGTGATCCGCAGCCGGAAGACGAGCGTGGGCCCGGCGGCGTGCGGATCGGTCGTCACGCCGGTACAGGCGAAGCCGAGTTCGGTCATCGGGAGACCTCCGCCGCCAGCGGCCTGGCGCGCTCGTCGAGCCGGGCGAAGAAGGCGTCGAGTTCGGCCCGGGCCTCGGCGCCGCCGTCGAACCCCCGCCAGCAGCGCCGCAGCCGGCCGACCAGTTCGTAGCAGGTGTCGATGGGCACCAGGTGGCACTGGACGCCGTCGTCGGTGTGCCGCAGCAGCAGGGCCTCGACGTCCGGCTCCAGGACGGCGGCGAGCCGGCTGCCGTCGAGGGCGGACTGCCAGGCGGCCTCGTCCGGCTCGCTCTCGGTGGCACCGGCCGGGCCGGGGTAGAACACCACCAGTCGGTCCTGCCTGGCGTTGCGGAAGAGGAAGGCGGTCCCGACCGGGATGCCGAGCGCCGCCCAGGCGTCCTCGCCGATCCGGTGGTCCGGGTCGATCAGGTGGCGGTCGGGGACACTGCGGTAACGGCCGCCGGCCGCGCCCGGCTGCTGGAAGAGCAGCCCGCACGCGGTGCAGACGCAGGTCAGGGCCTGTTCCTCGGTGTCCACCAGGTGCCGGTGGTGCTGCGGAACGCGCTGGCCGCAGAAGGTGCAGCGCTCGGGCTGCGGAGGGGCCGGTTCGCGCAGCCGGCGCAGCAAGGCAGTGCCGAGCCTGTCGAGTCGACGGACGCTCACCGTGCCTCCGCCGGGCTGGGCGGGCGGGCGGAGATCTGCAGCAACTGCGGGGCCTGTTCCAGCTCAAGCGCCGTCACCTCGGGTGCGTGGCAGGCGAGAACGGCCTCGATCTCCTGCTCGGAGCAGCCGCAGCCTCCTCGGGTGCGGCGGAGCCGGGCGGTGCCGGTGGCGGGTTCGTAGCCGGACAGTTCGATCGGCTCGGCGAGGGTGGCGAGCGCCCGGCGGATACGGGCGGTGGCGTCCTCGGGGTGCAGGTCGTGCAGGACGAGCAGTCCGGCCACCACCGGGTCGTCCAGCAGCCGCTCCAGCGCGGGCGGCGGCACCGCCCGGACCAGTCGGGTGAGGCCGTCGCCGTACATCTCCATCAGCTCGCGCACCAGGTGCTCGCCGGTCTCCTGCGCACCGTGCGCGGCGAGCCGGTCCAGTGCTTCCTGGACCCGTTGCCCGGTCTGCTCCGCCGTCATGCGAGCCCGCTCAGGCCGGTGGGCACGTGCATCTGCTGCACGGTCTTCCCGCCGCCCACGTACATGTGGACGCCGCAGGGCAGGCAGGGGTCGAAGCTGCGGACGGCCCGCATGATGTCGATGCCCTTGAAGTCGTCCGGGGAGTTCTCCTCGAAGATCGGCGTGTTCTGCACCGCGTCCTCGTACGGGCCGGGCGTGCCGTAGCTGTCGCGGACGCTGGCGTTCCACGGGGTCGGCGGGTACGGGTGGTAGTTGGCGATCTTGCCGTCCCGGATCACCATGTGGTGCGAGAGCACACCGCGGACCGCCTCGGTGAAGCCGCAGCCGATCGACTCATCCGGTACCTCGAAGCGCTCCCAGGTCTGGCTGCGGCCGGCGCGGACCTCCTCCAGCGCCTTCTCGGCGAAGTGCAGGGCCGCGGCGGCCGCGTAGGCCTGGAAGTAGGTGCGGGCGCGGTTGCGCTCGATGGCGTTGCTCCACTGCGGGATCTTCCACTCGAAGGTGGTCTCCGGCTTGGTCATCGAGCGCGGCAGGTTGATCACCACGCTGTGGCCGGTGGCCTTGACGTAGCCGATGTCGACCAGCCCGGACAGCGCGGTGGACCAGAGCCGGGCGATCGGGCCGCCGCCGGTGTCGAGCGCCAGGTGATTCTTGCCGTCGAACCAGCGTGGGGACATCACCCAGCTGTACTTGTCGTCGAAGTTGCGCTTCTGCGGCTGCGGGATGGTGTGCTGGTTCCACGGGTGGCGCGGGTCGACCGGGTTGCCGAGCGGGTCGTGGGTGACGAACAGTTCCTTGCCCTGCCAGTCCTCGTAGTAGGAGCTGCCGAGCAGGATCCGGATGCCGAGGTTGATCTCGGTGAGGTCGTTGGTGACCAGTTTGCCGTCGACCACGATGCCGGGGGTGACGAACATCCGCCGGCCCCAGTCGGTCATGTTGCGGTAGGTGAAGTCGCAGTGGTCCGGGTCGTTGAGGCTGCCCCAGCAGCCGAGCAGGACGCGCCGCCGACCGACCTCCTCGTACCCGGGCAACGCCTGGTAGAAGAAGTCGAAGAGGTCGTCGTGGAGCGGCACGACCTTCTTCATGAACTCGACGTAGCGCATCAGCCGGGTCAGGTAGTCGGTGAACAGCTGGACGGTGGCCACCGTGCCGACACCGCCCGGATAGAGCGTGGAGGGGTGCACGTGGCGCCCTTCCATCAGGCAGAACATCTCCCGGGTGTAGCGGCTGACCTGCAGCGCCTCGCGGTAGAACTCACCCTCGATCGGGTTGAGCGAGCGCATGATGTCGGCGATGGTCTTGTAGCCGTGCTCGCCGGCGTGCGGCGCTTCCGTGCGCTCGGCCAACTCCAGCACGCCGGGGTTGGTCTCGCGAACCATCTTCTCGCAGTAGTCGACCCCGACCAGGTTCTCCTGGAAGATGTTGTGGTCGAACATGTACTCGGCGGCCTCGCCGAGGTTGATGATCCACTCACCGAGGTGCGGGGGCTTCACGCCGTACGCCATGTTCTGGGTGTAGACCGAACAGGTGGCGTGGTTGTCGCCGCAGATGCCGCAGATCCGGCTGGTGATGAAGTGCGCGTCGCGCGGGTCCTTGCCGCGCATGAAGACGCTGTAGCCGCGGAAGACCGATGAGGTGCTGTAGCACTCCGCCACCCGCTTCTGCTTGAAGTCCATCTTCGTGTGGATGCCCAGGCTGCCCACGATCCGGGTGATCGGGTCCCAGGACATCTCCACCAGGCCGCTGCCGTCCCCGGCCGCCTTGGTCATCGGTGCCATCGTGTCTGTCGTGCCCTTCTGAAGGGGTGGGAGGAGCGGCGGGCGGGCCGCCACGCGGGGTGCGCAGCGGCCCGCCGGGTCACCAGGGGGCGCGGTAGCCGGTCGTGAGCTTGCGGCCGGTGCGGCGCCACTTGGGTTCCTTGTCGAGGGTCTTGAGGGTGATCGCACGCAGCCGCCGGATGACCGAGCCGTACGCGGAACTGGCCGCCGTGGAGACGGTCGAGCCGGGAGGCGGGTCCATGAATGGCATGAACTTGTCAGGAAATCCGGGCATCGTGCAGGCGATGCAGATGCCGCCGACGTTCGGGCAGCCGCCGACCCCGTTGATCCAACCGCGCTTGGGGACGTTGCACTTCACGACCGGGCCCCAGCAGCCGAGCCGCACCAGGCACTCCGGCGTGCCGTAGTCGGTGGCGAACTGCCCCTGTTCGTAGTAGCCGCCGCGGTCGCAGCCCTCGTGCACGGTGGCGCCGAACAGCCAGGCGGGGCGCAGCTTGTCGTCCAGCGGGATCATCGGCGCCGAGCCGGCCAGCTGGTAGAGCAGGTACGTCAGGGTCTCGGCGAAGTTGTCGGGCTGGATCGGACAGCCGGGCACGCAGACGATCGGCAGCCCCGCCTTGGACTTCCAGTCCCACCCGAGGTAGTCCGGCACACCCATCGCACCGGTCGGATTGCCCTCCATGGCGTGGATACCGCCGTACGTGGCACAGGTGCCGATCGCGACGACGCCGGTGGCCTTCGGGGCGAGCCGGTCCAGCCACTCACTGGTGGTGATCGGCTGACCGGTCGCCGGGTCGTCGCCGAAGCCGCACCAGTAGCCCTCCTCCTTGATCTCCTCGTTGGGGATGGATCCCTCGACCACCAGGACGAACGGGTCGAGTTCGCCGCGGTCCGCCTTGAAGAACCACTCAACGAAGTTGTCGGCGCCCTGCACCGGTCCGCACTCGAAGTCGATGAGCGGCCAGTGGACGGCGACCTTCGGCAGGCCCGGCAGGGCCCCCGTGACGATCTCCTCGATGCTCGGCTGCATGGCGGCCGTCAGAGAGACCGAGTCGCCGTCGCAGCTGAGCCCCGCGTTGATCCAGAGAATGTGCACCACGTCGGTGTCGGTGGCACTCGTTGTTGCAGCACCCATGAGGATGCCTCCTCGGAGCCGGGAGAGCCGGACACAATGGCTCAGAACCGTCTTAACAGCGGTTGGCCCGGCACGCCGGTCCACAGGGCCGTGCGGGACATCCGATGGGCCGCAGACCAGGTCCGCCGTTCGGCTCAACACACCGCCGCTCGGGGGGCAAAGAACTGGCGGCGCATCACCGCCAGCTCCTCGGCACGGTACGCGGCCGGCGACCGACTGCGTCCGTCGACCTTCCGAGCGGCCTTCTTCGCCACGATCCGGCCCTCTTGCCCCATAGCCGAACCGAGGGTTCCCTTCATGGCGCTCATCGTCGCGTTCGGGGCCGCGCTGCTCGTCGCGGTCCTGCTGTCGGGCCTGGCCGCTCGCACCGCCCTCTCCACCTCGTCGCTGTTCCTCGCCGCGGGCGCTTTCAGCGGCGGACTCGAACGCAGCCACTCGCCTGACGACTGACCACAACGGGGGGCGCCAATGTTGGCGGCCGGTTCGGATTCCCCGCACGCAGCCGGTTGACGGGGAGTCACCAGGCTGCGGATGCCACGACGTGCAGTCGTCGACGGAGTCAGTGAGCCTCTTCAAGGCGGGCACCGTTCGGGTGACGGCAGGGTGCTCGGGATGAGAGCAGAACGAACGAGGCTCCCGGGCGGTTGAGCGAGATGTCTCACGTCTCAAGCAGCCGACCAGGGAGCCTCGTTGGCCACCTATCCTGACCCGGAATACGTCCTGGTCGACGGAACCCTCGCCGAGTGCGACCGCGTCGGCGACGGCCGGGCCGACTACTCCGGCAAACACCGCCGCCACGACGTCAACCACCAGGTCATCACCGGCCCGACAGGCAAGCTCGTGCGGATCTCCCGCGCCCTGCCCGGCCGTACCCACGACCTGACCGCCGCCCGCACCCACCGCATCGTCAGGACCTGCGTCCGGCTACGGATCCCGGCCCTGGCCGACATGGCGTACACAGGCGCCGGCGGAACGTTCGCCGTGCCGACCAGACGCCCCGCCCGCAAGGAGCTGACCACTGGGCAGCGGTCGCTGAACCGGGCCCACGCCCGGCTCCGTCACCCCGTCGAACGCGGCGTCGCCACCGTCAAGCGCTGGCGAATCTTCCGCCACGCACGTTGCAGCCCGAACTGGCTGACCTCAGCAGCCAAGGCAGTCCTCACCCTGGAGCTTCACCGCTGAAAGTCTCAATGAGCGGCCAGCATCCGCTCGGCGCGCCGACAGTTGGCGGTCACTCAGGTGTCTCTGTGTGACGCTGATCAGTTCTCGTTGCGCTGGGGTGTCGCGTCAGCGCTCTGGTCACTGCGTGACTGCTGGGGAAGCCTCAACTCCATTGGAATTACCTGCGGGTGGTGCAGGCGTAGGTATTCCAGTGCTTGTTCGACGGACGGGTCGTGCTGCAGGTGCTCTTGGAAGTAGGTGAGGCGGCCTTTGCACTCCTCGATGATCTCGGACCAGCGCTTTACCCAGACCCGAACCGTCATACCGCCGCGCGTGAGGTCCCAGGCACAGCCGGCGGGCCTCTCACGTTGTTGGACCTCCATCTCGACGAGGTCGCCGAGGTCAGTGGCGACGAGCCAGAAGTCCCACTCGACGTTCACGTCGGCGAACTGAGGGTCCTTCGCCACAGCGTTGGCGTAGCTCTTGATCTGCTGCAGCTGCTTGTCGCCAGCGTTCACATCCGGGGCCTTGAGTTCCACGATGAGATGCTGGCGTCGATCGTGGAACTTCCGCGACCGGGACAGCATCAGGTCGACGATCGCCACACTGCCGTCGTCGCGCCGCACTGGTTCCGGAGCTCGGTTGTCGCGGCCGAGGATCTTGAGGTGTCGGTCGAGGACCGTGTTGAGCGACCTGTCGCTGGCGAGGAGGGAGTACTGCTCTCCGAAGATCCACGTCTCATTCTCCAGGATCTTGTGGAGCTGCGTCCGTTCCTTCACGACCTTGCGGATTTCCGGATCGAAGACCATGTGCGACAGCGCGGTCAGGAAGTCAAGGCGGGCGGCGACGCTGCTGGATGCCTTGATGATGCTCGCCAGACTCGTGCGGTCAAGGAGCCGTTCGAGCTCGGTGCGATCCTCCGCGTTGAGCCGGAAGACCTCGTCCAGGATCCGATTCACGCTCTCGGGCTGATGCTTGACCGATTCACGAAGCAAGGCGAGCGTCGCTTTCAGATGCTTGTCGGGCCGGGGCATGTGGCGCTGTACGGTCGTGGCGATGATGTCGAAAGTGTCGCGTTCCAGTTGTTCGGCCTCGGAGCCCACCTCGCCCTCGTATGGGTAGAGACGCTTGTCCTTCCACTGCTGGACGATCTCACCTCTGCGCTCGACCGTGCGGACCTTGAAGTGCTCACGGAGGATTTCGCGGCTTCGCGTCAGCAGTATGGCGACGGGCCCGTCGGCCGCTTCACCCAGGAGGAACTCACCTGCGTGCGACGCCATCTGATCCCAGCTCACGTAAGCCGTGAAGTCGAAGCCAGGGGCCTGGATGCGCAGGTCCACGATGTCCACCACGATGCCATCCGCATCGCAGAGGTGGAGTTCCCGGTCCACCCGCATGTCCCACTCGATCACGCGCAGGGCCGCCTGATGCGTCATGCCATCGTGGGTGAAGTCGAACCCGAATGTCTTCTCCACCTGGATGGCCTTGCCGGGATTAAGAGTCACTCCGTCATAAATGATCTCCAGGCCGGGGAACATCGCGAGGTAGGGCGCGAATTCGGTGGTCAGCTTGGCGCGCGCCTTGTCCTCGCCGAGCTTGTTGAGAATGTAGGACTGGCGCCCCCAAGCCTCGAAGACGGTGCCCGTGTCCTGCTCGCTGGGCCGCGGGTCCGAGATCTCGAAGTCGTTCCTGGAGGAACGGTCTGCGCTGACCGTCGTCAGGAAGCGCCCGCCAATCGAGTCAGCGACCGTTGTCCAGCGGATGGCGGACCCGAGGGCGAATCCGCGAAGTCGCCCCTGCCCCGCCCGCCCGTGCAGGGGGCGGTGATGATCGATCGAGAACCGCCTCAGCTTCTTCCAGGAGCCGCCGATCCTGTCGAAGGTCGAAGCACAGGTTTCCGGTGTTATGCCATTTCCGTCATCCCGGACGACGACCTTCTCGACGGCACCCAACTCGCTCCGCAGGATCTCTACTTCGACCATCGTCGCTTCGGCGTCGAGCGCGTTCCAGACCAGCTCTTTGACGGCACCGACAGGATCCCCCTCGCGCGCCAGGCGCTCGACGTGGTCCTCAGCGGCTTCGAGATGTACACGTCGCATGCAAAGAGGATGGCAGAGGATGGTCAGCTGGGCGGGGGAAACGGAGAATCTACGATCTGCTGTCCGTCCGGTGCCCGAAGGTGCACCGGACGGCGCGCGCTGATTGCTTGCACTCCTGCCCCTCCCGAACGGCTCCGCTTTGGACGAATCTCCTAGCCGAGCGGCTGGGAAGAGAACCGGCATGACTGTGGCCACGCCGAGCGTCCCCGACACCATGCCGATCACGGCACCTTCCACCCCTGATGCAGTGGAGATTTCTCTACGCCGAACCCCACTGGTCGTGGCCGATCCGGTGGACCCACTGGCCCTGACCGCACGTCTCCTGTCGGCAGCCGAGCGGGGAGTGGACCCGTCGACCGTCACCCGATGGCTCGAACTCCTTGTCACCGCGGCGAGCAGTATGCGCCATGGCCGCCGCGCGGGCCCGGTCCCGACACTCGCCGAGTACGGGAACGAGGTGATCAAGGTAGCGCTGGCCGATCTGGAGTCAACCACCCTGGCTCCCTACCTGGCCGGTTGGCGCAAGCGAATCCTGCCGACTCTGGGCCACCTGCTGCTGACCGACATCACCGCCGGGGTCATCGACCGCGCCAACCTCGACTGGATTGCCGACGGACACCAGCTCTCCTCCCTCAAGAACACGCTCGCTGCCCTCAGCCGAGTCCTTGCGCAAGCAGTCCGCGACGGCTGGCTCGACACTCTCCCCGGCCACATGCCCAGGTGGCAACGCGCCTACAAGCAGGCCCAGGACGAGCTCGACAATCTCCGCTCCCTGGCTCTGCCCGACTACCGCGCCCTGACCGACCTGGCGGCGGCACTGGTCGATGCCTCCCGCGACCGCTACGCGCCGCGAGGTCGGCGGAGACCGGCTGGTCGGCTTCGAGGTCTTCGGGGGCGTAGCACCACAGCGCCGTAGGGCGAGGATCTCTGCGGTCTGCTGGCGCTGGCGGGGAGCAGCGGATTCGTCGTCGGTGAGGGCGCCGGCCAGCAGGGCCGACAGCCGGGTGGGCATGCCGGTGCGGGTGACGACGCCCTGGGCGGCGGTGATGACCTCGGGTGGGATGGTCGGCGGGTTGGCGTCGCCGATCTCCTCGTCCGTGTCGCCGGGGTCGCGTGTGCCCTCCAGGGGGCCGCGGGCGGCCCAGAGGTCATCGATCAGCCGGTACAGCCGTGGCAGTTTGGGCGCCCTGGGTCCTGTGATGTCGGACAGCCACCGGTCCGCCACCAGGAGGGCGGTGTCCGTGTCGAGGCCGAGGAGCGGTGTGAGCACTTCCTGACCGAGGTCGGGCAGGTGGCCCAGGGCCGGGGGCCGGAACGCCTGCCGGTCCTGTTCGTCGAGGAAGATGCTGCGGGCGGTGATCACTTGGCGGTGCAGCGCCTCGTGCCGGCGCGCGCACTCGGTGAGGATTCCCGCGATCCGGGCTGCCGCAGCAGTCACCTGCTCGTCCTCGGCCTCGAGCGATTCACGGACCTTCAGCAGGAGGCGGTGCTCCGAATCCAGGCGGCCGGTTTGAGCAACGCGTCGAGGGCGTACTTGGCGACCCTGAGATGCTCATCCGCGGGACGGGCAGGCGCGGCCCTGTGGGCAAGGGCTGCGAGCCCTTCGATCACCACCTGGTACGTGGCTTCGTCGTCGAAGCCCTGCTGCGCGATGACCGGGTCGATGGCCGCGAGGGCGAACGTCGCGACGTCGTAGGTGGCGTCCGGCCAGTCCTGACGGGCGGCGCTCGCGGCGGCTTCCGCGATGGGCCGTGAACGCATCAGCACGGCCACACGCGCCGGGAACGTGCGGTCGAACACCGACAGGTCCCCGGGACCAGGCGTCGAGGACGCGGCTCTGTCGTCGGCCTCGTTGAAGGGTATGTCCAACGTGCGCTCCTCCCCTGAGCCAGCGCCTGGTCCGTACCGTAACCGCTGGCACCGATACCGCGCTGGAAGATCGCAACACGGGCGCGACCACTTGCTGACGCGACTCCAGAGCGCCGGACAACTCGACTGCCAGATGTAGGGCAGCGGCAGGGGAACCGTCCGGCGAGGTACACGGCTTGCTGTGACGTCCACGGCAACTTTTCTGGTTGAACTCGCCTTGTCGTGGGTGACGGGTACGGTGTCGATCAGGTGCTCTCCGCCATGCCCTCGCGGATATCGGTCGGGAGTTCGATGCCGTGTCAGGGCTGCACCGTGTCCGTACCAAGCGTCGGACACGAGGACGGTTGGGGAGAGGGGCCACCGCGTCATGGATGCCAGAGAGACCACGTTCCAACGCCTGATCCAGGGCGACAACCAGTTCCAGATCCCGCTGTACCAGCGCACCTACAGCTGGACCCGTGACGATCACAAGCGCCTGTGGAGCGACTTGGCCGAGCAGGCCGCGGAACTGTCTTCCCCGCGGCCCGGAGCCCCTGCCGTGGACAACGAGGAGCCGGTCCGGCATTTCCTCGGGTCCCTGGTCCTGGCCCCCCGGCCGCCCATTCCGGACACCGTGCAACGGTGGGTCGTCATCGACGGACAGCAACGGCTGACCACGTTGATGTTGCTCGCGTGCGCCCTGCGCGATCACGTCCGCCTCTTCGACGCCCCGAAGGCGGACCTGATTCACCGCCGGTACCTCATCAACGAGGAGGACTTCACCGGACTGGACCGGTACCGTCTCCTGCCGACGCAGGCCGACCGTCCTTCCTACCTGGCGTGCGTCGACGGACAGGCGACGGCCGGCGGGGAGGACAACGTCGGTGCGGCCTATCGTTTCTTCCGCGCTGCACTGGCCGAGTACGACTCCGTTGGCGATTGGGAGGTTGTCCGGTTCGTCGACCTGGCTCTCCGGCACCGGCTGTCCTTGGTCAGCATCACCGCCGGTCCTCGTGACAACGTCTACCGGATCTTCGAGTCGCTCAACAACACCGGTGTCCC
Organism: Kitasatospora sp. NPDC051984; assembly: GCF_044593455.1. Taxonomy (NCBI): domain Bacteria; kingdom Bacillati; phylum Actinomycetota; class Actinomycetes; order Kitasatosporales; family Streptomycetaceae; genus Kitasatospora; species Kitasatospora sp. NPDC051984. The sequence continues at coordinate 513,858 of NZ_JBIUCB010000002.1, forward strand.
GCTGACCCAGGCGGACCTGCTGCGCAACTACGTATTCATGAACCTGCCCAGGCTGAGCGACGAGGTCTACGAGAAGCTGTGGCTCCCGATGCAAACGGAGCTCGGGCCCGACCGGATGGTGACCCTGGCGTGGCTGGACCTGGTCCTGCAGGGGGACACCAGGGCAAAGCAGAGCGAGGTCTACGTCCTCCAGCAGCGTCGGCTCTCGGCCGTGATTGCCTCCGGCGGTGAGCCGGCCCTTCGGGACGAGATCTCCCGGCTTCACCGCCTGGCCGCGGTTCTGTTGCGTGTCACCGAACCTGCCCGCGAGTCCCACCCCGGCCTGCGCGAGGTGCTGAACCGCTTGGGCGAGTGGGGCAGCGAGGTCCACTACCCTCTCGCGCTCTACATCCTCGATCGGGTCGAGCAGGGCGCGGCTGAGCCCGACGAGGCCGTCCAGGCCCTGTCCTACATCGAGAGCTTCCTCGTACGCCGCATGATCTGCTACGTCCGGACGAACAACCTCAACCGGGTGCTCGCCGCAGCCCCTTCCGAGCTCGAGCAGGACCGGCCGTTGGCAGAGGCCGTGCACCGGTATCTCTCGGGACCACGCCGCTACTGGCCGACCGATGCCCAGCAGCGGGATGCCATTCGTACGCAGCCGTTCTACTGGCGAGGAAAGCACGAGCAGAGGTTCTTCGTCCTGCGACGCCTCGAGGAGAGCTACGCAGCTGCCGAACCGGTCGACTTCGAGCGTGCCCGTCTCACCATCGAGCACGTCCTGCCGCAGACTCCGACTCCCGAATGGCTCGGGCTACTGGCGGAGGAGGTCACGGACGAGGAAGGTCCCGAAGAGCTGCACGAGCTTCTCCTGCACACCTTGGGCAACCTCACCCTGACCGGTGAGAACGGGCGGCTCTCGAACCACCTGTTCCAGCGCAAGCAGCAGATCCTCGATTCCAGTACCCTGCGGATGAACCGCGAGATCGCGGCGGCCGAACGATGGGGCAAGGCCGAGATCCTCGCAAGGGCCGAGCGCCTCGCCGACCGCGCCGCACAGCTCTGGCCCGCGCCCCTGCCCGCCGGCTTCGAGGAGAGCGACGAACGCAGCGAATGGGCCCTGCTCCGTCAGATCCTGGCAGGGATGCCGGCCGGCTTCTGGACGACCTACGGGGACGTCGCCGCAGTCATCGGCATCCACCCCCGGCCGCTTGGAACGCACCTGGCCACACGGCGAGGCATTCCGAATCCGCACCGGGTCCTCACCGCCTCGGGCGTCCCATCCCCGGAGTTCGCCTGGCTCGACGGACGCACCGAGACCCAGCGCGAGGCTCTCGAACGTGAGGGCGTGCGCTTCCAAGGGGCCCGGGCGGACGTCGCACAACGGCTGTACCCGGTGGATCTGGCCGGGCTCGCGGGGATGGAGGCGCCGGAAGCGGCGACACCTTCCACGACGCCCTCGACCACCGACCAAGGCGGGGCCGTCAATCGCCCAGTCCGGTTCCGATCCCTCTTGACAGATCATCAGCCCGATGTCGCGGACGGGGTGCTCGCGTTGCTGGCCGCATGGGAGGCGAACGGTGGCTGGCTGAGCTACGGATCGACTGAGGAGACGAGCTGCTTCCCGATGCTTCGCAAGGGAGGTGGTGCCCAAGGCGAGATCTGGCCGGTCGCGATCTATCCCCGCTCCGGCCGGGTCGAGGTGGTGTTCGAACACCTCAGCCGACGAGAGCCGTTCACCCGGCCCGAGCTCCTGATGGGGCTACTCGACCGAATCAACGCAGTACCGGGCGTGCACCTCGACGTCGATGCCGGGGAAATCAACCGCCGCCGTCCCGGCTTCCCGATCGACGTCCTGAACGGCGCCGGCCTCGAACGCTTTCGAGATGTCCTCACCTGGTTCTGCAATGAGGCATCGAGGCTGTAGGAAGAAAGACTCATGGGCCGACATGGCTGCTCGTGGCAGGTTCAGCGGGCGCACCGTGGTCGGAGGATCGCCAAAACTGAACAGTTGACACGACGAGGTCGCCCTTGCTATCCACGCCGTCCCGGCCTGACTAGGGGCGCCGAAGAAAAAGACAGGATATCCGGCCCGTGCGGTTCGAAAAATCAAATCTGGCCACGTACGTCGCTCCCGCCTCATAGCCTCCCTATTGGCAAACTCGTCGGCTTTCGAGTGTTCGTCTCCACTCCCGCCCCCCATAGCTGTTCGGATGTGATCTGTGGCGCCCGTCGCTCTCCTGCAGTGCACAGAATTGATGATGCGTAACCTGCCTGCTCCTGTCCCAGAATGGAACAAGCGTGGGGAGCGAAGCTTCGCTTATCCGTATACAGTGTGGCGGACACCACGAGCGTGGTGTCTGGCCGTCTTCACCAATCGACATGACGATACGCTCAGGCGTGAAATCATCGGCCTCGGCAGCGCGTTCCCCGGGCGCCACAGCGAGACGTACGAGCGGTCACTCGTGGTCAGGCATTACACCCCCACTGCAACGCCCGCTCGCACTTCGCGAACTAGTTGAGCCGATGCGTGCCAGCAGCAGGTACCTGAACGACGATGGACGGCTATCCCCAAAGGCTGGCGAGGCCCTAGTCCAGGGCATTCGCAGCCTGCGTCCCGAAATTGGCCAGCGCATCACCGAACTTGAACAAATTCTGGACGCAGCACCTCCTCAGGGTCCGGTTGGTGAACGCCTGGCTTTCGAGAAGGATGCCGTCGGCACACTGTTCGATATCACTGGCTTGGATCGCGACGCCATCGAGGAATGGCAGGACCCCGTCGTCGGCTCCGGCAACATATCGGTACCTTTCCTCGAGGGCCTTACTAATTCGCGCATCATCGAGGACCAACAGATCGTTCACGACTACCACCGTTTCCCGGGAATGGATGGCAGCGACACCCTTCAACTTGGCTGGCGCGTGTATACCCCCAGCGGCGGCACCTCGCTCCCGCGCCAACAACTCTTCATCTACAATGCGAATCGGACTCAACTCGAACACGACATGGGTCTCGACCTGCTATATTACAATGAGCCCTGTCACAGCCTCGTGATGGTCCAGTACAAGCGGATGCGCGCGGAGAAAAGCGGCTGGGTTTACCGCCGTGACCGCAGCATCGACAAGGAGCTGGCGCGAATGCGCGAGGTCGACCGCATCTGTCAGGGTGCAGAGACCGGTGCGGACCCGCGTCTCGTCGCGACCCCGAGCGTGGTCAAACTGTGTCGCACAACCCCCTTCGCAATGAATTCAACCAAGCTCATCCCAGGCATGTACCTGACGCGATCTCATTTCGAGGCGATCCTTCACCACTCGGACTCGGTCGGCCCCAACAAAGGAATTCGCATCCGCGAGGGAGGCGTGCCCCGGTACCTCAACAACACCACTTTCACCACCCTGGTCAGGGACGGGTGGATTGGCAGTCGAGGTACCAGTACCGACTACCTGATCGAGCAAATCCGCCAGAGTCTGTCACCCCATGGGCCGGGTTCCGTCGTCGTCGGTGTGCACCGCAGCATCGACCCGCCCGGGAACCGTAGGCGGGACCGCTGGTAGCACCTCCTTTCCGGGCAAGCCACTCACAGATGGGGCTGGGCGGGACGCGAGTCCGTCGGCGGCTACTCGAGTTGAACTCGCGGTGTCTGTGGTCAGGATGGGGCGAGGCTCAGTCCAGTCCCGGTCAAGCAGCCGTCGATGAGGTGTGGGCGGTACTGGATCTTCCGCTACCCTCGCCTGACCGTCCGCACCAGGTGCTCCGGGTCGGCGAACGCGACGTTGGCCAGGAATCCCCGCCGAGCAGCGATCAGATGTCCTCGACGGAGTTGAGGTCCGGCGCGTACGGAGGCAGCTGGTAGAGACGGTCAGCCAGTCCTGTGTGGCGATGAACTCCTTCATGCCGGTGGCCAGGTGGGTGTTCAGGTTGTCCCAGACCAGGACGATCGGGCCGTCGAGCTGGTTGTGTGCGGCGACGACCAGGTCGCGGCAGTCGGTCCGGGCGAAGCTCTTGCGGCCCTTGCTCCGGCCCTGGCCGTCGTGCAGCCTGGGTCGGTAGATCAGCCGGGATCGTTCGCCGGGCTTGTAGCAGGTCAGGGCGGCGATCGAGACCCGTCGGCGGGAGCGGCCGCGCACCCGAACAACAGGTGTGTGGCCGCGGCGTCCCCAGGTGCGGGCCCGCGTCGGCGTCATCGAGACCCCGGCCTCGGCCTCGAACACCAGCCAGGCCCCGAGCGCCGCCACTAGCCTTTTACCTGCGGCCACACCTGCTTCTTCCACACCTCGACCGCACCCTCGTCCCGCTCAATTGCACGACGAACGGGCTGCTGACAGGACCAGCCGTTGCCCCGCGAACAACTTCCACGCGCCCTGGACGGTGTAGGAGACGTGGAACCGGCGGCCGATCAGCGTCTTGATCCGCGCCAGCGTCCACCGTTGGTCCTCCCAGCCATGAGCGAGCGGTCCTCTCCCTAACTACCGCTCCAGCAGAACAAACTGACGTGAGCTGAGGCGGGGAAGCGACTGCGGCCCCTTGGACTCCAGCGCGGCCGAGCCGCCTTCCCGCCAGGCCCGGCGCCACCGCTCGACCGACCGCACCGTGACTCGCAGGTCGCGGGCGATCATTGTGTTGCTGTCACCACGCTCGAACCGCTCGGCGGCATCGAGCCGCACCCGCTCCCGGCGCTGCTGTCCTCGAGCAGTGAACCCGCCCCCTGCGCGTATCGCACGGACGGGACATACCCACCGATCGACGCCTCTCAGCACCTACGACAAGGCGAGTTCGACCTGAGTAATGCTCATTGGATCTGCAGGAACGGGCTGGGGGCGCCGTGCCATGAGATTGAGAGTGCGTCGCGTGCACGGGTAGCGGCCACGAAGAGGAGATTGCGGCTCTGTTTGAGTTCGCGCTCGTAGCGCTTGGGGTCGGTGTGGAGGTACTTCTCGATCAGGGCGGTGCGGGGCAGGATGCCGTCGCTTGCGCCGATGATGGCGAGCTTCTGGTACTCCAGGCCCTTGAAGCGGTGCATGGTGCCGATGTGCACCTCACCGCCGCCCTGGGGACCGTCCTTGGTGAGGGTCGCGGTGGTGACGCCGTGCTTGATCGCGAGGTCGGAGGCGACGCGGCCGGCCATGTCGCCGTCCGCGACGCAGACGGCCATGGTGCCGTGGGGGTCTCGGACGGTACCGTCCTCGGCGGGTCGGGTGATCTCCTCACGCCAGAGCTTCAGCCTGGCGGCGAGCTTGGTGATCTCGTCGTCCCAGTCCGTGCAGGCGATGAACTCCGGCGCCGGGCCACGGAGCAGGGAGTGGTAACCGTTGAGGTTGTCGGTGCCGTCGTCGAGGTCGTCGTAGGTCCCGTCGCCGACAACCTTGGCGGCCTGGTTCAGGATCTCCTGCGTGGTGCGGTAGCTGAGGGTCAGTTTGGAGGAGCTACCGCGGATGTTGATCCCGACAGTGGAGAGGGTTACCTGGCGGTCGTAGATCCGCTGGTGGGTGTCGCCGGCGATGAACAGGTCGTTCGAGCCTGGGGCTGCCATCGCGCGCAGCATCTTCCAGTGAGCGGCACTGAGGTCCTGCGCCTCGTCGACGACGATGTGTTGGTAGCGGTGGCGCAGGTAGCGGATGGCGGAGCTGTTGTCGTCGAGGTGTTTCAGGTCGCCGCCGCCGATCGCGGCCTTCTGCTCGGCGCGGTCCTTGATCTTGCGTGCGCGCTCCATCTCGTAGCGCGCGGCACGCTCCGCGGACTGCGCCCAGGTCTCGCGCTTCATGCTGTTCAGGCGCAGTGTGAACTGCTCCAGCACCTGCCAGACGCTTGCGCGTTCGGGGCGGGTGAGGGAGCGGCCCATGCCGGCGCGCCGGGCTTTGAAGTAGTCCTGCCGGGTGGCGAGCGACTGGCCGAGGATCACCTGTTCCCACTCGTCGAAGAGAAAGTCGGCGTCCCAGCGCCGCTCCGCGTCGTACTCGAACAGGACTTCGCCGAGGACGTCCTTCGCCTGGGCATCGCCGATGAGTGAACGCTGTGCGCCGGCGGCGCTGTTCTCGTTGAGGACGCCCTGGGCCAGGAGGTCGATGTGCTTGATGTCCACCCGGGCGAGCAGGTCGGGGGTGACCAGGGAGCTGAGCCGGGAGCGCAGGTCGGCGGTGAGGTTCTTGGTGTAAGTGGTGAGCAGGATCGGCTTGTCCCGGCCGGGCGGGAGCTGGGCGGCGAGCCTGGCGGTGCGGTGCAGGGCCACGATGGTCTTGCCGGTTCCGGGGCCACCGCTGACCCGGGCGGAACCCTTGTGGTTCCGCTCGACGATCTTGCGCTGGGTGGGGTGGAGATAGACCTTCCAAGCCCGGAAGTCGCCCTCGGCGAGCACGTCGCGCAGGTCGTCGTCGACGGTGGTGACGGCGGTGCGGGTGAGGGCGGCGCCCATGTCGTCCTCGAAGCCGGGTTCCAGGACGGTGGCGGCGGGCCGGGTGATCTCCTCCTCCACCTCCTCGACGCTCATGCCGGCGCCCAAACCGGTGAGTACTTCGGCGGTGAGGCGCGGTGCGCCGGCGACGAGTTGGTCGAGTTCGTCGTCGGTGGTGACCTGGAGGGCCACCTCGATCAAGGCTTCTGCGACGCCGAGGCGGCGGAGATCGTCAGCGGTGCAGGCAGCAAGGAGCGGCGGCGCGGAGGGTTCGACGGCAGGCCCGGCAGCGGAAGCGGCGGTGGCAGGTTCGTCCGGGTGGACCGCCTCGGCCGGATCGGGCGTGAGCTGGATACCGGCCCGCTTGAGCACGCTCTGTCCGACGACGCCGAGGTCGACGAACTCGATCTCTCCGGTGACCCGGTTGATGGCGACGCTGAGTTCTTCGTAGACGTGCTTGCGGTGCCGCACCGCGACGACGAGCCATTGCTCGACGCCGTCCGGGCCCACACCGGCGGGGGCGAGGAGCGCCCGGTACGAGGGGTCGATCCTGGCCCGGAAGATGCGGCGGTCGCCCTTGAGCGGTTTGAGGTCGAGTTTGGGATGCCCCGGATCGTTCCGGAACAGGTGGCAGAAGTCGTAGAACTTCGTCTTGACCGACGAGTCCATCTTGTAGAGCTCGTTCTCGGCCTTCTGGTACAGGCTCAGGCGTGCAGTCATCGTGCGGCACTCGGTTCGTGGGAGTCGGAGACGGAGTCGGGCCGGTCGGTGTGATCGGGGAGAGCGACGCGCAGGTCATCGACGAGGCCGAGCCATTCGTCGGCCGAACGGACGGTGAAGCCCGCGTCGCGGTACGCCTGCCAGGTCTTGCGGCTCTCCTCGTCCTCGCTGTCGTACGGATCGGCCATCACGGCGATCCGCACACCGGGGTCGGTCCAGACGAGGTCGGCGAGCCAGCCGCGCTCGCCCAGCTCGAAGCCGTAGACGGGGGCCCTCTTGCCATGGTCCGCCAGGGCGTGGGCGAGGCGGGCCAGCGGGGCATCGGGGTCGTCCTCGTCCAGGTAGCCGAGGATCTCGCGGTCCCACAGCAGGTCCCGCACGGCGGCCTCCAACAGGGTGTCGTCGTCCCGCAGCCCGACCACGGCAGGCTGAGCGACAGCCCGCTCGCCCTCGCCGTACTGGACGACCAGGGACTCGAGTTCGCCGATCCCGCCGAATGCCCTGAGTGTGCCGAGGTCGAACCCACCCGCGGTGGCTGTGGTGAGCTGGATGCCATCGCCGCCGTCGTGAGCGAGGAACTGCAGCAGGTTGGACCACTGGAGCCAGGCGCGCCACCGGGCCTTGTGCTCGGGAGTGCCGAGCTGATCGGTCTCCGCATCGTCGAGACACACCAACGCCGTCCAACCGCCGGTGGCACCGTCGACCAGGAACGCGACGGGCAGCCCGGACTGATCGCAGCTCTGGAACAGGTTGAGCGTCCCGTTACCCGTCACGGTGGCCGGGTCGATGCCGTCGGTGCGGCCCCAGGCTTCGAGCAACGCCGCGAGCGTTCGACGCGTCTGCTCCACGGAGCCGCCGGCGACGAGCGACACCGGATCGTGGCGAAGCAGTCCGCCCACCACGGCCGCGGCCCGCCGCCCCCAGGCGGCCTCGTCAGGGCTGCGCAAGTACGCGAGGAGCTGGCTCATCGGGTCGAGAAAGGCGGTGGAGTCCAGGTCTTCCGCACCGTGCTCGGCCAGCAGCTGCCTCGCCAGCCCCCGGGCGGTGTGCGAGTAGGGCGGCCACACCGACTCGGCCACCTCGCGGTCTCCCGAACTGACACCCATCTGCTTTTCGAACGCGACCAGGTCGTCCCAGGTGAGCTGGAAGACCGCCCGCCCCTTCGCCCGCAGCCGGTTGCGCTTGTCCGCATCCCCGGCGAGCCGGTTGTGGCGTCGTGAGGCGTGGAAGCGGCGGCCGTCGAGGTACACGGTCACCTTCCGCTTGGGGCCCTCGGTGCGTTCGAAGGTGAAGTCGGTGCGGGTGAAGCCCTCGCCGCGCTGCGCGGTGAGGCGCCAGCCATGGACGGCGGTCGAGTCCTTGAGGCGGAGGTAGCCACTGTTGTCGCCGCTCTCGTCGAGCGAGGCATCACTGTCCTGCTGTTCGGCCCACGCCCGAAGCACGGTGAGGAAACGTGCCTCAAGGTCGGACTCGACCTGTCCGTCCAGGCCGATCTGGTCGGTGTTGCCGATGTCCTCCGTGGCCCAGGCATCGGTGCCCCGGCCGAGGAGGTCGTCGAGGATGTCCAGCGCCGCCTGCCGGGACACCGCGTCGATGTGCCGTTCGTCGGCGTAGCGGTACAGACAGCGGTGGCAAGCGGGCCGATTCTCCTGAACGCACGGGCATTCGACGAGCAGGGTCCGCGCATCCTCCAGCACCTGCCGGAAGGCTGCCGGTGTGGTGAGCCGGTCGAGATAGCCGGTGCCGTGCGGGAGACGGTCGTACAGAACGAGGAAGTTGCGCGTCTCCTCGGTGTCGCGGTCGGGCATGACCGCCAGGCAGGAGTCCAGGTGCTGCGGGTCGCCACCAAAAGCGCGGTCGACACCGAGCCGGAGTGCAGCCTGGAAGGAATACACCTTCTCATCGACCAGAACGGTCGCCGCGGGAAGCAGGACGCGCAGCGCCTCGGTCTCCAACTGGTGGGCCAGCAGCACCTGTTCCTGCGGCACCTGGGTGGCGCCGCGCCGGTGCGGGCACCAGGGCGCGTGGTGCTTCAGGGCGCGCTGGCGGTTGGCCGAGGCATCGACGGCGTCGCGGTCGTCGTCGAACACCGGCTGCCCGTCCGCGCTCGCCGCGCCGCACCCGGTGCACACCTGGAAGGGCGCTATGCGCACCGGTCGCCCGGCCAGCTGGTCGCCGTCCTGGGAGCCGATCCTCAGCGGCCCGACGTTGACCCGACGGATCACGGCGCGCCGGGTGTAGTCGACGCCAAAAACCTCCTTGGTGTGCCGCCACGAGGTCTTGGCCACGAAGTCGTCGGGGGCGATGTCGACGATGTCGACGACGGTGTAGAACCGTCGGTCACGGTCGTCGCTCTCGTCACCGATCCGGGCGTCCTCGCGCTTGGCGCGGGCGGTGACGGTGGTCGGCTGGACGACCTGCCACAGGCTGCCGGAGTCGGCGATGCCGGTGTCCGCGCAGCGCGGGCAGGGTGAGATGTCCTGTTCGGCGTTGTCCGTCCGGACGTAGCCGCAGGAGGGGCAGAAACGCCAGTGGCGCCAGTCCTGTTCCTGACCGGCGACGATGTCGATGCCGGTGATGCGGTGCTTGTAGCCCTCCGCGTAGAAGGTGTTGCCGGGGGCGAGTTCGGCGACGGCGAAAGACCGCGGCCGGTCGTAGCTGTAGGGCTTCGACTTGTACTGGTCCTGCCCGGTGGGGGTCTTCCCCTCCTGCCAGTAGAGCGTGGCGGACAGGGTGGTGACCGAGTCGATGAGCGCGTAGTTCGGGAGCAGCCCGAGGTCGCACAGGACGCTCTGGGCGGGCTGGCGCAGCCGGGCACCGCCCTTCTTCGACAGCGCCCATGCCTCGGCTTCCAACTCGGCCTTGGTCCGGGCCTGTTCCTCGTCGCCGTCCTTCAGTTCGTCGATGGCGGACCGGATGGTGCGGATGCGGTCGCGCAGCTTCTGGCTCTCACGTTCCCAGTTGCGTTCCGCCCGCTCGACCGCACTGCGCAGGCGGCGCTTCGCGTACTTCGTCAGTTCGGCCTGCGCGTTCTCGTTCACCCCGGTCGGGAAGAGGGCGAGGAACCCCCGAACCAGTTCATCGCCATGGGCGAGGGCGGCGGCGGCGAAATCCTCCAGATAGCCGGACGGGCCGAACAGCTCGTCCACCCTGCGCGGCAGCGCGGCCAGCGGCCTGCCGTCCTCACGCAGTAGCCGGCCGCGGGCCGCCAGGTCGAGCAGATGGGCGGTGTACTGCCGACGCAGGATCTCGACGGCCGACAGGTACGAGCCGGGCGGCACGATCTGTCCGTCGATCATGTCGCGCGGCCGGTCGAGGAAGTACAGGTCTCGGCGCTTGCGGTCCGGGATGGTGAGCAGGAACGCGTTGCCGGTCCGACGACCCGCCCGGCCGGCCTGCTGGGTGTAGTTGGCGGGGCGGCGCGGCAGGGCGCCGAGCACGACGGCCGACAGGTCGCCGATGTCGATGCCCATCTCCAGCGTCGGGGTGCAGGACAGCACGTTGGGGTCGTTGAAGCCCTCCCCCTTGCGGAACGCCTTCTCGACGCGTTCGCGCTTGGGCCGGGACAGCAGACCGGTGTGCTCCGCGGTGATCACCTGGAAGGTGCCGGCCCGCCGGTACAGGCCGCGGTAGTAGTCGTCGCGGTAGTCGCGGTCGCGGTCGTGCCGGTCGACGCTCTCCTGCCAGCGGTCGCCGGCGACGAGGCGCCCTGAACTGCAGCGGTAGGCCGGGCACGGCTGGTCGTGGTACTGGCTCAGCAGCGACGGGTGCACGGTCTGCTCCCAGAAGCACCTGGGGCAGCGCACGTACGCGCTGTTGACCTGCTCGTCGGAGAGCAACCGGAGCCGCACAGCTCCGGGTTGGAGCCCGTAGATCCGGGCCGCCGAGTCACCGGGGGTGCGGACGGCGAGTAGCCCGGCGTCAGCGAGCCGGGGCAGCAGGCGGAGCCAGAACTCGTCGGCCTGTTCACGGGTCAGGCCGAGGCAGCGCTGCGCCCAGGTCTCGTACCAGGACAGACGGCCGGCCGCGACGTCGAACTCGCTGTTGGACTTCGGCTTGGCGAGGAGGAAGACCGGGGCGGCAACGCCCTTCGGGAATGCCTTCATTCCGGGCGGGCGGCCGCCCCAGACGAAGAACCGGCTGGTGCCCGCCTCGTCGAGGTACTTCGCCAGCCAGCGGTGGCCGATCGCACCGCGGGTGCGCAGCCGGTCGAGGAAGCCCCGCAGGAAGGCGAGGTGGCGGGCGTCGTCGTGCTCGGCGAGGGTGAGGCCGCGGTCCGTCGTCTCCTCGTAGGTGGTGCGGACCAGTCCGATCGCCGCTTGCTCGTCCGGTATGTCGGCGAACGCCGCGGCGGTACGGGTGAGTTCGAGGGTGCGGCCGTTGCGGGAGCGGTGGCCGAACTCCATGGCGGCCTCGAAGGCGAACCGCTCGCCGATCAGGTCCCAGGTCCGCCTGTCGCCGCCCCTGCCGGCACCCGACAGCAGCCGGGCCACGCCTGTGTCGTCGTGCAGGTCGGGCGGGACGACGGCCGCCAGGGTCTTCCGGTCGGTGGTGGCCGCCACCACGTCCGCCACCAGGTCGTTCAGAGCGGTGGACCGGTCCTCGCTCAGGTGCTTGGTGAAGAGCGCGCGCAGCGAGAACGTGTAGGAACGGGAGGCGACGAAACCGGCCCGGTGCGCGGCGTCCTGCACCGAGTCGTTGAACATCAGCGTCTTCGTCTCGTGCTGCTGCTCGTCCATCTCCCCGCCGGTGAACAGCTGGGTGACGGAGGCGGCGGCGAGTGCGGCCGCACCGGTGCCGAGGAAGCGGATCGCGTTGTGGGTGCCGCACGCCGGGCACCAGTCGTCCTGCGCCGCCCGCTCGGCCCGCTCGCCCAACTGGACGAGGACGAACGCCGCGTCCACGCCCCGCGGTTGGGGGGCGCCCTCGGCGGTGTAGTCGTCGACCGGGTCCGGCAGCCGGAGCCGGCGATCGGGGCCGTCCAGCACCATCAGCACGCCCGCGCCGCCGGTGGTCAGCGAGCGCTGCGCCGCCCGGTCCATCGCGGCGCGGCCGCTGCCTTCCATGGCCTCCTTGTCGGTGGCCGCGATCAGTGCGCGAACCTTCGCCTTGTCGGCAGTCACCGAGGCGCGCCGGATCTTGTGCGACTCGAAGCTCAACTCCTCGGCATCCGACTCGGGCGCCAGCGCCGACCAGCCGGAGCGGCCGCACTCGCGGCAGTACACCGCCGGCAGGAACAGCCGGGTCTCCCGGGGGCCGGTGGTGTCCGGCGTCGTCCGCGGCTGGGCCTGCGCCCCGGCCGCGTCCCAGGCGAACGACGCCTGCGGCCACGGCTGCACGCCGCGCAGCATCCGCGTCACCGACCGCGCCCACTGGTGCACCTCCACCTGCACCAGCGGACGGCTGACCCCGGCGGGCGCGTCCGGGTCGCGGGCGACGGACAGCAGAGCGACGAACCGCGCCAGCGCGAGAGCGGCCACCTCCGGGCGGGTGGTGACCGCCTCGTCCCAACCGGCGGCCCCTTCACGCCGCATGACGTCCAGGATCTCGTCGTAGCTGCGCACCGTGCCGTCGAACGCGGACAGCACGGCGTAGGTGAGCCGGTGCCGCTTGAGCGCTGCGCCCAGCTCCCGGGCACCGTGCAGGTCGGCCGTGTCGATCCGGCGTCCGATGACGGCCTCGACGAGCGAGGCGAGCGCGGCCGGTCCGGAGGCGGGGTCGGGGAGGGTGGTCAGCTCCTCGGGCGAGGGCACCCGGCCGGGGAGGAACTTCGGGTCCGGGACGGTCTCGTCGAGCATGAACTCGTCGACCGTGAGCCGGTCCTCGCCGACGATCGCGTCCTCGGTGAACTCGGTGCCGAAGACGTGCGCGGCGACGTCGAGGAGTTGGCGCACCCCGTCGGAGTCGGTCCCGGAGGCGAGGGTGGCGGAGGTGGCGACCGGCGTGATCGTGCCGAGCGGCCGGCCGTCCAGCGTGGCCCCCACCGCGGCGGCGAGACGGCGCAGCAGCATCGCCACGTCGGTGCCCTGCGCACCGTCGTAGGTGTGGAACTCGTCCACCACCACGTAGCGGATGTCGCTGCCCTCCCACAGCGGCGCGTCGGCGGAACGCTGCAACAGCAGGTCGAGCATCTTGTAGTTGGTGATCAGGATGTCCGGCGGGGACAACTGCATGTCCTGCCGGCGGGTGTAGACGTGGTCGTAGTGCGTCGCCGCCTTCTCGCCGATGTACAGGCCGGCCCGGACGCCCGCGAGCGCGTCCCGGTGGTCGGTCAGCAGGTCGTTGATGCGCCCCGCCTGGTCGGTGGCGAGGGCGTTCATCGGGTACAGGAAGACGGCCTTGACGCCGGCCTTCCCGGCAGCGCGCTCGCGGGCGCAGTGGTCGAGGACCGGGTAGAGGAAGGACTCCGTCTTGCCGGAACCGGTGCCGGTGGTCACCAGGGTGGGGAGCGGGTTGTGGCCGTTCTTCGTGCTGAGCCGGGCGAACGCACGGGCCTGGTGCGCGTACGGGGACCAGCCGTCGGCGCGACGCCAGTCCAGGTGCTGCTGCCAGCCGTCCTCGGCGCGGGTGAACGGCGTGCGCAGGCGCAGGTACGGGCCGCGGAACATGCCCGTGGTCTCGTCACCGAGGAAGGTATGCAGGGCCTTGCGGGCACCCTCGTCGGCGAGGCCGTAGGTGGTGGAGAGGTATTGGAGCAGACTCTCCTTGAGTCCCTGTGCTTCGAGGGTGGGCCTCACGGCTTCGGGACCTCCATCGTGGTCGGGTTCCACAGGCCCTTGGCCACGGCATCGTTCAGGCGGGCGGTGAAGTGGGCGTGGGCCGCACGCATCTCACGCTCGCGGTCGGCCTTGTAGAAGGGCGCGGCGTAGCCGTCGGGGACAGGGTTCGCTTCCGAGTTTTCCTGGTAAGCCTCGAACTGCTGCCGGTGCTCTCGGGTCTGGCCAAAGCCGTAGGTCTTGGGGTGGGTGGCGATCTTGCGTTCGTTGGCATCGAACCAGGTCGCGCGGTCGAAGTCCTGCATGATCGGGAACCGGGCCCGGTACATGGCGACGAGCGTGTCCGCATCGATGCCGAGCCAGACCGCGACAAGCGCGTCGATCTCGACGAGCGCGGCGCGGCGGGCGTACTCAGTACGGAATGGGGTGTCGCGCTGCCAGGAGGGGGTCACGGCGTGCAACTCGGTCTCCATGCCAGGCCACTCGATCGCCCAGGGCTCGTAGCCAGCCCAGGTGGGGTCGTACAGCTCTTGCCAAAGGTCGGCGTAGACGGTGGTAAGGCAGTTCAGGCGCAGGGCGCGGAGGAGGAGGGCGGGGGCAAGGGGATGATCGGACAGGGGAGCTGGCATCGTCCGCGCGCCGGCAGGTAGCAGGTCGGAACGAGCGGCGATCCGCAAGAAGTAGTCCAGCGGCAGCGACGCCCAGAAGCCAGCATTGAGAACAGTTGATCGGCTCGTAGTAATCCGGGCGCTATGCATTGCATACAAGTGAGAAACGCCGCGTGGAAGCACAGCAGCATAAAGAGCCCGCTCAGTGTCAGGTGCGATCTGGCGCCGCCACGCCAGGCGATACCACCCGCTATATGGCATGCCAGCCTTTTCACGCAAGAACGCCTCAATCTCCCCGTTCCCGACCCCCTCTGGCTCGACCTTTCGTTTCTCTGCCACCGCCAACCGAGCCGCGACCCGCTCCTCCTCCGAAGCGAGCAACTCTTCGTAACGGCCCCAGTCGACCCAGCGATCCTGCTCTCCCCGGAATACCTCGGTTGGGGCGACCCGTCGGTACTCCGACTCCGGCACTGCATCGTCCGCGAGGTCCCGTGGGTCCAGGCCGCGTGTCTCGCCGCCACCCTGGCTGGGCTGCTTGAACATCGGGTTGGCGACCCCAATCTGCGGGCCCTTGAGGATAACGTCCTCCCAGGACTCCGCATGGTAGTCCTCCTGACCGTCCACGCCGGTGTTGTAGTCGATGAGCCGCACGTTCTTGCCGGGGCCGAACTTCGCCTTTTTGGCACCGCTTTCGTCGTACCCCCGGGTGATGTCCGGTTCCAGGGCGCCGAGCCGGAGCGGGTACAGGCCCAGTGCGTCGATGGCCGGGTCCTCGGCAGTACTCACCGGCGTGAGCAGGCGCGCGTGTTCCACCGGCCCTGAGTCCCCCCCGAGGCGCTGCCAGCGTCGCAGGGTGTCCGGGGTGACGCGGATGACTCGCTTGGGGTGCGGGCGCTCGTCCCAATCACCTCGGTACTTCACGCCGGGATCTTCGTCGTTCTTCTCGACAATCGTGGCCGCCGACAGCCGCAGGGCATCAGCCGTGAACAGCCAGGACAGCGAGTCGAAGGCGATCGCCCCCGCGCTCCCGTAGACGTGAACGCCGAAATCCGTCGAATGGCCCACCGGAGGCGGGAAGAACCGGTTGCTCGCATTGACAAAGTGGCCGTGCACCCGCAGCCGCGCGTAAGCGGCAGCCCGCAACCTCGCCTCCTTGTCGCCAGCGAAGTGCGTGTCGGAGTGCACCATCCCCGCCGTACCACCGACACCCGCGTGGTCCCACACCTCGCACATGAACGCTCGATACAGGTCGGGCTGGCTCCCCGCAACCAGCGGATACACGGGCTCGGCCGCCAGGTACGACGCCATCGTCGCAGTGTTCGTCACCTCGCGGAGCAGGTGTTCCTGCACGTACCGCTGTCCGAGTTCGGTATCCCGCCGACGGGCTTTCTCTTCTGCCTTTGGCTTTTCCGTCAGCATGAACCAGGGCTCGAACTCCGCAAGGACCGGATCCTCTTTCCATTGGGGCCGCACCCACGGCGGGTTACCGACCTGGAGGTCGAATCCTCCGCCAGGTCCCGCAAAGACCCCCGCGTACTCCAACTCCCAGTGCAGGAAGCCCTGTTCCGCCGCGATGTCGCGGACGATCCGCATCCACGGGTACCGCGTCTCGACGGCTCGGCGGGCGTCGTCCATACCCATCTCCGCCTCGATCAGCTTCTCCAGGTCCTTTAGCTTGGTCAGAGAATTCACAGACGTGGCGAAGGTCCCCTCAGGCACCGCACCCGTGCCGACCATGGACTCCAGGAACGCGAGCCAGTCGTCCAGGCCAGCGAGCGGAATGACGTCCCGACGACGCACCGGACCGCCCACCGCCTTCCGGGCGGACGACGTGGTCTTCTTGATCATCTTCCGCTCGACGAGGTCACCCTCCTCCCCCTCACCGAAGGCCAACTGGTCGCCCGGCATGGCGAACAGCAACCCGTGCTCCACGAACACGGGCTCGGGCTCGGGCTCGGCAGCCGACTCAGCCCCGAAGACCGGCGCCACCCCGGACGCCAGCAGCGCGTCCAGCGCGACGACCGGTGCGGAGGCGTACTCGGGGTCCGAGCCGTCCAGCAGGCCGACCTTGTCCAGCGGCCAGAACCAGAGCGCGCACCAGGCGTCCATGACCTGCTTGAGCCGCCAGTACGGCGAGCCCTCCGCCTCGAACAGCTCCTTGAACACCTGCTCCTTGGTCAGCGGCAGCGCACCGCCCGCGTTCTCCTTGTCCCGGCGCAGGAAGGCGTACTCCTCGGCGTCCTCCGACCGGTCCGCACCCCAGACGTCTATCGTCCGGGCGATCTCCTGCTCACTGAGTTCCAGCCGCTTCGCGACTAGCCCCCACAGGTACTCCACCCGCTCCGCGACGGCCTGGAGCCGGGCCAGCTGGCTGCTCTTGCCCCCCGTCGCCTTCGGCTTGGTTCCGACCGCCTTCCGCCATGCCTTCAGCGCGCCGAGCTGTTCCCCGGCGAGCTGCTCGACCAGCTTCTTCGCGTCCCCGCCGGCGTCCGCGACCGCCCCCCACCCGGGCGAGGGCAGCAGGAACTGGTGCACGGCGCCCGTCGGCAGCGGCTGTTCGGCGCCGGTCTCGGCCGACCGGAACGGCAGCTTGTCCGGCGTGTGCGCGGCAGGCGTCCGTTCTCGCTTGAGGTGGTCGGCCGAGTACACCCAACGACGCGCGCCGATCAGGGAGTTGCCGCGCCGCAGGTGCAGGCCGAACCAGGGCGCGCGCATGCCGGGGTGCATGGTGTTGAGCCACAGCGACACCTCCGCCAGCTCGACGCCCGTCGCGTTGAGGTCGACGCCGTAGGCGTTGTGCAACGCGATGTACGCCTTGACCTTCTGCTTCGCCTCCAGCGCCTGCGAGGTGTCGAGGGTGAGGCCCAGCTCGTCCTGGCGGCGCTTCAGGTACGCCTCGGCGACCTGGTTGATCGCCTCGTTGAGGAACGCGCCGGAGCCGAGGGCCGGCTCGCAGATGGTGTAGCGGAGCAGCTCGCTGGCCCGGGTCCTGACGACCTGGCCATCCTCGTCGCGCCGCTGGTCGAGCCGGTGCTTCAGAGCCAGTTCGACCGTGACCTTGGTCAGCGACTCGGGCGTGTAGTAGGACGCCGAGGTCTCCCGGTCGCGTCCGGCGAGCCGGTAGACGAAGGTGCCGGGGTCGTACTTCTTCGGGCCGCGGAGTCCGTGCTGCTCGGCGTCCTGCGCCGAGTAGACGACGTGCGTGTTCGCCGGGTAGTCGCTCAGCCGGTCGGCCGGGACGAGCCAGGATCCCTTCTCCGGGTCACCGTGCTGCTGGGTGCCGCTCTTGGCGCCAGGCTTGGCGACCTCGGCCAGCTGGCGTTCTTCGTCGATGATGCCGGTGTACGACATCAGGCCCTCGTAGACGGCACCGAGTTGGTTGATGCCGAGGTTGCGGTAGGAGATGAAGCCGCCCTGTCGGCCCTTTGCGCTCGCCTCCTTCATGGTGAGCAGCCGCAGCACCTCGTGCAGGGCAGCGTTGCGGAGCCGGAGGTCCAGCCACTTCGGGCACTCGTCCGCTCCGCCGTCGCCTTCGCTGCGCGGATCGCGGACGCCCCGGCCGATCAGGGTGATGGCCTTGGGGTCGAAGAGTTCGCTGCGCAGCGGCTCGAAGCGCAGGCCGCGCTGCTCGCTCCGTTCGGCGACGGTCTTGTCGTCGTCGGGCTCGGTGCCGTGCGGGCGGTGGCCGTAGTTGACCTTGTTGAACAGGACGTCGAGCGACGAGTGCAGGTGGAAGCCGTTCTTGCTCTCCTCGTCGACCAGCTTCCGGTCGCGGGAGACGAGTTCGCGCAGCCGGGCGACCGAGTAGCCGGCCTCGTAGGTGGAGTCGTCGGCGGGCAGAATGCCCAGCTCGGGGCGGGCCTCGGCGTACAGCAGGAAAAGGATGCGGTAGAGGTAGCGCAGCGATTCGCGGGTCAGCTGCTTGGCGAACGGGCCGTGCCGCTCGGGGTCCTCGATCTCCCGCGGGGTGACCTCGTGCTGCTTGAGCCGGGCCAGCACCTCGTTGGCGATGATCTCGACCGAGCGCTGGAGTCCCTTGCGCAGTTCGGAGTTGACGCCGACGGCGTTCTCCCGGGACGCCTTGAGCAGGTCGTCCATCCGGCGGCCCTTGCCGTCGGGGCGGGGAGCGAGCATGTCGTGCGAGAACAGGGCGGCGAGCAGCGCGAGTTCGCCGGTCTTCCTGACGTCGTTACGCAGCAGCGCCGCGTCCACGCTCGCCGCGAGGTAGCGGCCCTCGGACCAGGTGGTGCGGTCGGCGAGGACGATCACGCCACCGCAGAGCAACAGCACGAAGCGCGGTGGCTCGCCACCCGGCTCGTCCAGTTCGCTCTGGAACAGCCAGCCGGCGAGCTTCTCGCCCACGCTGATCAGGCCCTCGTGGGTCTTGAAGGGGTGCAGCAGGCGGCCCGCGCCCTCGGGGTCGAGGGCGTCGTCGAGGTTGTCCGTCCACCCGCAGTCGAGGGCGACGATGCCGTCGCCGTACCAGGCGACGGGGAGTTCGTACCCGCGGCCGGCGTTGTGCAGCGTCAGCACGGTGCCGGACTTGCTGTAGCCGAGCGCGGTGAGCAGGCCGGTGTGCCAGGAGGTGAGCCGCTCACCCCACTGCTCGTCCCGGTCGTCATGCGCGGCGAGGACCGGCCGGACCCGGCCCGCGTACTCGCCGTGCAGCCGCAGGACGCTCTCGCGCGGAGTGGGTTGCGAGTCGTACTCGTCGGTCTCGCGGTAGGTCCACAGCGTGAACAGGCCCTCGTCGTCCGCGGACTTCTTCTTGAGGGTGTTCTCCAGTTCCTCGCTGAAGTAGTGCGCGGAGAGGTACTCGCCGCGGTTGGCGAAGGAGTCGAAGGTGTAGCTCATCGGGCGGACTCCTCGGCACGGAGGTCAGTGGTTGCGGACGCGGCGGAGTACAGGGGTTCGAGTACGGCCAGGACCCGGAGCATCGGGTCGCCGGAGGTACGCAGTCGCCGGACCAGCCCGCGGCGGCCGGCCGCGGTGCCCTGTACCTCTTCGCGGCGCTGTCGGCTGCCGGCCGCGATCAGTGCGCCCTGCTCCCAGACCTGCACCTGGTCCTCGTATGGGGCGAGGTAGCCGTCGATCTGCCGGTCGTACTCGGCGCGGCGGTCCCGCAGGTGGGACTCGGCCGCGTCGACGGCGGCCGGCACCAGGGCCTGCAGACCGTCCTCGTCGAGGATCCGGTCCCGGCCTGGCATGTTCGGTCCGACACCGCAGGCGGCGAGGAAGGCCGAGTCCATCCGCCACACCCGGGGGTCGGCACCCGCGAGACCGGTGACAGCCATCCACTCGACCACGGTCGGCTTGCCGGCGGAGTTGGAGTACACGCCCTGCACCAGGTAGACGGGGCCGTCCAGCGCGGCCGGCAGCTCGGGGTGGATGCGCGCGGCTCTCGCGGCGTCTGGCCGGTGGGCGAGCACGAACGCCTCGTCGTACTTGAGTGCCGCCAGGACCTTGTCGGTCAGCCAGTCGAGGACCGGGTGGATGTCGGAGACGTAGGAGACGTTCGGCCACTGCGACGCGGTCTGCTCGGTCTTGCCGCGCTTGGCATCTCGGGCGGCCTCCAGGCGCTCTGCCGCGTACTTCCGGTCGAAGGTGATGCTCAGTTTGCCGTCGTACTTGGAGGTGGTGAGGATCTTCTCCTGGTCGAGATAGGAAGCGGGCAGCTCGCGGAACCGGTACTGGAGGTCGTCCGGCGGCGTGAACTCGATCCGGCCCCGGTCCGTGACCGGCTTCCAGCCCATGGCATCGCGTTCGGACTGCGGGTAGACCAGGTCCATCGCGGCGTGGAAGTACGCCTCGGTGTCGGCGAACAAGTACGGGACGTCCGCCTTCGCGACCGGTGGGAGGCTCGTACCAACCGGCGCGGCCGACGGGTCGGCGATCCGCGCGTGCACGTTCGCCAGCAGGCCCGCCAGCACGCCGCCCGCCTCCTGTCGGGACTGCTGGATGGAGCGGTCGACCGTGCTGCCCTTGATCAGGTCGCGGGTGAGCCGGTCGTCCTCCTTCTTGGCGTCGTACAGGCCGGTGACGGCCTCGGCGCAACCCTCTCCGGACTCGATCCCGTGCGCCTGCTCCTCACGGCGCAGCAGCCGGACACCGACCAGCCGGTCGTCGAGGGTGAGCTGCTCGCCGGTCGCCTCGTCGCGTCGCCAGGGGACGTCGGCGGTCAGGGTGATGGCGCGGAACTCGGGGCTGATGGCCTGGCCGTAGCGGTCGATGCGGCCGTTGCGCTGCTCGATCCGGATCAGCGACCAGGGAAGGTCGTAGTGGACGAGGTCGTGGCACTGGTGGTGCAGGTTGACGCCCTCGGAGGCGATGTCGCCGGTGAAAAGCAGCCGTACCGGCTCGTCGCGGCGTCCGAAGCGGTCGACGATCTCCCGCTGCTGGTCGTCGTTGCTGGTGTCGCCGTGCATAACCTCCACGACTCCGCCGTACGCCTTCCAGGGGCGGGTGCGCTCGGTCAGGGCGGGCTTCGTCTTGAAGCCCAACCGCTCGGGCACCACCTGCGCGAGCCACTCCAAGGTGGCAGTCCGCTCGGAGAAGATCACGACCCGGCGTTCGGAGCGCGGGCCGACGCCGAGATCCTTGAGCGTGGCTACCAGCGCATCCAGCTTGGCGGAGTCTTTGTCCTCGAACTCGGCTACCAGAGCTTCGAGTTCGCCGAGTGCTCGAAGCTCTGTGGCGAAGTCCTCTCGGCCCTTGGGTGCCGCGGTGGCGCGCCGCGGGTTCTCCAGGTAGGTGCGGCGGTTGGCGAGCGTCTTGCGCAGGGCGACGTGGGAGGAGAGGAACGCCTTGAGGAAGCCGTACGCGACCATCGCATCGGTGCACACCGAGGAGCGAGCGGGGTCGCCGGGCGTCCATTCGGCGGCCAGCTTCTCCAGCACGGCCACCTCCTTCGGCGTGGCCGGGGCGGGGACCGGTCGGGACTCGCCGCGTTCCGCCCACGGCTTGTCCTTCAGGCCGTCACGCACCTCGCGGTCGGTCTTGGTGCGGCGGAGGTAGAGGTGGCCGAGGTCCTCGACCTTGTAGTTCTTGGCGTCGGCGATCGCCGCCGGGTCGAGCATCCCGATCAGCTCGGCGAAGGACTCGGCCTCGCCGTTGTGCGGGGTCGCCGAAGCCAGGACCAGCGCGTCGGTGCGCTTGGCGAGGAGCTTGGCGAGGGTGTTGTTCCGGGTGCCCTTGTTGACGAGGTTGTGCGACTCGTCAATGACCACCGCGTCCCAGCTGGTGTTCTCCAAGTGGTGCGCGTAGGTGGCCGACTTGAGCGTGTCGACGGAGACGATCACCCGCTTGAAGTGGGCGAACGGGTTGCGTCCGGCGGGGATCTCCTGCTGGATGCGCTGGATACCGGTGGAGTCCAGGCGCACCAGCGGCAGCGAGAACCGGGTCCACAGCTCGCGCTGGAACTGCTCCAGGACGTGGGCAGGTGTGACGACGAGGATGCGCTCGCCGCGGCCCCGCCGGATCAGCTCCGCCAGGGTGATGCCGATTTCCAGGGTCTTGCCGAGACCGACCACGTCGGCGATCAGCAGCCGCGGCTGCGGGTTGCGCATGGACAGTGCCAGCTCGGCCGGACGCAACTGGTGCTCCTGGCGGTCCATCAGGAACGAGTCGGCCAGGGCGAGCCCGTGCTCGGTCTGCGGGAGCGCCGTCTTGCGGATCAGCGCTTCCAAGTAGAGTCGGGCCTTGGCATGCTTGGAGGTTTTGTCCGCGACGAGGCGCGTCTTGCGCGGGTCGAGGACGTCGATCTGGTCGAGGCCGTCATAGAAGACGGCGTCCGTACCGCGGACGAACGCGGACACCCCACTGACCTCGACCATCAGCCCGTCTCGGCTCTCGGCGACCGACTTGACCAACCACTGCTCGTCCCGGATGCGGACCTGCGCGCCGGGGGCGAACGTCGGCTTCGTGCCTGCCGGAAACTCCGGGTCCGCGGCGGTGCCCGCAGCAGGATCGTCGGGCAGTGGCGCCGTGGTCAACGTGGTGCTCCTCGATGGAAGGTGTGCTCGCCCGGTACGGCAGTGCCGCCGTACCCGGGTCTGCTGTCTACGTGTTCTACCGCAAGCAGTGGAGCCGGTGCAGGCCCTCAGGACCCGCGGTGCCCGGACCAGGTCAGCTGCCCGCGCACCGCGTACCGTGTGCGCAGTTCCTCGGCCACACGCTGGGACGCAGGCGGACGGCCGGGTCTCGCGGCGGCGGGCCGGGTGTCATCGGGCGAAGGTGCCGGTACGGGCACCGGCTCGCCGGGGACGCCACCCGAAGCGGGGACTTCCTCGCTGGACCCGACGCCGGCCTCCGGCTGCTCCCGCAGTTGCTTGTCGAGCGCCTCCAGGCGGTCCAGCATCTGGGCGTCCGGTTGCGGGAACGCCTCGGATGCCCCGTTGGTCGACCTGGTCTGCTGGATGAGCGTGTGGCGGGCACGAGCGGGACTGGTCCCCAGGTCCCGCAGCAGGTCGGTACAGCGTCGGGTCACCTGGCCCAGGGTCGGACGGTCGTCCGGGTCGAAGGCGAGCATCGAGCTCACCAGTGGAGTCAGCCCTGTGGGCAGCCCCGACAGATCGGGCTGGGCGTCCGGGTTCACCACCTGCACCGCGATGGCCTCCCATCGCGCACCGTCATAAGGCGCGTGGCCCGCGGCGGCGTGCAGAAGGACCGTACCCAGCCCGTACACGTCCGCCGCCGCCGTCACCTCGGTCTCACCGCGGGCCTGCTCGGGCGGCATGCAGCGGACGGTGCCGAGCACCGTACCGGGCTGACTCATCGAACCCTTCGACGCCTCCAGGAAGGCACCGAGACCGAAGTCGATGATCACCGGCCCGAAGTCGCCCAGGATGACGTTGGATGCCTTGAGGTCCCGATGCAACAGACCAGCCCCGTGCACTGCAGCCAACCCCTCGGCGAGCAGCGCTCCCACACTCGCCACCAGCGGCGCCGGCAGCGGACCCTGATCCCGCACCACCTCGGTCAGCGGCCGGCCGGGCACGTAGTCCATGGCCAGCCACGGCTGCTCGGCGAGCGGGTCCGCGTCCAGGAAACGAGCCACCCGACCCGTGCCGGAGATGGTGCGCGCGATCTCCGCCTCCCGCTCGAAGCGGGCACGGGAGTGCGGATCGATCTTGTCGGGCCGGATGACCTTGACCGCGACCGGATCGCCGGCGACGGAATAAGCCAGGTACACCGCCCCCATGCCCCCGGTGCCGAGACACCGCTCGACGATGTACGGGCCGATCTGCTGCGGCAGGACGGCGCCTGTCACCAGCTTCCCTCCGAGTTCCACAGTGCCGACGCGAACGGGATTGACGAGAGCGCCCCGC
Organism: Kitasatospora sp. NPDC051984; assembly: GCF_044593455.1. NCBI lineage: Bacteria > Bacillati > Actinomycetota > Actinomycetes > Kitasatosporales > Streptomycetaceae > Kitasatospora > Kitasatospora sp. NPDC051984. The sequence continues at coordinate 537,593 of NZ_JBIUCB010000002.1, forward strand.
CCGCCTCAGGAAGCCGCACTGAGCGGTGTGGACACTGACGAATCACCCGCACAGCGTACCGATCAGCACCAGCCTGTGGAGAAGGTGACGCCGTTCTGTGATCGAAGGATGGGTCAGAGTGACGAAGAGGGGGCGGAGCCGAGGGCTTGCGGGCCATGGTCCGGAGCGTTCTGGCAGGCTCCTTTCATGGCGATGATTCCTCCTGCTGATGCCGCAGACTTCACCTTCTCGCTGGGCGACGCACTCGACATTCCGGTCCGCGTTCGTTCCGACGGAGATCTGGCGAAGTGGGACCGCAGGAAGGCGCCCAAGGCCGTGCAGCCGTGGCCGACCAGTGGCGGGCTGCCGGTGGACGGCGAGTACCTGGCGACGACCACCTGGCGTCAGCTCGTCACGGCGGCGGCCGGCGCGGGGCGCGACCTGGCGCCCTGGTTGCGCAAGACGCCGGCCTTCGCGGTCAACGAACTCATCGCCCGCGTTGCCCCGCTGCAGGCGTACCTGTCCCTGAAGGACGTCCCGGCGCCCGCGGCCGCGGCGGGGCGTCGTCTGTTCGTGAACGCGGTCTACCGGCACGGCACGGAGCGCAGCGCCCACGCCGCCTTCGGCTACCACCTCGGCATGACGATGGCCCAGTGGCTGACCGTCGGCATGGCCGGGCTGCCGGCCACCGTCCACCTGGAGGCGTGTGGGATCCCAGCGTTGACGGACCCGGCGAAGAAGCTCCCGGACCTCTACGGCAACCACGTGGCCGAGGCGCTGCCGTGGCTGATCGAGGCCAAGGCACGCAAGTCACTCGGCGGTCCCGGCATGCAGGGCGGGCAGGAGCAGTTGGACCTGGCCAGCGCGGAGCTCGCCGTACCGCACCGGCAGGTGCTGTGCGGAACGGTCCTACCGGAGCCGCGCCGATGGGCGGACGACCATCTGGTGATGATGGTGCACACCACTCTGGTCGACCCGTCCCCCGGCGGCGGCGTCCACTCCCTGCCGGATCCTCCGAGCAGCCCGGGAGCGCCCCCGCTGGACGAGTCCCCCGACGAGCTGCTGAGCGTCGCACGGGACCAACTGCTCGTCTTCCGGGCGCTGGCGTTCGGCGCGGTGCAGGATCTGCGGATCGTGCCGCTGGCGGAAACGGGGACGGAGCCGACCGGGCGGTCGGGGCCAGTGGGCAGGACGAGGCCGCTTGAGCGGGACGCCGATACCCGTGAGCTGCGCGGTCTGCTGCTGGACGAAGGGGTGCCCTACGAGTGGATCCGGCAGGAGCGGGGCCGGAATCTTCGGGAGTTCGTGGTGGGGCGCATTCCCGGCATCGGTGTCCACCTGGGTCTGTCGCGTGGTCTGTACGCGGCCTGCGCCCGCCTGCACCAGGTGCAGGCGGAAGTCCCCGCGGAGGAGCCCCTGTTCCCCGCGGACCCGTTCCTCTCGCTGCGCGGGGAGGACGAGGTGCGTGAGGAGGTGAGCCGCGAGGCGCGGCGCACTTTCTACGAGCGTGAGGACGAAAGGCTGGTGACGGCCAAGCGGGAGATGGCCCGCGCGTATGCGGCCCAGGAGGTTCCGGTCGAACTCCTGCGCGGTGCTCGCCTCGCGGTGGAGCGGCCCGAAGCCAGCGGGCTGCTGGAAGCGAGGACGGCCGAGACATACGTGGCCGTCGAGCCCGCCGATCCGATTCTGTCGAAGCGCCGTTGACCCAGCCGTTGCGGAGTCGGCGGGCCGGCGCCATACGGTGCGTGATCAGCGGGAATCGGGCCGGCGCTGTGGTGTCCCCCCGAGGAGCTGTTCCTCCCGTTCCGGCAGATCGCGCCGGTGCGCCCCGGTCCGTATCCGGTGCAAAATCACGTCGATCACCTGCCGGTGGGAGCGCCACCACCAGCACCCGGATTCAGCGGGTTCCCCGCTTGGGCCGGGAGGTCGTGAACCGGACGGGAGCGGTCCAGGCGCGGTCGCCCTTGCGGGCGGGGCAGGCCTTGTCGTAGCAGCGCCAGTACCAGCCGGCTTTGCCTCGTCTGAGGTCGAGTTGGTTTCCTCGGCAGCCGGCGCATTTCGGAGGGCGGGCGAAGTCCTCGGCGTGCTCGTGGTCGAGGATCTTGCGGGCGAAGTGGGCGCCTCGCACGGTCAACATGATCTCGCGGGAGTGGCTCTGGGAGAGGGTGTTGAGGCTGCCGAGCAGGACGGTCCGCTCGTCGATGACGACGATCTTCTGGTGCATGACGTTGACAGGGATCACCGAGGGGGTGACGGCCTTGAGTTCGTCGAGGTACTCGGTGAAGCGCTGTTGGTTCTGGTCGCTCTGGTCGCGGACGAACACGGTGATCTGCACCCCGCGGCGTACGGCGTCCTCCAGGGCGGGGAGCAGGCTGCGTACGCGCTTCGCGACCCACGGGGTCCAGATCCACAGGGAGTGCTGGGCCTCGGCGAGGCGGTCGGCGAAGGTCTTGTGAAAGGAGACTTCGTCCTGGACGTCGGCGATCTCCACGTGCCGGCTGAGGATGTCCGCGAGGCGGGCGCCGACGGGTCCCAGTCTGGGGGTCTGGGCGGCGAGCGGGGTGATGAGGTCGGCGGCCCGGACGGTGCGGACGGAGCCGGCGGCGATGAGGTCGCGGACGGCACCGAGGGCGGTGTCGCTGCGGGCGGCCGCGATGCGGCTGCGGCTGCCGATGAGGTAGAGGCCGGTTCTGGACGCGGGTGGCGGCGACGTTGAACAGCCGCACGCCGTTGTTGACCCACTCTCCGGCTTCCGGTCGGCGTGCGGCTTGGGCCATCCACATGCCGCGGCCGTGCTGCTCTTCGACGAGGTCGAAGATGACGACGGGGAATTCGCGGCCTTGGAAGCGGTGGGCGGTGCCGACTTCAGCGAGCAGGCCGGAGTCGCCTTCGATGTCGCGCAGGGCCGCAAGTGTTGCTTCTGCCTGGGCTCCGTAAGGGGTGACGATGCCGCTGGTATCTCCGTCGGCGCGGTGGAGTTCGACGAGGGTGCGGGCAAGGAGGAGTCCGGCCGGCCACCAGCCGCTGGCCGGTCCGAGGCGGTGGACCTGGGCGAGGCTGCCGAGTCCGTCGGTGTCGACGATGACGATCTCCGCGTCGTCGCCGTTCCTGGTGCGGGCGCGGGCTTGGACGGTGGGGCCGCCTGTGAGCAGACCGTCGTAGGCGAGGGTGTTGGCCAGGCGCATGACGTCCGGGCCGAAGCGGTGTTGGACGTCGAGGCTGATGCATCCCGGGTGGGCGTGGGCGGCGGCGGGGGTGGTGATGCGGCAGTGGTCGAAGACCTCGGTCAGCAGCCAGCGGCGGATGTCGGGGCGCTGGTTGCCCTTGAGCACCTCGGGCAGGACCGGACCGAGCTGCATGAAGTCGCCGAGGAGGACGGCGGTGCTCTTGGCTTTCGCGACGGCGAGGAGGACTTCGGGCAGGGTGGCGGCGCCGACCTCGTCGACGAGGACGACGTCGTAGGGGCCTTCGAAAACGGTCGGGTTGGTGCGGAACCTGGCGAGGGTGGTGGCGACGAGGCGGGCTTCGCGGATGATGTGGCCTTGCGCGTCGCGGGCGAGGCGTTCGTACTGATCGTGGAGTTCGCGGTGCTGCCGGAGCAGCGCGGGCTGCCGGGCGGTGTCGGCGGCGACCAGGGGTCGCAGAGTCTCGGCTTCGCGGTGGGTGGCGGGATGCCCGCAGCGGTCGGCTTTCTTGACGTCGTCGACGGCGGCCAGGGTGAGGCGCAGCTCCTCGTCGAGGTGGACGATGCGGGCGGCTGCGTCTTCCTCCTGTGCGCGGGCGTGCCGGAGGGCGGCGTCGGCCTGGTGCAGTTCGGCGTCGATGGCGGCGAGGTCGTCGCGGGTGAGCGGGGTCGACCGACTGAGCCGGGTGATGGCGGTGTGGGTCTGGAGCCGGTGGCGGTCGGCGAGGGCCCGGGCTTGTCTGGCTTGCTCAAGGGTGTCCTGCTGGCGTGCGAGGGCGGCGTCCCGGTGCTTCTCGGCCGCGGCGATGGCCTGCCGGGCTTTGAGTCTGGCGAGGCCCTTCCTCGATTCGAGTGCGTCCAGCGCCTGTTGTGCTTCGGCCAGGTTCTGGCGTGCGAGGAGGTCACGGGCCTCGGCGCTGGTCGCGGCCTCCTCGACCTCGGCCGCTTCGGCCTCCAGTGCATCGATCTGCGCCCAGGCCGTGCGGTGAACAGCAGTGTCGACGCTTCGCCGGGCGGCTTGCTCGGCGCGGTCTTGGACCTGGGCGAGGAGGGGTTGCAGTTCCCGGTGCCGGTCGGAGTGGGCGGCGAGTTGCGCGGTGAGGTGTTCGGCTGCGAGTGCCGGGTCGTCCAGGCGCCGGCGCTGCCGGGTGTAGTGGTCGGCGTCGAAGCCCGTCAGGCGCGCGGTGAGGGCGGCGAGTTGCCGGGCGCGCTGCTGCAGGGCGCTGAGTTCGGCGGCCACGCTCTCGCGCTGCCCGTCGATGGCGGCAAGCTTGGCACGGACCATGAGTGGCAGGCACACCTGGGGGTCGTCGGCGATCTGCTTGAGGTGGGGCGGGCCGACGCGGACGAGCTGCCCGGGAGAGTGCCGTTGTTCCTTGACGACGCCGAGGAGGGCGTTGTCGACGGCGATGTTGGTCGCCGACACCAGGAGCACGCGCTTTCCGGCGGCGATGAGGTCGCTGATGGCGCGTTTGAGGACGGAGGTCTTGCCCGTGCCGGGCGGCCCCCACACGAGCCACAGTCCCGTGCCGAGGCAGGCCCGGTAGGCGAGGTCCTGGGCGGGCAGGAGGACTCCTTGCGGCAGTCCGTGCGGGGAGAGGCGGCCGCCGGGTTCACCGCGGGCGAGGAGGCCGGCGAGTCCATCGTCAGTAATGCCGGCGATGCCGTCGCGGAGGGCTTTGGTGAGGAACGTCGCCGGTTGCTGGTAGAGCCACAGGCACGGGTCCGCGGGCTCGGCGAAGTCGGGGACGCGCACGCGCAGGGCGGTGCCGTCGTGCGTGACGTCCAGGACGGGGTGGCCGTCTTCGACGGTGTTCTCGTCCGGTTCCGCGAGGCGCAGGCTGTCGGTCTGCAACTGGTCGGCGTTGATGTTCAGGCCGCGAACGTCGACCGCGTACTCGCCCGGCCCGGCGACGACGGCCCGGCCGAGGATGCGCCACTGAGCCTTCCGTCCGGCTCCGCCTTCCAGGGAGAGCCAGGAGTCGAGCGCCGTCACCGTTTCCTCGCGCCAGCCCACAGTCCCCCCAGAAGGCGTCCCTCAACGGCCTATGTCCTACCACCAGGGGCCGTTCGTCGGAGGAGTAACGCCAAGATCCGATCCTGTGACACTGGGTAGATGGCCACACGAGGGCGCGATACCAGCCAGTTCCAGCCAGCAGCACCTGACCGCCGCCCGACCACGGCACCGGCAGGGCGCGGCTGGCGCGTCGCCAGGTTCACACTGGGCTGTGCGCCGCGTTGTAGCGCTCAAGATGACGACTGAACTGCTGGAGATCCTCTTCCGCCCAATCCGCGAGGCGCTCCAGAAAGGCCAGGCGGCGGTACGCGTTGGCCTGCTCCCCGACCTTGCGGCCGGCAGTCGAGGGGCGCAGGATCTGGCCCCGATGGTCGTCGGGATCGGTCTCACCAGGGCGCCTTCCACCAGCCGGAGCCCCACCACCTGAAGGTCGCCGTGGTGGGCACCACCGCGCCGGACCAGGTGCTGGCGCAGACCCTCAAGGACCGGGCGGGCGACGCGCTCGACGTCACCACCCTGCCCGACCGGCAGAGCGCCGAGCAGCAGCTGCGCGACCGGGACCTCGTCGGCGCGTACGTCCCCGACGCCAACCGTCCGGAACTGCTCGTCGCCAAGGGCAACTCCGACACCTCCGCGATGGCCGCGGAGGCGGTGTTCCAGCCCGTCGCCGCGCACCAGGGCGTGCCGCTGGCGGTCACCGACGTGGCCCCGCTCGCGGCCGGCGACCCGACGGGGCAGGGGCTCTTCTTCCTCCTGGTCGCCCTCAGCATCGGCTCCTACGCCAGCGTGGCGGTGATCGGCACGGCAGGCGCGGCCCTCGGCATCCGAGTGCGCGCACTGGTCGGGCTGGCGACCTCGCTCGTCGTCAGCGCGATCGGGATCGTCACCGCGGGACCCGTGTTCCACATCGTCGACCACCAGCAGGTCGCGATCTGGGCGCTCGGCTGGCTCTACTCGGCGGGCATCGTCGCCATCGGCACCGGCCTGCACGTCTTCCTCAAGCGGTGGACCACGCTGACCATGATGGTGCTGTTCGTGATGCTCAACTTCACCACCTCCGGCGGCATCTACCGTCCCGAGCTGCAGAACGGCTTCTTCGGCGCGCTGCACGGATTCTGGAACGGCGCCGGATTCATCGAAGGCGCGCGCAGCATCCTGTACTTCGACGGTGGCGCGGGCCTCGGCGGGCGGGTGCTCTCGCTCGCGCTGTGGCTCGTGGTCGGACTGGCGCTGCTCGTCGCCGCCGGTATCTACGAGCAGCGGCAGCGGACTGCCGCGGTGACCGGTCCGACGGCGGAGCCCAGGTCCGACGAACTCGCCGAGGACGAGCTGGAGGAACTGGAGGAGACCGTCGCGGTCTGACGCGAGCGCGCCGCTGAATGCCCAAGGGACGGCGCATCCCTCCGCAAGACGGGCAACGAGTCCTTCTCGCTGACGGATCGACAGCAACGGAGTGGATTCCTCGACACCGGAGAATTCACGGCGCGCGGCCCGCAGCACCGGCGGCACGGTCTCCTCACGCCAACGCGTGTCGGCGTTCCGGGCCTTCGCGGGCTCACGGGTGCAGCTCGCCGAAGCCCTCGAACCGGAACTCCGGCGCGACCAGCGACTGTTCGGCCCAGATGACCTTGCCCCGGGCCGTGTACCTGGTCCCCCACCGCTCGGCCGTCTGCGCCACCAGGAACAGGCCCCGGCCGCCCTCGTCCGTGGTGGCGGCGTAGCGCAGGTGCGGGGCGGTGCTGCTGCCGTCCGAGACCTCGTGGACGAGGCTGCTGTCGCGCAGCATGCGGACCCGGACCGGCTCGGTGCCGTAGCGGATGGCGTTGGTGATCAGCTCGCTGAGGATCAGCTCGGCGGTGAAGGACAGGTCCTCCAGTCCCCAGGCGGCCAGTCGGTCGGCGCACTCCTTCCGGATGCGTGACACCGAGGCGAAGTCGAACGGCACGTCCCAGCTGGCCACCTGGTCGGCTTCGAGCAGCCGGGTGCGCGCGACCAGGAGCGCGATGTCGTCGGTGGGGCGCGGCGGCACCAGCGCGTCGGACACGGCCTGGCAGATGTCGTCCGGGGAGTGCCGGACATCGGCGCCGGCCAGGGAGCGGCGCAGTGCCTCCAGTCCGGTTCCCAGGTCGCGGTCGCGGTTCTCGACCAGCCCGTCGGTGTAGAGCACCAGGGCGGTTCCGGGGGCCAGCCGCAGGTCGGCGGTTTCGAAGGGCAGTCCGCCCACGCCGAGCGGCGGCCCGGCCGGCAGGTCGACGAACTCGGCGCTGCCGTCGGGCTCCACCAGCACCGGCGGTGGATGTCCGGCCCGCGCCATGGTGCATTCGCCGGACGTCGGATCGTAGATCGCGTACAGGCACGTGGCGCCCGTGACGGCCGCCCGCTCGCCCCGGCCCCCGATATCCCGCTCTCCCCCGGAGTTCTCCGCCGGGTCGAGGCGGGTGACCAGTTCGTCGAGGCGGGCGAGCAGTTCGTCCGGGGGCAGGTCGAGGGCGGAGAGGTTGAGGACGGCCGTGCGCAGGCGGCCCATGGTGGCGGCGGCGTGCAGGCCGTGGCCGACGACGTCCCCGACGACGAGCGCGACGCGGAAGCCGGGCAGCGGAACGACGTCGAACCAGTCCCCTCCCACCCCGTGCAACGCCGGCAGGTAGCGGTAGGCCGCCTCCAGGGCGCTCTGCTCGGGCAGTGCTCCGGGCAGCAGGCTGCGCTGCAACGCCTCGGCCATCGTGCGCTCGCGGGTGTACCGGCGGGCGTTGTCGAGGCAGACCGCCGCGCGGGCGGCCAGCTCGTCGGCGAAGGAGAGGTCGTCCTCCTCGAACGGCGGCGACCCCGCCCGCCAGAAGTGGACCGTGCCCAGGGTCGTGCCACGGGCCCGAAGGGGTGCGCAGACCAGCGAGTGGACCCCGTACGAGAGCACCCGGTCGGCCGCCTCCGGGCTCCGCGCCCGCCAGGCGTCGGACCCGCGCAGGTCGGCGACGAGCGCGGCGCGCCCGGTGTCCAGCGCGATCTCCTCCGGGGTGCCGGGGCGCGGGTCGAGCCGCGAGCCGATCGGGAAGAACGGCCAGTCCTCGTCGACGCCGCCGACCGCGACGCGGCGGATCCACAGGCCCTGCGCGGTGCCCGGGTCCGGGGGCTCCTCACCGTTCAGCACGGCGTCGGCCAGCTCGACCGTGGCGAAGTCCGCGAAACCGGGAACGGCCACGTCGGCCAGCTCCTGCGCGGTCCGCGCCACGTCCAGGGTGGTGCCGACCCGCAGCCCGGCGTCGTAGAGCAGTTGCAGTCTGGCCCGCGCGGTCTCGGCCTGCCCGGCCAGTGCGCGCAGTTCGGTGGTGTCACGGACGGTCGCGACGCTGCCCGGCTCTCCGCCGAACGGTGCGGTGGGGCGGTTGTTGACGGCGAGCAGCCTGTCCCCGGCCCGGTGCACCTCGTCGGTGGCGGCCCGCCCGGACGCCAGCAGCTCGGCCAGCGCGGGGGCGAGCCCGAGCTCGGAAACGGCCCGTCCCTCCGCGTCGGGCGGCAGTTCGAGCAGCCGGCGGGCCTCGTCGTTGGCCAGCAGCACCTGTCCGTCCCCGCCGACGATCAGCACACCCTCGCGGACGGCGTGCAGCACCGCGTCGTGGTGCTCGTACATCCGCGTCATCTCGGCCGGGCCCAGGCCGTGCGTCTGGCGTCGCAGCCGCCGCCGGGCCAGCGCCGCCCCGCCCGTGCCGACCGCGAGCGCGGCCGCCGCACCGCCGATCAGGATCGGCAGCTGCCGGCCCACCGCGCTGCCCACGTGGGCGACGGTGATTCCGACCTGGACCACGCCGGCGACCGAGCCGTCCGGCCGGTGGACCGGCGCGCCGGACTCGACGACCCGCCCGACGGGCGTCCGGAAGCTGTCGGTGGTCGGCCCGGCGAGGGTGTGCTCGAACGGACCGATGACGTGCTTCCCGATCAGGTCGGGGCTCTGGGCCGAGTAGCGGATCCCGGCCGGGTTGGCGAACACCACGTAGTCGACGCCGCCCTCCTGCACGACCTTGTCCGCCAATGGCTGCAGCACCGCGGTCGGATCGGGACCGTCCATCGCGCTCACCACGCCGGGGGCCCGCGACAGGGCGACGGCCACGGCCCGGGTGCGGCCCGCGGCCTCACCGGTGGCGGACCGCCGGGCCTGCAGCACGAGCGCCGTCAGCGCCACGCCGACCAGCAGCAGCACGACCACCAGCAGCACCACGAACACCTGCCCGGCAACGGTGCGCACCCGCAGCCGCGAGCGCACCCCGCTTCGGGCGGATCGCTGTCCGTCCGACCCGCCCGGTCCGGCACCCCGAGCATTGCCGTCCGCTGCATTCATCCAGGCCATCCCCGCACATCCGGGTCCCAGCTCCTTCCACGCTGCCACCCCGCCCGATGTCGCGCACAGCAGGAGAATCACCAGAGGTCCGACGGAGCACGGCATGGCCACCACCGAATACGTCAACGCGGACTACCCGGTCCCGACGAACCGGTTCGTCCTCGACATCGACGGCGACGGCAAGACCGACGGCGTCTTCGCCTCGGTGTCCGGGTTGGAAGCCGGCGTCGAGAACATCCGTGAAGCTGTCCGGCCAGAACCTGGACGGCACGAGTGGCGAGGGGACCGTCGACGAGGTCGTCCTGTCCGCCGATCGGCTCGCCGTCATGTTCCACTGACGACTCGGCCGCTGCCCCCATGAGGGCACCGGTCCGGCCCCTGCCCTCCTGGGGGAGGTCGTCCTCGGGCGACGGCAGGGCGTGCCAACAGGACGGGGCCCGCCCCCGCCGCGAGGTCGGCCGCCAACCACCATGTCCCCGCAGGCGTGCCACCAACGTGCCCCGGGAGACCGCGCCAAAGGGAGCCGACGGGGGGCCGTGTCAGCTCTTCTCGTCGTCGGCCCAGGTGATGTCCATCTGGTCGATGAAGTAGCGGCCGTCGAAGCAGAGGAACACCTTGGAGCTGGTGTCGTTGTCCGCGATCCAGGTCTTGTTCCACTGCACGACGGTGCCGGCGCCGTCACGCTTGGGGAAGTAGAGGCCCTCGCGGCGCTCGGGCCGGTTGTAGAAGCCGTGGCCGTTGGCCAGCCGGTACGGCGTCCGGACGAGGGCGCCGTCGTAGTCGTCGAAGAGGGCTGCGGGGAAGTTGGTGCGGGCGACGAGTTTCGGCGGGACGTAGTGGACGTCGACCTCCTCGGAGTCCACGTAGCGGGCGGGTTCGCCCGGCAGCCGGTGGAAGGCCTTGCGCGCGGCGCCGGCCCGCTCGTAGCTGTCGGTGAAGGTCACGAGACTTCCCTCCCGTCCCTCCTCGTACCAGTCCCCTTGCGAGTACTGGTCGAAGTCGAAGGTCTCGATCCTCGTCCCCGGGGCGAGGAGCTCGCCGGGCACCTCCCGGAAGATCGTCTCCCCGAAGATCTGCTCGACGATCCGCCCGTACCTCTCGTAGCGGCGGGCCGGCACCCGGACCCGGCCGGTCCCCACCGGCAGGTCGGTGGCCTTCGGCGCCGGAGCGGGCTCGGGCTCCGGCGGCGGGAAGGGCGCCGGAGCCCAGGCGGTGCAGGACAGGTCCTGGGCACCGGCACCCTTCTCCAGCACCAGCGGCCCGCCCGGCCGGTCCGCGGCGGGGTCGGCCAGGCCCAACAGGCAGTCGGAGGCGTCGTTGATCGCCATCAGCCGGCCGGTGCCGCTCTGCACGTAGGCCCGCCACATCTGCCGCCAGTACGAGGAATCACTGCCGTCGTCGGAGAACTTGGGCCGCAGAGTGACCGCTGCGCCCCGGCTCGTCTCCTCGGCGGTCAGGTAGAGGCCGGTGGCGGCGTGTCGGATCCGATGCTGGACCACCCGGAACCGCTCGGCCACCCACCGCTCGCCGTCACCGCCCGTCTCCGGCCCGAGCACCACGGGGGTACCCTCCGGGCTACCCGCCGCGGCACCCGCCACCAGGCCGGGAATGCGATGCAGGCGGAGCGCGAACGCCTCCGCAGGCCAATCGACCAGCATGGTGAACACCCTCTCGACACAAGGGACATGACACAACGTCACACCATGATCACCGATTTGAACACGGCTGCGCCAGACGCATCGGAGCCGCCGCTCCCCTGATCCGCGAGTCGGCCGCCGAGCAGGTAGGCCCGCGTCGGCAGCCGATGGTGTTCGTCGCCGCGACCTCGACCGGGGAAGGTGAGCCACGCGAACCCGCCGCGGCCCCCGAACTCCGCACCGGCAGACGGGCCGCGGGCGACTCCACCGGGATCGCCCGCGGCCTCAGTGTCGTCGCCATCGACATCCGCAGAGCCCGGGGGGCGTCGACCCGCGCCCGATGTTCCGCAGGTGGCAGATGACGGCCGGCCGGCCCGCAGACGCCGGTGCATCCGGTCCGCTTGCGGATTGACGGGCCGTACCGGCTGCGGGGCCCTCCCTGGCGCGGGCGTCAGCTCAAGGGAGAGAGCGGGACGTCGAGGTAGGACTCGGCCCCCTGGGGAGAGGTGATCTCGATGCTGGTCGGGGTGGAGTTGGCGTCGGCGAAGAACTCGTCGTGGGTGCCGATGACCAGCTGGAGCACCCGGCCCCCGGCGAGAGCGTAGTGGGCAGGCTGCAGGGGGAAGGTCACGGTGGTGGCCTGCCCGGCCTGCTGGTTGGTGAGGGTGTACGGGGCGTGGGTGATGACGGCGGCCTTGCCGGTGGCCGGGTCGCAGTCCAGCAGGTAGGCCACGATGGTGGCGTCCATCGCCCGCGGCTTCACCGTCACCCGCAGCTCCAGGTCGCCCTGGACGCGCATGGGCTGCTCGAACGGCGCGGTGGTCCAGATCGCGGCGAGCTCGCGGTCGATCTCGGCGGTCTTGCAGAGGTGGGGCAGGCCCATCCGCTCGGCCAGGCCGGTCTGGACCAGCTTCGGGGCGACGACGGCCTCGGTGCCCCGGCCGGTGGCCCTCACGGAGCGGGACCAACCGGACTGCCCGTCGCCGTCGGACAGTTGGCCGTCGCTCTGGCCGGCGTCGTCCGCGAGGTGGAAGCGCTTGCGCGGCAGCGCGTAGTCCGCCCAGCTGTCGTGGCGGAGGTCGGACAGGAGGTCGTGCATGTACTCGGAGCGGATGCCGAACTGGGGCGTGGCGCCGTCGCCGGCGGCGCCGCCGAGGTGGTGGTCCATCCAGCGGTAGGCCATCTCGGTGGGCTTGGAGACCAGGCCGAACAGGCCGGGGAGTTCACCGTTGCCGTGGTCGCCGACCTGGACGAGCAGCGACTTGGGGCCCGTCAGGTTGCTGAAGAGGTCGATGACGGCGGGCACCGAGAAGATGGTCTCGTGCCAGGCGGTGGTCAGCAGGATCGGCGTGTTCGCGCCGTTGTACGCGTCCAGGTGGTGCCTCGGCGAGCGCACCCGGGCGAACTCCCTGACCTCGTCGTCGACGGTGTTGCTGCGGATCTTCTCGATGATGCCGCGGAACTCCTTCGAGCAGCGGTCCTCACCGAAGAGCTGCACGAGCGCCTCGAAGGCCTTCAGGTGGCGGGTCCCGTTCTCGTACAGCGAGGCGAACAGGTCACCCCAGGAGCTGGTGCCGGCCACGGCCTTGATGCGCGAGTCCTTCGCGGCCGCCAGCAGGCTCGTCCCAGCACCGTAGGAGGAACCGAAGAACCCCACCCGGTCGGGGTCGACGCCGTCCTGTCCGACCAGCCAGTCGACGACCGCGCCGGCATCGGCCACGTCCTGCGGTCCGGCGACGTGGATCTCGCCCCCGGAGCCGGCCAGGCCGCGCTGGCTGTAGGCCAGCACGGCGTAGCCGCCCAGAGTCCAGCGCGCCGGAGCATGCCGAGGGTGGATCTCGGCGATCGCGTCCTGAGCACGCCGCTTGGGCCGGAAGCCGTACGAGCACGGCAGGAAGTCCGCCTCGAAGAACGGTTCCAGCACCAGCTTCAGCGCCGCCTGGACGACCCGGTCCGCAACGGTCGGGATACCCAGTCGCCTGAGCTTTCCCGACCCGCCCGGTTTCGGGATCTTGCGCTCCGGCACCGGAAGCGGCCGGAACGAGCCGTCCTTGAGACCGGCCCGCAGGCCGTCCAGGAACCCGGGCACGCCCACCTGCTCGGCGACATCGGCGACCGTGAGGCCGTCCACGCCGGCGGTGCGCGCACCCCGGTTTCCCGCGACCCGGTCGAACGCCACGATCAGCGTCGCCGGATCACACACGAAGTTGCGTCCTGCTGCGACAGGATCGGCGGCGAAGGTCTCTCACCTCCACTCGGACCACAGCGCCTCACGGCGCACGCACGACCTGCGCCACGGAGCCGCAAGCCTCGCATTGACCGGCGGCTGCGATCCGAAGGTCATCCAGGCCCAACTCGGTCACTCCACCATCATCACGACCGCGGACACCTACACCTCGGTCCTGCCCCAGACCGCCCACAACGGCGCCGAAGACACCGCCAGAGTCGTCATCGACGCCGCCCGGACGATCTCCCGCAGCATCCGCCACCAGCCCAAACGCCGCCACCGCCGAACGAATCTCCACTCGGCCACCCACACCGCCGCCAGAACCCCCCTCGCGGCGTAGCCAATTGAGAGACCAGCAGATCCCTTGTCGCCCCACCCGGGGCCCACCACCGACCCATCAGCGACCCGAACACGACGAAGGGCGCCCTCCCGAAGGGAGAACGCCCAGGTCAGGAGGCATTTTGGTCTAGTGGGCCGCCAGGGCTCGATCCCTGAACCTACGGACTAAAAGGGCCGGACCCACCGCTGCCTCGGCCGCCGCTGAACCCCCGCCGACCCGGCCGTCGCCGTCCGCTGGTCCGCCCGTCCGCAGGTGGGGTTTTCGAGGCTGTCGGCCGGCCGGCCCGGTCAGGGGACAGGCGCCAGTCTCGGGCGACGGGTCCGCTCCTGTCAGTCCGTATGGTTCCGGGTTCTGCGCCGCGCGGAGCGTGGCTACCGTCCGAACCGCTCGATACCCGGCGGTCCGGACAGGCCCGCCGTCACGCGCCTTCAGGAGGTCACGTTGACCGCGCACCACCCCACCCGTAGGAGCATCCTCAGGTCGGCCGGCGGGCTCGGCGCCGCGCTGGCGCTGGGCACGGCGGGCTCGTTGGCGTCGGCGAAGCCCGCGGCGGCGGCCGGCAACGGGTTCGGCCTGACCATCGTGGACGGCAACGAGGGCGACCCGCGGATGTGGTACTACCGCTTCCAGACCTCCGCGATCGGCTGGAACCCCGCCGTGAACGTGCTGCTGCCGGACGACTACTGGACGAGCGGGCGCACCTACCCGGTGCTGTACCTGTTCCACGGCGGCGGCACCGACCAGGACTTCATCACCTTCGACCGGATGGGCGTCCGCGACTGGACCGCCGGCAAGCCGATCATCGTCGTGATGCCGGACGGTGGCCACGCCGGCTGGTACTCCAACCCGGTCAGCTCCAACGTGGGGCCCCGCAACTGGGAGGAGTTCCACATCAACCAGCTGCTGCCGTGGGTCGAGGCCAACTTCCGCACCTTCGCGGAGTACGACGGCCGCGCGGTGTCCGGCTTCTCGATGGGCGGATTCGGCGCGCTGAAGTACGCCGCCAAGTACTACGGCCACTTCGCCTCGGTCAGCGCCCACTCCGGCCCGGCCAGCCTGCGGCGGGACGGCGGACTGGTGGCGCACTGGGCCAACGCCTCCTCCGCCGCGCTGGACCTGGCGGGCGGCACGATCTATGGCGCGCCGCTCTGGGACCAGGCGCGGGTGACGGCGGACAACCCGGTGGAGCGGATCGAGAGTTACCGCAACAAGCGGGTCTTCCTGGTGGCCGGTACCAGCCCCAGCCCGGTCGACTGGTTCAGCAGCGTCAACGAGCCCCAGGTCCTGGCCGGGCAGCGCGAGTTCCGCTCGCTGCTCGACCAGGCCGGCATCCCCCACGATTCGCACGAGGTGGACGGCGGCCACATCATCCGGCCGGATCTGATGCGGCTCGACATCGACGGCATCATCGACCGCCTGCGCAAGGCGTGAGGAGCGCTCGGATGTACTCCTCGTTCTCCCGCCGCGCCTCGCGGCTGGCGCTGGCCGCGGTCGCCCCGCTGCTGCCGGTCGGCGTGCCGGCCGCCCCTGCCGAAGCAGCGGCCGCAGCGGCCGCCGGGTTCGCGGCCTCCTGCCCGGCCGCCGGGTTCATCTCCCAGGGCTACACCCCGGAGCACAACGGCATCGACATCGCCAACGACTACGGCACCCCGATCTACGCGGTCGGCGACGGCCAGGTGCTGGCCTCCGGCCCGGCACAGGGCTACGGCCAGTGGATCCGCATCCTGCACCCGGACGGGACCATCACCGAGTACGGGCACATGCAGGAGCGGGACGTGTCCACCGGCGACCACGTGACGGCCGGTCAGCTGATCGCCCGGATGGGCAGCGAGGGCGAGTCCAGCGGCCCGCACCTGCACCTGCGGGTCTGGGCCGACGCGAACGCAACCGTGCGCACCGACCCGATCGGGTACCTCGCGGACCGCGGCATCGGCATGCCCTGCACGCCGGGAACCGGTCCTCGCCCCGCTCCGCTGGTGTATCCGGCGCAGTCGGGGAAGGTGGTGTCGGCCCGGTCGGCGGACGGTCGGCTGGAGGCATTCGCGGCGGGGGCGGGCGGTGTGTCGCACGCCTGGCAGACGGCGGTGAACGGTGCCTGGTCGGACTGGGAGAGCCTGGGCGGTCCGGGCGGGGCCGAGTTGACGATCGGTTCCGATCAGGACGGCCGGCTGGAGATGTTCGCCCTCAACGGCAGCACTCTCCAACACCGTTACCAGCTCCAGCCCTCCGGTACCTGGTCGGGTTGGGACACCTTCGGCGGTGGCGGTCACGCCGTCGCCGCCGGCGCCAACCAGGACGGCCGGCTGGAGGTGTTCGCGTCCGGCCCCGCCGGGTTGTTCCACAAGTACCAGACCGCACCGAACGGAGGCTGGTCGAACTGGGAATCCGCCGGCGGCGGGCCCGCGAACAGCGAGATCGCGCTCGGCAAGGCCCCCGACGGCCGGCTGGAGGTCTTCGCCCTGAACGGCAGCACCTTCCAGCACCAGTGGCAGACCGCCGTGAACGGCACCTGGTCGAGCTGGGAGACCTTCGGCGGCGGAGGACACGACCTCACCGTCGACCACAACCAGGACGGCCGCCTGGAGGTCTTCGCCTCCGGCTCCGCCGGGGTCTTCCACAAGTACCAGACCAACCCGACCACCTGGTCCGGTTGGGAAGCCGCCGGCGGACCCGCCGACTCCCAACTCACCAGCCAACCGACCGCGGACGGCCGCGTCGAGGTGTTCGCCCTCAACGGCAGCACCGCGCAGCACACCTGGCAGACCAACCTGAACGCCCCGTACAGCCCGTGGGACACCTTCGGCGGAGCCGGCACCGAAATCACCGCCACCGCCAACGCCGACGGACGGATCGAGGTGTTCGGCACCAGCAGCGCCGGTGTCTACCACAAGTGGCAGACCGGCTTCTCCACCTGGTCCGACTGGGCCTGGCTCAACACCACCGCCGGACCCGCCGTCAGTTGAGGAGCGATCACTTGACCAGCACGCACCGCGCCCACCGGGCGCCCCACCGTGTCCTGCTGTCCGCCTTCGCCGCGCTGGCCGTGGCGACGGGCCTGATGGTCGGCACCACGCCCGCGTCGGCCGCCACCGGCATCGACCTGTGCGCCGAGGTCGGCTACAACGCGGGCTTCCGGGGCGACGCCCTGGTGACCGCGATCGCCGTCGGCATGGCCGAGTCCAGCTGCGACCCGTTGGCGTCCAACGTCCAGAACAACACCCCGCCGTCCCGCGACCGCGGCCTGTGGGAGATCAACGACTACTGGCACCCCGAGGTCAGCGACGCCTGCGCCTTCGACGCCCAGTGCAACGCCAACGCGGCCTTCCAGATCTCCAACGGCGGCACCAACTGGCAGCCCTGGTCGACCTACAACGAGGGCGCCCACCGGCGCTACCTGGGCGCGGCCCAGGCCGCCGCGGACCGCCTGGGCCACCCCGCCCCGGGACCCGCTCCGCTGGTGTATCCGGCGCAGTCGGGGAAGGTGGTGTCGGCCCGGTCGGCGGACGGTCGGCTGGAGGCGTTCGCGGCGGGGGCGGGCGGTGTGTCGCACGCCTGGCAGACGGCGGTGAACGGTGCCTGGTCGGACTGGGAGAGTCTGGGCGGTCCGGGCGGGGCCGAGTTGACGATCGGTTCCGGTCAGGACGGCCGGCTGGAGATGTTCGCCCTCAACGGCAGCACTCTCCAACACCGTTACCAGCTCCAGCCCTCCGGTACCTGGTCGGGTTGGGACACCTTCGGCGGTGGCGGTCACGCCGTCGCCGCCGGCGCCAACCAGGACGGCCGGCTGGAGGTGTTCGCGTCCGGCCCCGCCGGGTTGTTCCACAAGTACCAGACCGCACCGAACGGAGGCTGGTCGAACTGGGAATCCGCCGGCGGCGGGCCCGCGAACAGCGAGATCGCGCTCGGCAAGGCCCCCGACGGCCGGCTGGAGGTCTTCGCCCTGAACGGCAGCACCTTCCAGCACCAGTGGCAGACCGCCGTGAACGGCGCCTGGTCGAGCTGGGAGACCTTCGGCGGCGGAGGACACGACCTCACCGTCGACCACAACCAGGACGGCCGCCTGGAGGTCTTCGCCTCCGGCTCCGCCGGGGTCTTCCACAAGTACCAGACCAACCCGACCACCTGGTCCGGTTGGGAAGCCGCCGGCGGACCCGCCGACTCCCAACTCACCAGTGAGCATTCGCCGGACGGCCGGGTGGAGGTGTTCGCCATGAACGGCAGCACCGCGCAGCACCTCTGGCAGACCGCCGTCAACGCGCCGTACGGTCAGTGGGAGACGTTCGGCGGCCCCGGCACCGAGGTCGGCGCGGCAACCAACGCCGACGGACGGATCGAGGTGTTCGGCACCAGCAGCGCCGGCGTCTACCACAAGTGGCAGACCGGCTTCTCCACCTGGTCCGACTGGGCCTGGCTCAACACCACCGCCGGACCCGCCGTGCCCTGACGGCCCTCCCGGGGCACGACCGCGACCGAGTCCGCGACTGCGATCGCGCCCCCGATCGACACCTGTCGACGGGCGGGAGCACCGGTGCTCCCGCCCGTCGGCCGTTCCGTCATCAGGCACTCGGCGGCGCTGCGGCCCTGACTGTCCGTCCGGCGCCCCGCACTCCCCGTCACGTGGTCTGCGCCACCACGCGGTTTATTGTCATGCTCAAGGAGGTAACGTTTGGTCCGTCTGGCCACCACCGGCAGGCCGAACGGTGCAACGGGGAGCAGCGCGCGGGACGGAGGAACGGTGAGCGGAATTCTCGTCCACCTGCCGGAGGGGAACGGCGAGGACGCGGTGACCCTGCGGCTTGGTCCGGGGGAGCGGGCGCGCTTCGGCCGCGGCTCCGCCCGTACGCCGGTCGAGCTCCGGCTCGGCGACGAGACGGTCTCCCGGCTCGCCGGCGAGATCCACGCGACCGACGACCACTGGCAGTTGAGCAACCTCAGCGACACCCACTCCTACCTGGTGGAGAACCCGGAGGGCGCCGGCGAGTACCTGCGGGTGCCGCCCCGGCGGATCGGCGCGCCGATCCCGTTCGAGTTCTCCCGGGTGGTGCTGCCCTCGCGACGGGACACGCCGCTGTCCTTCCAGGTGTTCGCGCCCGACCACGTCTACCTGGACGCCCACGCGCTCGGCCGCGGCTCCTCGGAGAGCCGCACCATGACGGCGTACTCGCTGGACGAGACCGCCACCTACTTCCTGGTCCTGGTCGCGCTCTGCGAACCGTGGCTGCGCGACCGCTCCCCAGCCGCCGTGCCCACCACCCCCCAGGTGGTCGAGCGGCTGCGCCTCCACCCCGCCTGCGCCCGGCTCACCGCCCGCGCGGTCAGCTCGCACCTCGACTATCTCGCCGACGAGAAACTCCGCATCGACCTGCCCGACGACGCGGTCCGCGCGGACCGGCGCAACGGCAAGCGCGAGGCCGTCGTCGGGCTCGCGCTGAAGTTCGGCATCGTCCGCGAGGAGCACCTCGCGCTCTTGCCGCGCCCCGAAGCCGCCGCGCCCGGACGGTAGGAGGGGGCTCCGATGGTGCACGACCCGTCCTGCCACGGGGACGGCGAGGACCTGCTGCCACCCGGCCACCGGATCGGCGACTGGACCGTCACCGAGCCGATCGGCGAAGGCGGCTGGGCGACGGTCTACGCCGCCCGCCGAGCCGATGGAACGACCGGCGGGGACGGAGAGGACGGCTCGGTCGCCCTCAAGGTGCTGCCGACCGCCGGACTCGCCCCCCGCCAAGCCCGTCAGGTCACCGAAGCCGCCCGCCGCGAGGCCGAGTTGGGCCGCACCGCCCCGCACCCCCGGCTGGTCCGCCTGCTCGACACCCTGGTACTGGCCGCCCCCGACCACCCCGCGCTCGACGGCGCCATCGTCCTGGTCATGGAACGCGCCCGGTGCACCCTGCGCGACCTGCTCGCCACCGGCGTCGACGAGGCCCGGGGCGCCCGGATCATCGCCGGCATCTGCGAGGGCCTGGCCCACCTGCACCGCTCCGGCTGGGTCCACACCGACCTCAAGCCCGAGAACGTCCTGATCGGCCGGAACGGCGAGGTCCGCCTCTCCGACTTCGGCCTCGCCATCGAACTCACCGGCACCCACGGCCACGCCGCCCCCATGGGCACCCCCGACTACCTCCCGCCGGAACGCTGGAAAGCGCCGCTCGGCGCGGACGGCGTCAAGATCCGGGCCACCGCCGATATCTGGGCGCTCGGCATCGTGATCCACGAGGTGTTCGCCGCCGGCGTCCCGCCCTTCCCGGGCGCGACCCCCACCGCCCGCAGCGCCGCCGCCCAGCAGTACGCCGAGGGCCGCGCGGCCCTGCGGCTGGCCCCGGTCGTCCCGCCGTTCTGGCGCGACCTCGCCGCCGACTGCCTCGCCCCCACCCACGCGGCCCGCGCCCCGCACACCGCCGAGAGCCTGCTCGCCCGGATCCGCGCCCACCGCCCGGGCCGCCGCCCACGACCGCGCACCGCCCTGCTGGTCCTCGCCACCTGCGCCACGGCCGCCGTCACCGCCACCGCCACCGCGCTCTGGCCGCACCCCGCTCCGGCCCGACAGCCGGCCGAACACCCGGCTCACATCAGGGTGTTCAACGCCGAACGCAGCTGCCAGGACCGCGCCGACCGCGACCCCCAGTGCAGCCTCGGCCTCGCCGTCGACCCGACGCGCCCGTACACCGCCGGCAACGTCATCCCCACCCGCGTCTGGCACAACGACGTCCTCGACGCGGACTGCCAACTCCCCACCGGCCTCCCGATCATCGACGAGGAGGACCGCACCTCCACCCTCTGGTACCGCATCCGCCTCCCCGGCCCCGCCACGGCCTGGCTCCCCGCCGTCCGCACCAAGGACCGGCCCACCCTCGTCGGCTGCCCCTGACCGGGAAGCCCCCGACCAGGAACCCTGACCAGGCGCGCATGCCCCACTGCCTGCGGCGCGGACCGTCGGCCGCGCGCCTCCGGATCGTTCCGGATTCCGGTCCCTGAGTCCCCGTCACTACCTTCGACCGTGCCCGCCGGACCGGCCGGCCCGGAGTCCAGGGAGCAGCGATGCCGACGACCGCCACCACCAGCCGGCCCGGCTCCGCCCCGCTCGGCCCCCAGGAACGCGAGGTGCTCCGCGCGGTCGGCTGCGGCCTACGGGACGACGAGATCGCCGCCGCCCTCGCCCTCACCGAGGACGCCGTGGCCGGACAGCTCGTGCGGATCCTCGGGAAGCTGGGGCTGCGCGACCGGGCCGCCGCCATCGTCCACGCCTTCGACTGCGGGCTGGTCTCCCCCGGCTGCGGCCCCCGGACCGGGCTGGGGAGCCCGGGGCCGCAGCGCACCGCCCGCCGTACGGCCGGACCGAAGGTGCAGATCTCCGTGCTCGGACCGCTGCGGGCCTGGCGGGACGGACGGCCGCTGGACCTGGGGCACCTGCGCCAGCAGGCCGTGCTGGCGGCGCTGGCGCTGCGCGCGGGGCGGACGGTCAGTCAGCAGGAACTGCTGGACGGGGTGTGGGGGTCGGAGCCACCGGTCACCAACGTGGTGCCGGTGCACGTCTACCGGCTGCGCAAGACCCTGCGGATCGGGGACAGTCCGGACTCGGTGATCGGGCACGACCGGCGTGGCTACCGGCTGGTCGCCGACGCGGCCGAGGTGGACCTGGCCCGGATGGAGAGCCTGGTCACCGATGCCGGGGCGGCCCATCGGGCGGGAGACCCGGTCGAGGCGGTCCGCCTCTGCACCCGGGCGCTGGACCTGTTCCGCGGGGAGCTGCTGGCCGGCCTGCCCGGTCCGCTCGCCGAGTCGGAGCGGCTGCGGCTCGCCGAGCGCAGGATCGCCGTCGCACAGCGGAAGTCGGAGTGGCAGCTAGGGCTGGGTCAGTGCGCGGAGGCGATCGCCGAGTTGTCCGCGCTGTCCGCCGAACACCCCCTGAACGAGCCGGTGGCGGCGATGCTGATGGGTGCGCTGTACCGGTGCGGCCGGCAGGCCGACGCCCTGGCCGTGTTCGGCCGCGCGCGCCGCCGGCTGGCCGAGGAGCTGGGGGTTCCGCCGAGCCGGATGCTGCGGCGGACGTACCAGATGATCCTGTGCGGGGACGAAGCCGGCCTGGGCCTCACCGCCGTCACGCGGTGAGGCCCGGGCCGGCCGTGGCGCCCCGGTCACCGGGGCATCACGGTCACGGTCAGGAGGCGAAGGCCCGTTCCAGCCGGGGGATCAGGTCCCTGAGGTCCTGTTCCCAACAGCCGGCGCTGTGGCCGCCGTTGCACTGGGTGCCCCAGGCCGAGCCGTCGCCGTAGTCGACGTAGTAGTAGGGCATGCCCAGGGCGTCCATGTGGTCCTTGACGTGCTTGGAGGCGCCTTCGAGCCAGAACTCCAGGTCGGTGGGCACGCCGCGGCCGTTGCCCACGTAGATGGAGACCCCGACACCGGAGAGCTTGTCCATGTGCTGCGACGGGTCGGCCGCGTTCCACCGCCAGTCCGCGTTGAACACCGGGTAGGGCGTTCCGAACAGGGCGTCGCTGTCCACACCGGGCTTGTACGGGTCGTTGTTCGGGTCGCCGCAGAACCCGGAGGCCGAGCCGCAGAGCGCCCCCTGCGCGTCGATCAGGGAGGCGACGACGGCCAGCCGCAGGTCCATGGAGTCGACCGACAGGTCGATGTCCCCGGACAGGGACGCGGTCTGGCTGAACAGCTCGGGACGGTCCTGGGCGTAGTGGAGGGCCCCGAACCCGCCCATCGAGACGCCGGCGATCGCCCTGGCCTTCTTGGTGGCGACGGTCCGCAGGTTCGCGTCGATGAACGGGATCACCTGGTTGAGGTGGAAGTTCTCCCAGTTCTGGGCTCCGACCTGGGTGTTCTGGTTGAGCCAGTTGGCGTACCAGCCCCGGGCGCCGCCGTCCGGGATGACGGTGATCATGGAGTTCGAGCTGGTCAGCGCCGGATAGTTCTGCTGGACGGGATCGTCGGGCGAACCGTGCAGGAAGTACAGCACGGGGTAGCGCCTGTCCGGGTCGTCGTAGTAGCCGCTCGGCAGGACGATCTTGATGTGGTGTTTGCCGGTGACCTCGGGCGTGGTCACGGTGAGGTAGAAGTTGGTCGGTCCGCCCACGGCCGGTTCGACCTGGGTCAGGCCGAACCTGTCCGCCATCGGCGGCGGCGCCCCGGTGCCACCGGCGGCCCGCACCGCACTCGTGGTCGTGGCCGTTCCCACGATGGCGGCCAACAGGGCCACCACCATGCGCCACCGGCTCCATGTCCTGCTCACGGTGTTCCCTCCTCGCGGGTGTCGCGGGTGTCGTGCTCGCGCGGCGCGGAACATCAGTCCAGCACCTTGATCTCCAAGGCCGGTGAGGCCGCGATCTGGTCCTCCGTGTACCGTTCGGTCACCCACTGGCGGGCCGAGAACAACTTGGTCTGGTCCGCGTAGTGCGGCGAGTTCGGGTTGGCCGACTGGGAGTAGGCCAGCAGCGAGGCGGACCGCGGCGGGCCGTCCGCGGTGAAGCTCGTCTGCTGGATGAAGCTGGAGCCGAAGGTGACGTCCAGCTTGCCGTCGACCGTGCCGAAGGTGACCACGTTCAGCACGCCCAGTTCGTGGATCGCCCCGTGGATCGGGATCTGCTCACCGTTGCGGGTGATCTTCTGGGTGTCCGACAGCGGTGCGTTCAGCGGGATGCCCGCGTTGCGCAGCGCGAGGACGGCCCGGGCGAGCGAGTTGCGGACGGCGTCGTTCCCGGCGTCCAGCGAATTCGGCGTGTGTACCGGGTCCTTGGGGTCGAACGGGACCCGCCACGGCAGTTTCTCGATCGCCTGCCCATTGCCCAGGAAGTACCAGAAGTTCTCGAACAGCAGGGAACCCCGGCTGTCCGTACCGTACTTGTGGTTCCAGGCGGCCAGGATCGGGCAGGCCTCGCTGATGTTGACCAGGTTGCCGTCCACCAGGACCAGCCCGAACGGGGCGCCCTGGCAGGCACTCACCGTGGCATTGAGGGCCAGGTCGGCGGCCCGGCTGTTGTCGGAGAACAGCAGCTGCCGCATGTTCTCCGGGGTGAAGCCCCGTCCCGGCAGGCCGTCGTTGCCGTCGATCCGGTTCCGCGCGGTCAGGATCAGCTCCTGGGTGCGCAGCGTGCGGGCCGTCCCGCTGTCGCCCATCACCCGGGGGTAGGACAGCGGCTGGTCCGGATTGGCCAGCCAGGCGCTGTCGTTGGCGTTGCCCACGAAGTCGGACCGGATCAGTCGCGGCTGCTTGTGCGGGTCCAGCAGGCCCGGCGCGACGGCGTTCGGGTCGTTCGGCCAGTCGCACTCGCTGCGCTTGCCGTCGAAGATGGAGATCGGCGGCACGTTGGGCAGCCGCAGTACCTGGTTGAACAGCGCCTGGCCGGTCAGGGTGAGGCACGACTGGGCGTGCTCGTCGGTGATGTTCGGGGCGGCCTGGATGTCCGCGTACAGCGCGTTGCCCTTGCGGTCGGTGGCGACGGTGTTGAAGAAGGGCACGCCCTCCGTCGTCTCCAGGGCGTTCACCACGTCGTTGACGTCCTTGGCCTGGTCCAGACGGAACCAGGTGTTCAGGGCCCGCAGGTTGTCCATGTTCGCGTCGCGCACCGCGTGGGCGCTCACCACCCAGGGCAGCGGGTAACCCTGCATCGAGGTGGTGATCGGGCCGTAGCGGGTGGACCACAGTGTCCTGGTGACCCTGCCGAGGGAGCCGTCCGGGTTCAGCACGTCGACGCCGACCTGCTGCGAGGTCATCGGCGTCCAGGCGCCGTCCACCAGGTAGTTGGTGGGGTGCAGCGGGTCCACCTGCACGTCGAACAGCCCGAACGGGGCCACCGTGGCGACGGTGTGGCTCCAGGCGACGTCGTCGGTGTGGCCGATGTTCACCGCGGGGAGGCCGAGCAGGCTGGCCCCGGAGACGTTGAACTTGCCCGGGATGGTCAGCTGGCTCTGCCACATCCGGTTCTTGCCCTGCCACGGGAAGTGCGGGTTGGCCAGCAGCATGCTGGTGCCGCTGCCCGCGGACATGCCCTGCGAACCGACCGCCAGGGCGTTGCTGCCCATGGCGCCCTGCTGATGGCTGGCGGCGATCGCCTCGCTGATCTTCGCCGCGGTCTCCTCCGGCGACACGGCCGGGGCGGCGGGGGCTGCCGAGGCCGAGGCTCCAGGGGGTGCGGCGTTCACCTCGCCCTCCAGCAGCGGATCGGCGACGCCCATGATGATCTCGGCGTGGGCGTGCCGGTAGACGTCCAGCTCGGTGATCGGCCGCACCCAGGCCTTGCCTCGGCATGCCGGGTCGGAGATGTTGTCCACGCCGGTCTCGGCCAGGTAGCGGTTGTACCCCCGGACGTAGCCGCTGATGGCCTCCTTGACCTCCGGTTCCGGCCCGTTGGGGGCGGGCTGTTCGAGCTGCCGCTCCACCACCCGGTTGTCGTTGATCCGCTGGAAGTAGAAGTCGCTGTTGAGGTTGGTGGTGGTGTTCTGGTTCTGGCCGGGGCTCGTCCTGCCGTCCGGCCCCAGGTAGCGGGACCGCTGGGCGTTCACCATCAGGTAGGTGTCGGCCAGGGTGCAGATGTTGTCCTTGGCCGCGGCATACCCGTAGCCCTCCCCGATCCCTCCGAGGGTCGAGGCGATGATGTGCGGGATCCCGTACTCGGTGTACCGGATCGTCGGCTTGTCCGGCCCCGGTGCGGCGGCGGCCGGTGCCCCGACCGCCGCCATCGTGCTCATCAGTGCCATCGCGGCCATGACCGCGATCGGCAGCCTTCCCTTGACTCTCCTGCGTGCCATCGGCCGTCCTTCCCCTGTCGGTCCGGGCACTTGACTGAACGCGGCCAGACTAGGGAGGGTCGATGACAACCCGATGAAGCGGGCGCCCCGTGGTTACGCGGGGTACCAGGCGCCGTTGTACCAGACCTCGTTGGCACTGTCGTTGTGGTGGTCCATGTTGAAGTCTTCGGGGTAGTTGTGGATGTGGTTGTACGGGTAGGTCCAGATGCCGGCGGACTCGTCGCAGACGTAGTCCCAGTGGCAGATCGTCTTGACGGGGATGTTGCCGAAGAACTTGTCGGCGCCGGCGAGCGGGGCGCCGATGACACCGCCGAACGGCACCGCCCCGCCGTTGGCTCCGGGCGGGCCCTGACGCTTGGGGTCCGAGATGAGGATGGCGTTGACGTTGCCGAAGGTCTGCCAGTTCTCGGTGACCCAGACGTGCACCACCCCGGCCCCCAGGGAGTACCCGGCCATCTTGACGTGCTGGTCCGGACAGGCGGCGCGCTGGTCACGGACCAGCCGGTTCAGCTCGTTGACGCCCGCCCGGGTGCTCGCGCCGTTGGGGATCTGGGTGGGATAGCCGACGTGCTGCTGGATATTGCCGGTGAAACCATCGTTGTTCCACGAGCTGCCGGTGCCCCCGACGACGATCGTGTAGGTGCCGTCGCACGGAGCGGTCACGCGAGTGGCGGCAGCCTGTGCCGTGGCCCCCTGTGCCGCCGTAAGCCCGGCGGTCAGCAAGAGTCCGGCCGCCGCGGCCACAATCCTTCGTGCTCGCATGTCAATCCTCCCGAAGCAGTTGGCCCACCCGTCCACGCTCCGGCGCGGCACCCGGTCGACCGAGGTCACCCGACGACCGTGGCAGCACCCGATGACATCCCGATGAAGCCTCACCCGGGCGCAGCGGACCGCCCCTCGTCCCGGCCCCCGAGCACATCGACACCGCGCGTCCGACCCGCAACCCCACGAAGCCCCCGCTCATGCCCCGGCCCGCGGCGGCCGAGCGGCATCTGTGGACCGAGGAGCCGGCGGCTCGCTTTCTGCGCTTCACCCATCTCGTCGGCCCTCTGTATGCCGACCCCGCTGAGCCGGTGATCGGCACCGGCAAGCGCAAGGGCGAGGCCCTGGCCCTGCGCCGGGACGACGTCGCTCAACCCCGAGGTCACCACCGGCGCTCTCCGAGCACTTGTCGCCTCATTAAGGGGTCGTCCCAGGTCAGGGTGCCTCTCGGCCAGCTGGTGGTCGCAAGCTGGTCGCGGGTAACCACTCAACGCGACCGACAATGGATACGCCGAACAACCTGCACATCCATCGTGCCGAGACCTCCCTGGCGGCGTGTCGTCCCGCGCGTGTTACGTCTCGGACTGCTCCCGATACCTCCCCGCGGACGTCCCGGCCAGGGAGGTCATCGGGTGGACGTACCTCGGCGCGACCGGCTCCGCGGTCTGGCTGATGTCGCTGGGAGCGCTGATCGCCTTCCGTGCTGCCGACCCCCGACGTGATCGCGAGCCTGCGGCAGGTGGGCAACGACATCCTGCCGGGCTTCGGGGCCTTCGCCGTGGTCGTCTCCTCGCTGGCGCTGATCTCGATCATGTCGGTCAACGCCTACGGCGCGATGCTGGCCTCCACCAGCGCGGTGGACGCCTTCCGCAAGATCCGCCAGACGGTGAAGTCCCGGATCGCCAGCCGGCATCGTGGTGATCGAGCTGGTCGTCTTCGTCGTCGCGCTCGCGCTGCCCGCCGACTACCTGAGCAACTTCAACAACTTCGTGCTGCTGATGCTCTACCTCCTGATCCCGTGGACCGCCGTCAACCTGGTGGACTTCTACTTCGTCCGCCGCGGCCACTACGCGATCACCGCGATCTTCGACCCGAAGGGCATCTACGGCCGCTGGTCCTGGCAGGGCCTGACCGCTTACACCGTGGGCTTCGCGGCGATGGTCCCCTTCTTCGCCACCTCGTTCTGGACCGGCCCGGCCGCCGAGGCTCTCGGCGGAGCGGACATCTCCTTCGTGGTCGGCCTGATCGTCTCCGGCGTCCTCTACTACGCGCTCACCCGCGGGCTGGACCTCGATGCCGAGGCCGACGCGATGGCCGCCAGCCACCGCGAACTGGAGGGCGAGGACGCCCACGCCCCCGAAGACGGCCCCAATTCTGCCCTGGGGGTCCGAGAGTGAGCCTCCACACCACCGGCACCACCCGCATCTCCTGAGCCCAGCTCACGCTGGCCGTCGGCAAGCCGGAATCCAACCGCGCCGCCGCCCGCGAGGCAATCGAGCGCGCGGCCGCCGCCGGCGACCTGTGGCAGCGGTCAGGTTTCGAAGGTGCCGCGCGCGGCGTTACGGGTAGACCGCGTCGAGCAGGTCGCGGACGAAACGGTCCAGGTCGTCCAGGCCGGCGGCGGCAAGGGTGTGGGGGCCGGCGTCGAGCAGGTGCGGGATGGCGGCCTGCAGGGCGAGGGTGACGGTGGCGGACCGTTGCGGGGTGACGGGCAGGCCGGCCATGTGCTGGGCATGCCCGAAGAGGGCGAAGTCGGCGGCGGAGATCGGGTCCAGGATCGCCGACAGCCAGGTCCGGCGGGCGGCCTCGGCCTGGAGTTCGAGGCAGGCGAGCATTCTGGCGCGGCCCGGTCCGGCGACGTTCTCCAACAGGCCTCTGATCATGGCCACCAGGCCCTCGCGGTCACTGAGTCCCGGGCCGGCGGCGGCGAGCTGCTCGGCGATCATGCGGTACTGCTCGACGCACCGTTCGGCGACCGTGCCCAGCAGAGCGTCCCGCGTCGGGAAGTAGTTCTTGGTGGTACCCGACGGCACCCCGGCGGCCGCGTCAACGGCCCGATGCGTCAGCCCGCGCCCGCCCGCCTCGGCCAGCACCTCGATGGCCGCATCGCGCAACAGGTCTCTTCGCTCATGGTTCATCGTCAACTTCGCTTTCTCAATGCCTACTTGAATGTATCACCCCAGCCGTGGTACCACATGTGTGGTGGTGATTTTCCGAGGGGGAAGTCGATGGCCAAGTTCTGTGGACACTGTGGTGAGTGCGGATTCAAGACTGGATGGACCACTGAAGCTACTGCGGCGCAGCAGCTGCTCGATCACTATGCCCGGCGGCACCCGCGCGTCGAACCGGGCGGTGTCACTCAGATCAAGCCCGGGAACCCGGAAGGGCTGGGGTGCTTTGCCTGGGTCGTCATCCTGATCGTCGCGTTCCTCGCCCTCGCCATGTGCGCGCGCAACGGCGGTTGAGCATCTGCGTGCCGTGTTGAGGCCGGGCTGCCGGATCGTCCCGCCGCCCACCGGGCCGGGGAACACTGATGGCAGGACGTGACATGCTACTGACAGCCGGTTGGGGCCGGGTATCGCGAAGGGGCGGGACATGACTGGTCGGGGGGCGGTGCTCGGAGGTCGCTACACGCTGACCGAGCGGATCGGCGGCGGCGGCATGGGTGCCGTCTGGCGCGCCGACGACGGGGTGCTGAGGCGGCAGGTGGCGGTCAAGGTCCTGCACGCGGAGCTGTTGGAGAAGGGGACGTTCGCCCGGCGCTTCCGGCGCGAGGCCCAACTGCTCGCGGCGATCAGCCACCCGGGCATCGTGGACGTCTACGACTACGGGGAGAGCAGCGGCAAGGCGGAGGGCGAGCGCATCGCGTACATCGTGATGGAGCTCGTCGACGGGCGGCCGTTGGACAAGGTCCTCGCCGAGGACGGCCCGATGCCGCCCGAGCGGGTGCTGAGCATGATCGCCACGGCTCTCGACGCGCTGCAGGCCGCGCACCGGCAGGAGATCGTGCATCGGGACGTCAAGCCGTCCAACCTGATGGTCGGGGCCGACGGCCGGGTGACGGTGACGGACTTCGGCATCGCACGGGCGCTGGTGAGCACCACGCTCACGGCGACCAACGTGGTGATCGGCACCGCGCTGTACATGGCCCCCGAGCAGGCCGGCGGCGGCGCCGTCACGGCGGCCTCGGACCTCTACTCGATCGGCGTGGTCTGCTACGAACTGCTCACCGGCACACCGCCGTTCACCGGCGAGAGCGTGGTCGAGGTCGCGCTCAAGCACGTCCAGCAGCCCGCGCCGGAGCTGCCGGAGGAGTTCCCGCCGGCGGTGCGGGAGTTCGTGGCGCGGGCGCTGGCCAAGCAACCCGGGGACCGGTTCGCCGACGCCGCGGCGATGGCGGCCGCAGCGCGGGCCGCGGTCGGTGACCGGTCGGTGCCGGTCGCCGCAGTGGTGCGGGCCGTTCCGCCCGCCGTCGCCGCGGCCGGGGCCCGGGCCGGGAACTCGTCGGTCGAGATCGCCCTGGTGGCGCCCCGGAGCGCCGCCGAGCCCGGCACGAGGCGGCCGTGGCGCCGCTTCCTGGTGCCCGTCGTCGTCCCGGTGATCATCACCACCGGCGCCGGCACGGTCCTGCTGGTCGACCGGGTCCCGTTCCAGTCGCGGGGCGAGGCCCCCGGCGCGCAGCCCGCCGTCTCCGTGTCCGCCGCCGCGATCACCGGCTCGCCGACACCGAGCACGCCGCCGGGCGGCGAGACGACGCCGGGCACCCTGCCGTCGGCCCCGTCCGAGTCCACCCCGGCGCCGGACCTAGGCGGCGGGTCGGCGGGCGGTGGCGGCAAAAGCATCGGAGGTGGCGGCAGTAGCGGCGGTGGAGGTGGCGGGAGTACCGGCGGTGGCGGGAGTACCGGCGGTGGCGGGAGTACCGGCGGTGGAGGCGGAGGTGGCGGTGGCGGGGCCGCGCCCAACCAGCAGACCCCGCCGCATCCGGCTCCCGGTGCGACCACGGCCAAGCCGCCCGCCTCGACCGTGCCGGCCGGGTGCGGCGGCGCGAACTGGGGCGCCATCGTCAACGTGGCCGACGGTCAGAAGCTCGGCCTGGCCACCGACAGCCCGTCGGCGGGCGCTGCGGCCGTCATGGGCGGGACGACCGCCTACGGCTGGGTCCGCTCGGCGCCGGACCCCGGCGGCTGGTACCAGATCCATCCGTGCAACCTGAGCGGTCCGGCCCTCGTCCAGGGCGAGAGCGACGGGGGCTGGCCCGCCCAGAACCGGAAGGTGCAACTCTCGTCGGGCTTCAGCTTCATGACGACCTGGTCGGTGGTCACGGCGAGCACCTCGGGCGCCTACTACCTCCAGGCAGGAGACACCTGCCTGACCAACAACGGCCCGGGCAAGCAGGTCACCATGACCGCCTGCACCCCGGCCAACAAGTTCCAGGAATGGCGGATCCCCTAGCCTGCGCGTTTCCTTCGGGGTCGCGTCCGGACCGGTCGTCGGCGGCCGGCCTGAGGGTCCGGTGACCCGGCACCCGGCCCGGTGGGGCCGCGATGCCCCCGGCCGTGCGAATCACCTCGATCCGGTGATGCCCGCTCACCTCGCCGGTGGTAGGGCTCAGTGACCATACCTCCCGGACAGGAGTCGGACATGAGTGAAGCACTCGACTGGAACGCGAAGACCATCGCGGAGTTCCGGGCGAACGAGGGACGGGTCGGCGGGGTCTTCGAGGGCGCTCCGCTGGTCCTGGTGCACCACCGCGGCCGCAAGAGCGGGCGGGAGTACGTCAACCCGATGATGTACCTCCCGCACGAGACCGAGCCGGACGTCGTCTACGTCTTCGCGACCAACGGCGGAGCCCCCACCGATCCGGACTGGTACCGCAACCTGGCTGCAGCCGGCACCGGCAGCGTCGAACGCGGAACCGAGACGTACCGGGCGACCGTCCGCGAGTTGACCGGCGCCGAACGCGACCGGGTCTACGCCGAACAGGCCCGGCGCTACCCGGGCTTCGCCGACTACGCACAGCGGACGGAAGGCATTCGCACCATCCCCGTGCTCGAACTCCGGCGGGCGTGACTCATGTCCACGGCGGTCAGGTACGACGGGTTCGGCGGGATCGACGTGCTGCGGGTCGAAGAGGTGGAGCGCCCGGTGCCCGCGGCCGGTCAGGTCCTGGTCCGGGTGAAGGCCGCCGGCATCAACCCGAGCGAAGCGGCCATCCGCAGGGGGGCGGTGGCAGACATCTTCCCGTCCACGTTCCCGTCCGGGCAGGGCAGCGACCTCGCCGGCGTCATCAAGGAGATCGGCCCCAGGGCCGGCGGGTTCCGGCCTGGTGACGAGGTGATCGGGTTCAGCAACGAGCGGGCCTCCCAGGCCGAGCTGGTCCTGGTCTAGACCGGCAACCTCACACGCAAGCCGGAGCAGGTCCCCTGGGAGGTCGCCGGCGGCCTGTACGTCGCCGGTGTGACCGCGTGGGGTGCGGTGCACGCAGTCCGCCCCGGGGCGGGCGAGACCGTCATGGTCTCCGGAGCGGCCGGCGGAGTCGGCTCGCTCGCCGTCCAGCTCGCCCGCCGCACCGGGGCCACCGTCATCGGCCTGGCGAGCGAGCGGAACCACCACTGGCTGCGCAGCCGCGGCGTGATCCCGCTCGCCTACGGTGACGGCGTCGCGGACCGGATCACACCGGCGCCGAGCGCGCGATCATGATGGCCGCCGTCCGCTGTCTCGACGAATTCGTCAAGCAGGACGGCGCGCGGTACTTCACCGAACGCCGCCCGATGGTCGACTGAACTGGGACCCGCCCGAGCGCACCCTGATCCGTGCAACCACCCGGCCCACGCCAGCCAGGGAGCCGATCATCCGATGAGCGACGACAGCACCCAGGACCGGGCCGGGTGGCCGATGCTCCGGCGGCTGGGCCGCCGGCTCTGGCAGCCGCCGCGCCCCCACGGTGAGCAGCCGCGCGAACGTGTCGTCGGCCCCCTGGAGCTCTTCTACGACCTGGTCGTGGTCACCCTGGTCACCCAGGCCGCCCATCACCTCGCGGGGAAGCTCACCTGGAGCGGCATCGGCGAGTACGCCGCGGTGTTCGGGCTGATCTGGATCGCCTGGGTCAACGGGAGCCTCCACCACGAACTCCACGGCCGCGAAGACGCCCGTGCCCGCAGCACCTTCTTGCTGCAGATCCTCATCCTCGTCCCCCTGGGCGCCGCCGTCCCCGAGGCCGACGGTGCGCGGGGAGCCGCCTTCGCCGTCACGGCCGGCGTCCTGTTCGCTGTACTCGCCCTGCTGTGGCTGCTGGCCTCCCGCGGCGACCAGCCCGAATTCCACCGGCCCAGCCGGCTGTTCGTCACCGGAACGGTCCTGTGTGCCGCCGCCCTCGGGACGAGCGCGCTGCTCTCCGCCACCGCCCGCGTCTGGGCGTGGGGACTGCTCGACCTGACCTACCTGGCCGGCTTCGCCGCCGTGACCGTGTGGGCGACGCCGCGCGAGACGGCAGCGCGCACCGTCACGGACGCACTGATCGAACGATTCGGGCTGCTCATCATCATCGTGCTCGGCGAGACCGTGACCGGCGTGGTCAGCGGGCTCGCGGCCGAGCCGGTCGACGCGCTCACGCTGACCGTCGCGCTGATCGCCGTCGTCGTCGGCTTCGGCGCCTGGTGGACGTACTTCGACTTCGTCGGCCGCCGGCAGCCGCGCCGGACCCCGGCGGCCACGGTGGAGTGGATGCTGGCGCACCTGCCGCTCACGGCCGCGGTCGCCGCCATGGGCGCGGCGATGGTCAGCCTGGTCGAGCACGCCCACGCCGCCCGCACCCCTGCCGCCACGGCCTGGGTGCTGTGCGGCGGCGCGGCCGTCGTGCTGGTCTGCACCATGCTTGTCGCCGCGACCCTCCAGGTCTGGCACGCCAAGCGGGAGCTCTACCTCGCGCTGTCCCGGACCTGCGCGGCGGCCGCCCTCGCCTGCCTCGCACTCGCCGCGGCGCAGCCGTCGCCGCCCGCGCTGGGCCTCGTCCTCGTCCTGATCTTCGCGATCCCGTGGGGGCTCGCCGTCACCTACCGCCTGCGCCGCCAGGAGAGAGCCGCCCGGGAATAGACCCCTCCAGGCGGTGAAGTACCGCGGCGGCCGCGCGCCGGCCGCCTCAAGTCCGGGCGCCCCTGGGCCCTGTCGCTAAAGAACAGAGTTCTGCCGGTCGCGGTCCACTACCGGACCTACCTCACGATGCGCCGGCTCGCGAATCAACGGCATCGCCTGGACCCTCGACACCGCCGACCGCGAAGAACTCGGCACCCCCGTCTGCCACGCCAGCCGTCCCACACACCAGCACCCGCGCCCCCACCGGCCACGCCCCGCCAACCGCACCCCGCGCACCGACGACCCCGCCGAGGACTGGCCAATGTGGCCAGGCGACCACCATGCGACCACCAGCTGACCCCGCAACAGAAAGAGCCGGCACCTGGTTTCCCAAGTACCGGCTCTCACAACCGACTTCACAGTCGGGACGAAGGATTTGAACCTGCGACCCCTTGACCCCCAGCAGGAATGGTTCCTCTATTCCTGCCTGAAATGTGCTCACACACACGTCGTACGTGTGCAGATGAGAACGTTTCGCGCACCTCGTGCGGAAGCGCGTATGACGCGTGGTCCCCAGCTGGTCCCCAGGTCGGGGACTTGACGGAAGGTCCGAGTGGCGTTCATGCCTCCAGAGTAGCGCCACTCCTACCGTGCATCCAGCGATTCCCGCGGATCTCCCAGAGAGTCATCAGACGGGGCCCCTGAGCGTCCAATCGAAATCAATCTGATCCAGGCCAAAATCCAGTCAGAAAATCGCCACCTTAAATCCCGCCCTCACCCATTTCTCTGCGGGCTGGCGGAATTCTCGGCGCTCGCCGTGACGCACTCCGAGGATCGATTCGAGGCTCGCCGCCACCGCACTGCGCGTGCTCCGGGTTGTACGAGCCCAACAACCCACGGCCAACCGGCAGACCGCCTTCTCCTGGTCCCGCCGCCGCTCTTCGAAACGGCGCCCCCGTGCGGGCCGACGCTGCGCGATCAAGCTGCCTTACCCATCGAACGTGCTCCGTGACCACCCTCGCGGCGTGTCGCCAGCGCGCGTCCTGGCCGGTCGATCTTGTCTGTGCTCCGCGCCCCGCCCCGCACGCTCTGCCGCCACACCCATCACTCCCGCGACTCTGGACACGCCATCACCACTTGGCTCGAGGAGGAGCCCATGGCGCAGTGTCCCAAGCGTGGTCGGGTGTACCGCAGGTGTGGGTGCAAGGACGGCACCAGCGGGAAGCAGTTGGGTTCGTGGTGTCCGCGGCTGGCCGCCGATACCGCGCACGGGCGGTGGACGTATGCGGTGGATCTGGCGCGGGAGGACGGCAAGCGTAGGACTCGGCGACGGGGCGGGTTCGCCAGCCGGGCGGAGGCGGCCCGGGAGATGGCGCGGGTGCTGGATGCCGAGTACCGGGGCGTGTACGAGGACCGGACGCTTCGTGTCGGGCTGTTCCTGTACGAATGGCTGGAGGCGAAGCGGCCGGCGCTGGCCCCGAACACCTGGGCCGGCTACCGGGCTTGCATCGAACGCGACCTCGTCCCCGCGTTCGGCGGCATGCTGCTCCTCGACCTCCGCCCGAAGCACATCGACGCCTGGGTGAGCGCGCAGCTCGCCGCCGGCCGCGGGCGCACCACCGTCCACCACGCGGTGGCCATGCTGCGCAACGCCCTGAACCACGCGGTACGGACGTGGCGGCTGCGCTACAACCCGGCCAAGCACTCCGTCCCGCCCAAGCCCCGCGCCGCGGTGCGCACTTGCTGGACTCCCGACCAGGCGGCGGCGTTCCTCCGCCACAACGCGGAGCACTACGCGGACCGGCTCACCGACCTGTTCGAGGTCATGCTAGGCACCGGGATGCGCCGCGGCGAGGTCCTCGCCCTGCACTGGTCCGACGTCCACCTCATGGACCGCAAGCTCTACGTCCGCTGGACACTGACCGCCGTGAACAACGGGAAGATCCACCTCGGCGAACCCAAGACCGAAGCCAGCCGCACATGGATCAGCCTCTCTCCTCGAGTGATGGCCGCCCTCCACCGCCAGGCCGCCATCCAAATGGCGGCCCATCCCAACAGCCGGTTGGAGGGCCTGGTCTTCGCCCGCCCAGACGGAGAGCCCCTTCGGCCCCAGTGGGTCCTCGACCAACTCCGCAAACGCACTGCCGAACTCGACCTGCCGAAGATCGGCCTGCACGACCTGCGCCACACTGCAGCCAGCATCATGATCGCCGCAGGCATCCCCCTCGCCGTCGTCTCAAAAACCCTGTGCCACTCCAATCTCGCCATCACCGTCGACCTCTACGGCCACCTCCTCAAAGACTCCGCCGACGAAGCCGTCAAGGCGCTCGCCATTGCCCTCGACCGGGCGGATGCCCAGTACGCCAACATCGACTCCACCGCGATCCCCAGCACCTGCCTCGCCGCATAGATCCGGAACCTGGTAGCACCCGACCGAAGTGCGTGGAACTCCTGGACCACGCACTTGCTCAGGGCATTCCCGCGTTGGGGACTGCCCTGTGCTTCGGCGGTGAGAGCGGTGCCCGGCAGCCGCGGGTCAGTACCGAATGCCTGGTCGGTGGGAGTCGCAGAACCAGCCACCGGGGTACAGGCGCGCGCCCGGCACGCCGCACGGGGTCCTGCCCGCGGAGCAGTAACCGGCGCGCACCGATCATCGGTGCGCGCCGGGGCCGGCACGCTCACGGCGACGACTGCGCAGTACGCCTCGCCGGTGTCCTTCCGCGGCATGGGTTCGAAGTCGGGCCCGCGCCGGTCTTCCCGCACCCGGATGCACTCCACATCACGCAGACCCGTCGATGACTTCCGCTCGCGCGGAACTGTCGGTGTCGACCAGTGCCCCGCCGTTCGAGACGAACACCTTCCGGTCTTTCTCCGGTGCCCAGAAGCGGAGCAGGCCGCCGGGTGTGGTCTTGAGGGTGATCGGGACGTAGAGGCCGCCGGCGATGCGGCGGACCATGTCGTCAATCTGCGGCACCTGGATGTCCCAGCTCGGGTGCCATTGGTAGCAGCGGCCGATCTTCTCGACGGGGCACAGAAGCGGGTTGGTGTGGTCGCACTTCTTCAGGTTGAGGGTGCGTACGCCGCCTCGGACGAGCAGGTCGCGGTCCTCGCGGATGGCTCGGGCCGGAAGGTTGTCGGTACGCGCCCAGTGGACCTGGTCGATGAGGGGAGCCTTCGGGTCGACGGTTGCCACACTGCGGTGATGCCGTCTTCCTTGGCGACTCTGTCTCGTTGACGCGCGGCCTGGACGGAGATGTACGACAGCTGGGGCTCACCCCGGCATCCGGGCACTCGGGATGTCCGGGGGCTTCCTTGCCGGGTCTCGGCTGTCAGGTGTACCGTCCCGGCCCGGGGTCGATGTCGAGGACCCGGTAGAGGTGCTGGCCGGCGCCCCAGCGGGCGAGGCGTTCGCGGTCGACGAGGTGAAGGCGCTGCCTCGTGGCGAAGGCGGCAGCGGGTTCGGTGAAGCCGTTGAGCGCCACAACGACCGGGACCGCGGCGCCGTGGACCGGCCGGGCGGTGCCGTTGAACCTCTGGACGGCCTCCGAACCCAGCGGAGCCGAGTATCGCTTGCACTGCAGCACCACCCTCCGTCCCAGACCGTCCACGGCGACGACGTCGGCACCGAAATCCCCGGCGCCGCCGACTCGTACGGCGTCGATGAACCCGTCGCGTTCCAGCAGTTCGCGGCACATCTCCTCGAAGCGGGTCGGTGAGGCGGCCTCGAACGCCTCCAGGGTGTGGTCGAGGGAGCGCCGGGTGTAGGACGCGTCGGGTTCTGCGGGCCTCGCCTGACGCACCGGCCGATGGGCCCACTGCTCGATGCGACTGGTGAGGAACGCCGCAGCTCTGGTACGGGCGAGCGTGAATCGCGTGGCGATGCCGGCGCGGACCAGGGCCCACAGCGGTTGCAGGAATCGGCGCACCGGTGGACCGAGGGCGGTATGTCGAAGTGCCGCACGTAGGGCGACGACTACCGCGGCTGCGCCGCCGAGTGCCGCCGTGGCGGCCAGCGGATGGCCCCACAGCCAGGCCGCTGTTTGCACGACGGCGCCGAGCGCAAAGAAGCCCATCAGGAGCGCAAGACCGCTGTCACTGTCGTCGTCGACGCCCGTACCGTCCTGGCGCCGCGAGCGTCCTTCGCCGGAAGTCACACCTGTCACCGTTTCCTTCCCGTCCGACGAGAGGGTAGAGCCCGGCCGTAGTGCCGGTTCACGCTTCTGATGAATCTCCGCGATTCGACGGCCTGTTCGCGGCTTTGACGGGCCGACAGGGGACGTGCGGCCGCTGACCGGCCCGTGGCGCGAACGCCCTCGTTCTGCGCCCCCGGCGTACGCCACCGGTTTTCGCCAGATGCATTGACGACGCCAGCGCACCGCCGGGGCCGGGCATTCGTCCAGCTGACAGATGGTTCATAGGGTGAAGGCCGTACCTGCGGCCGTCTCGTTCCTCACGGGCGCCACTGTGTTCGAGCGTGACCACGGCCTGGGCCAAGGCCGTCAACAGGCCCTACCGGGGAGGCCTGGATCGGCGCGAGGTCCGTGTCCGAATCCCGTTGCGGCTTGTGATCGATTGTCGACGTTCCGTCAGTTCGTGTCGGAAGGCGCTGCTACATCAGAGGGCGGAACGGGCCGCGAGGAGCGGCCCGCCGACGGGAGGGGAGCCCATCCGATGCCGGTGCCCGAGGGATACCACGTCGTCCGCAGCCACATCCGCCGCAACCCGCGGCCGAGCGCGAAGAAGATGAGCGGCTGGTCGATCGTCGGCGTCTGCGCGCTGGTGTGGCTGTGGAGTCACTTCATCGGCTTCGGCGACTCCGGCGCGGCCACGCCGAACAGTCCGGCGCCGACGGCCACCTCCGCCCCGGCCGCGCGCTGATGTCCCGCAAGCGACGCCGGTGGCCACGTCGGCCCCGGGGAGCCATCGAGCACATGGCGGCCGGTGTCACCGCCCTGGCGGTGGCCACGCTGCTCGCCCAGGCCGCGACCGCCGGCGCCCGGGCCGCCGCCCGGCACTGGCCCGTCCTCGTCGTTCTTGCCGCCACTGCCGTCGTCGGCGCAGCGGTGTGGTGGGTGCGGCGCCACTCCGCCGATCGGGCCCGCGCGACGCGACTGGCCGGTCTGCGGCTGCCCCTGAGCGGCATCGACGCGCTGGACGACCAGGAGTTCGAGTTCGCGTTGCGGGATCTGCTGGTCCGCGACGGCTGGACGGCACGGCAGGTCGGCCGGCAGGGCGACCAGGCCGCCGACGTGATCGGTCAGCATCCGGCGCTGGGCCGGATCGTGCTGCAGGCGAAACACACCACAGTCGGCGCAAAGGTCGGCTCCCCGGTGATGTACCAGGTCAAGGGCACCGCCAGCCCCGTCCACGGCGCCGACATCGCCGTCGTGGTCACCAACGGCTCCTTCACCCGCGACGCCAAGGCCTGGGGCGACAAGCACCAGGTGCGCTGGGTCGACCGCGACCGGCTCCGCCTGTGGGCCGAGCACGGCGTCGCCCTCCACGAACTGCTACGCCTGCCGACCCGAAGGCCCCAGCGACGAGCCCGCCGCCCCGCAGCCCGGCCGGTCCGGCCCCGGCGCCCTGAGACGACACCGGAGAGGCCGCACAGTGCGCCATGACGGCACATTCGATCCGCTGCTGAAGGCCATCGCCGGGGTGGTACTCGCCATCGCAGTCGCCAAGGTGGTCTGGCAGTGGCTGAGCACCACCTTCTGGCGCTGGCTCAGCGTGGACGTCTGGGGCTGGATCACCGATCACCCCTGGTGGTCGACTCTGATCGTGGCCCCGCTCGCGCTGGTCCCCGTCGTGCTCGCGGCCCGCCTCCTCACCCCACGCGGGTACGTCCGCTACGTGGACGACGACTTCGACGACGAGGTCCCGGCCATCCTGACGTACGGGATCCACCACCTGGACGCGATGGAGGCCACGGAGTTCGAGCGGGCGTGCGCCGCCCTGCTCGCCCGCGACGGCTTCACCCGGGTCCAGCACTCAGGCCGCGCCGGGGACCTCGGCGCGGACGTCATCGCCTGGGACCACCTCGGCCGCAAGGTGGTCGTGCAGTGCAAGCACTACGGCAAACCGGTCGGCTCCAGGGATGTCCAGACCTTCAACGGCACCGCCCGACCCGAACACCACGCCGACGTACCCGTCATGATCGGACTCAACGGCTTCACCCGGGACGCCCGCGCCTTCGCCGCCCGCCACGACCTCATCCTCGTGAACCGGCAGATCCTTCGCGACTGGGCCCAGGGCACCCACCTCTACGACGCCATCGACGACGAAGCGGACCGCGCCGCCGCCTGAGCACCCTCCAGCAACCTGGCGGCGAGGAAGGGGGAGCTCATGGTCAACACGTACGCCGGCTATAAGGCGTACATGGAGAGGGACTTGATCCCCGCGTTCGGGCGTTGCCGGCTTCTGGACCTGCGGCCGAAGCAGATCGAGGCAGGAATGGCTGCGCAGTCGTCTCCAAGACCCTGCGCCACGCCACCCTCGCGACCACCATCAACCTCTACGGCAACCCTTTCAAGGACTCCGCCGACCAGGCCGTCAAGGCACTCTCCACCGCCCTCGACCACGCGGACTCCCGTCGCTCCAGCAGGCCGAGCGCTGCTGTCGGCGATCTCCAGCGCGCGGCCTGAGCGGGCGCCCTGCACATCGTTGGATCCCCACGTGAGACTCCGCGTGCCGGCCCCGACTGTCGGTGAGGGGTGCCAGCCGGTCGCCACTGCGCATTGCCACCCTCCGCCATTTCCGCGGGTGTCGGACCGGCAGCCGTGAACCTCCGCTCCCGGGTTCGGACTCGCGCTGCATCCGGATACTCTGGATGTTCCGAAGCGCTGGCGCAGTTCCCGCATGGTGTTTGCGACCTTCGTGACCTCAATGGGCGATCTCTTCCACGCTCGGGTGCCGTTGTCGCTCGTCCGGGATGTCTTCCAGGTGTCGCCGAGACTCCTCAGCACACCTGCCAGGTGCCGACGGAGCATCAGTACCGCTTCGACGGGTCGCCGACCGGTTGGACTTGGCCGGCCATGTACGCGACGGATCCTCTGCCCACAGCTGGGCCGGCCCGGCTGTGCCGCCCGGGCTCGGCGGCGGGCCCGAGCGAGCAGTCCCCGGTGCGGGGAAGCCCGCACCGGGGAGCCAGGTTCAGGCTTCCACGCCGTAGTACTGGGCGAGGAAGCCGATCACGTCGTCGGCGTGCGGGAGCAGCTCCGGCAGTTCCCGGGCCAGGGTCGTGCGGGTGGCCTCGGCCAGGTCGGGGAGGCTGGTGGCGGCGCCCTTCACGTAGGGGTCGAGGCGGCGGACGAGCTCATAATTGCTCTCCACGTCCAGCTGCCGCATGGCCTTCTCCAGCGCGGGCGCGTCGGCGGGCGGGACGTCGGGCAGGACGCGGCTGACGAAGGTGACCCGGTGCAGGACCCGCCAGCACGGCGGCTTGCGGTCGGCCTGGCGGGCCTGGCGCAGCGCCGCCGCGTTGGGGTCGTGCCCGTTGTTCAGCCAGGCCGGGTCGACGACCTTGTTGTAAAAGCTGTCGAAGTGCTCGCTGTCCTCGCCGAGGTAGAAGCTGAGGAAGCGGTAGGCGTCGACCTTGCCGGGCACCTTAACGGGGTTCCCGTCCCGGTCGAAGACGGGGTTGCGGTTCTGGTCGTAGCTCTGCAGGTTGCTGCTGGGGGCAACCTCGACCTCCAGCCCGAAGGAGCGGGTGGCCTCCTTGCCGCGGGCGCGGGTGGCGGTCATCCCGCCGCCGACGGAGGCGTCGAGTTGGGCGCCGATGCCGATGCCGGCGATCTGGAAGGAGGTGCCGATGGAGGTGCCGACCGAGCCGGAGAGCGAGTACGAGCCGGCGGTGGTCTCGCTGACCACGTCGGTGGTCTCGGTGGTCTCGGCGAAGAAGCCGCCGGCGGCCGTCCACACGTAGGTGTTGACCAGGTCTCGGCGGGAGAAGCCCTGCCCGGTGGCGCTGTCGGTGGCGTCCCGGCCGCGGGCCGGGGCGGCGTCCGCGCCGATGGCGCCGCCGAGCACCCGGCCGGCCTTCTGGGCGAGCGGGTCCGGGGCGTGGGTCTCGGTGGAGACGCTGTCGTAGTAGCTGTGCAGGCGCTGCTGGTCGCGCTGGATGCGGCGCTTGAGCGCATACGCCTCGCGGGGCTTGAAGTAGCTGTACTCGCCCCGCTCGCGGACGCCCCGGTAGTCGGGGTCGGCGACCTTGCCGCGCTCGTCGAAGCCGACGGTGCCGTCGAGGGTGCCCTGCTTGGTGTAGCGGGGGTTGATCGGGAACGGGATGACGTTCCAGTCCTTGGGGATGTCCGGGTTGGGCTGGATCCGGTAGGCGACCAGCGCGCCGCTGTGCGCCAGGCGCAGCGCGAACACGTCCGCGGTCTGCGACTGGACGACGGCGAAGCCCGTGTTGGCCGGGACGTACCGGCGGCCGGCGGTGGGGTTGAGCAGTCGGCCCGGGTCCTCCCAGTGGCCGGTGAGCGAGACCTTGGTGGTGCGGGCGGTGTTCTCGCCCTGGGAGACGGAGGTGTCCTCGGCCCAGCTGTTGGAGAACTCCAGGTTGCCGCGCACGCTCGCGGAGACCCCGCCCTTGGCGATGGCCTTGGCGATGCCGAAGCCGAGCGGGGCGGTGATCATCCACACGTCGACGTCGACCTCGTTGGAGAGCGCGAAGCCGAAGGCGGCGTCCACGCTGCGTTCCTTGGCGGAGGACAGCGAGCGCACGACCTGTTCGGCCTCGGTGAGTTTGACGGTGGCGGCGCCGTCGAAGGTGTCGCTGCCGGGGTCGGTCAGGCCAACGGTGAGGTTCTCCGAGGGGATCGGCGGGGCGCCCTCGACGTAGCCGATCAGCTGGGGGTCGAACTGGATCTGGCTGACCCATTCGCTGACGAGTTCGCCGACCTTGTAGCCGGTGATCAGGTGCCAGCGGCCGTCCTGGAGGTAGCTGTAGGCGCGCTTGAGGACGCCGAACGCCTCGCCGCGCGAGCCGTACTGCATGTCGGCGTACTCGGCGACCGCCGGGGCGGCGGAGATGCTCTGGTGGAACGGGGTGCGCAGCCCGGCCAGGGCGGAGCGGACCTGGGCGGCGTCGTTGGAGACCGGCGCGCTGGAGAGGACGGTGCGCGGACGGGAGGCCGCCGGCCCGAAGTCCAGGTGGTTGCCGCGCAGGCCCTCGTCGCGGACCTGGGCGGCGCCCGCCTCGGTGGAGTCCCGGTCGAACGGCCAGTAGGCGACCAGGCTCTCCTTCTCGCCCTTGAGCCGGGTGAACAGGTTGTCCAGCAGCTGCTCGTGGGTGCGGGCGGTGCGCCAGATCCGCACCTCCTCCAGTACGCCCTCGAAGGCGTCGGCGGGCTTGCCGCCCTTGAGCACGGCACCCAGGGTCAGCTGCTGGTCTCCGCTGTCGGCGAAGGCGG
The DNA here is from genome assembly GCF_044593455.1 of Kitasatospora sp. NPDC051984. Classification (NCBI taxonomy): domain Bacteria; kingdom Bacillati; phylum Actinomycetota; class Actinomycetes; order Kitasatosporales; family Streptomycetaceae; genus Kitasatospora; species Kitasatospora sp. NPDC051984. The sequence continues at coordinate 580,313 of NZ_JBIUCB010000002.1, forward strand.
CAGTGTCGGGCAGGCCCGGGGTGCCGGCCGCGTCGCAGGCCACCGCGACGCCGTTGCGGTACAGCCGGAAGACGCTGCCGCGCGGATCGGGGTTGCGCACCCAGCGGGCGCCGCGCAGCCGGGCGGGGTGCGAGCCCGTGGCGTCGGCCGCCGTGCTGCCCGCGTTCTCCTCGAAGCGCCAATGCGCGACCAGGCCGCGGTCGCGGGCGGTGACGGCGGTGCCGAGCCGGGCGGCGTCCCGGGCGGCGCCCCAGATCCGCACCTCGGCGAGCACGCCGGCCAGCTGCTGGACGGCGGCGCCCTCCCGGGCCCGGCCGAGCTCCAGCGGCGCGTCGTTGCCGCGCGGCCCGGGGCCCTCGTAGCGGGCGGCGCCGATCTCCCGGCCGTCCAGGTGGAAGCGGATGTCCTGCCATTCGCGCACGGCAAGGGATTCGACCAGCTCGACGCTCCTCGTGACGGGCTTGCCGTCGGCGCCGGTGGTGGTGATCTCCTTGGTGCCCTTCTGTTCCTGCATCGAGCGACCGCCCTTGCGGACCACCGCGATCCGGTGGAACTGCCCGGCCTTCACGCCCTCGGTGGAGGTGAAGCGCACGGCCCGGCCGTCGGGCTCCTCGAAGGCGAACTCCAGCCGCCCGTCCGGCAGGACGGCCAGCCGGTACGGCACGCTGCCGCCGACGCCGTCGGCGGTGCGGCCCTTGGAGAGCAGGCCCTGTGTCTCGCCGAGGCGGTCGACGCGGGCGAAGACCTCCAGGGTCAGGTCGTCGGCAATGTCCAGCGCGTCGTCGTCCGGGACTTCGAGGTGGGCGTCCCCGGTCAACTCGACCGCCCAGGACTGCTGGTAGGCCAGCGCGAGGTGGCCCCACTCGCGCAGCGCGAAGGTCTCCCGGCTGACCACCCGCCGGTCGCCGACGGCCGCGACGACCCGGTAGCCGCCGTCGGCGATCGGCGAGCGGGCCGGGACGGGGGTCGGCATGCCGCGCAGTTCGGCGTGCCGGTCGTTGCCGGAGCGGTCGGCGAGCACGGCCGTGGCACCGGGGGCCGGCGCCGAGTACGTCCAGTAGCCGAGCAGCCCGGGCTCGCTGCCGCTCAGCCGCCGTGCCTGGTCGGCGCGGACTTCGTCGCCGCCGCGGGCCTTGGACCAGAGCCGGACCTCGTCGATCCGGAGGGAGGCGAACTTGCCCGGCTGGTGCGGCACCGCGCCCAGCGAGAGCCGCCCCTGCCCGCGGTACGGGGCGTTGGCGGTGCGCCGCGCGATCTCCTTTCCGTCCATGTAGATCACCTGCTGGCGGGTCTCGCGCTGGAAGACGCAGGCCCAGTGGTGCCACTTGGTGTCGGGGTACAGCAGCGCCGTGTCCACGTCGTCGCCGTAGAACGCGAAGGTGAAGCGGCCGTTCTTACGGAAGCCGATGTGCAGGCTCTCGCTGTCGCGCCCCTGGTCGCCGCTGTGCCCGAGCACGTAGTGGTCCCGGTCGTCGATGTTGGTGCGCTGGGCCCAGAACTCGACCGTGAAGTCGCCGTCGCCGAAGCCGAAGGCGGCGGGCACCACGGCGGCGTCGTCCACGCCGTCGAAGACCAGCCCCGAGGCGGCCTGGGTGCCGAGCAGGCCGAGACCGTACGGGGTGTCCCCGGCGTTGGCGTGCAGCAGCCGGGCCGGGCCCTCGACCCGCTCCGGGTTGATCCACGTCTCCAGGGTGAGGTCGCCCGGGGTCGCCGCCCGGGGCAGCTGCCCGGCGGGCAGGGCGAGGAAGCGGCCCTTGCCGTCGAAGGCGTAGGCGCGGCCCGGCATGTCGGCCCGCCAGCGCCCGCCGTGGCCGCGCACCAGGCCGTCCGCGCTGCCGAGGGGCAGCTCGGCGACGCCGCCGGGGTCGACGGTGACCAGCCGGGAGCCCGCGGCGAGGGCGACGCCGGGCTGCGAGGAGGTGGACCAGCGGTGGTCGTAGCGCACCCGCTGCACGGTCATCCCCGGCTTCAGCGCCGTCAGCTCCGCGCCCTCGGCCAGGCGCAGCGACTTCGACCCTGCGGGGTGGCTGCCGTCGAAACGGAAGCCGTGGCCGCCGACGGTGACGAAGCCGGGGCCGGCCAGCGGGGCGCCGGTGCCCTCGGTGAACTGCACCACGTCGCCGTCGATCCGCAGCACGGTGCCGATCGTGACGGGCTGCTCGGGTGCGCCGTTCACCACGGCGGCGAAGTCCTCGGCCCGGCGGGGAAGGTGGCTCCAGCGCTCGGTCTGCCCGTTGTGCTTGATCTTCAGGGAGACCTGCGCCGCGTTGTCGCCCTCCGCGATGCCGATGACCGTCCCGGTGAGGTCGGTGGCGGCGTCCCGGGCGGTGAAGGAGACCGTCCGCTCGCCGTCGGCCAGCTGCCGGGAGGAGCGCAGCACCTGGGTGTCGTAGTAGGCCGCGAAGAACTGGCCGTTGGAGCCCCGGAAGTAGAGCACGACGTTGCCGGTGGCGCTGTCCAGCAGGAACGGGCGGTCGGCGGCGCGGGCGAAGCCGAGCAGCGCGCCGGAGCCGCTCAGGCCGGTGCGGTCGACGGTGAGTTGCGGCACCGGCAGGGCGATGTCGTCGGAGCCGCGCACGCCGCCGGTGAGCCGGCCCAGCTCCTCCTGTTTGGCGGCCAGCGCGGCCTGCTGGGAGGCCAGGCTGCGACGCAGCTGGCCGAGCCGGTCCTGCTTGGTGCCGAGCAGGTCGAGCCGGTCGGTGAGTTCGGCGATCCGCTGCTTGAGCCGGTCGGTGGCGGGGCCGGGCTTCGGTGTGTTGTCGACCCGTTCCAGGACCAGGATGCTCTCGCCGGAGGTGTTCACCGGCGTGTAGTCGTACTGGACGATGCGGTCACCCTGGCTGTCCCTGGCCGCGACTGCCTTATGGGTGTGGCGCACCACCAGGCTGTGGCCGTTCCAGGTGTCGAGCGCGAAGTGGGTGGCGGCGTTGCCGGATTCCCGGGAGTACTGGATCAGCGGCACGTTGTCGCTGGTCCCGCCGCCGTCGACATTCATGTCGTGCCCGGAGTTGGCGTTCTTGACGAAGTAGCAGGCGAAGTTGTTGAGGGTGGTGCCGGCCGGTTCAAAAGTCCAGACCGTCGACGCGGCCTGCTTGTTGGCGGTGCGCACCAGCGGGGCGAGGCGGTCCTTGCTGTCGCCCTGCACCGCGAGGTACTGGTCCTTGCCGTCCTTGGGCAGCTTGAACCGCAGCCGGTAGCGCCAGAGCGTGGGGTCGTCCTCCAGCGCGGAGCGGGCCTGGGCGCGCTGTCGCTCGACCTCAGGGATCTCGGCGGTCTCCGTCTGGAGGCGGGTGATCTCGGCCTCGGTGGCGGCGACGTCCCTGGAAAGCTTGGCCACCTGGGCGTCCACCTCGCTCGCCGCGTCCACGTTCCCGCTGGACTCGGGGGCCTCCAGCACCGGCAGGGCCAGCTCCTCCGGGAGCTGTGCGAGCCGGCCGTCCCGGCCCACGCCCAAGTCCAGGGTGGCGACGTACGCCTCGGCGGTGGACTTGCCGGTGGCCGGGTCGGGCCCGGCGGTGGTACAGGCGAGCAGCACTCGGGCCTGGCGCTTGACCGGCTTGGCCGCCCGGTCGTAGCCGGCCGGCGAGGCCTCCTGCTGGTGGTGCAGCAGGGCGGACAGGCCGGAGACCACCCGGCGGCCGGCGAAGGCGAAGCTGCTGCGGCTCACCCCGGAGTTCTCGCTGATCGGGGCGTCGGAGGTGACCCAGGCGGGGCCGCCGCTCATCGTGGCGTGCCGGGCGTTATCGGTCTGGTCGTGCAGGGTGTCTCCGGCGCCCTCGTCGAAGCGGTAGTGGGCGGCCAGGCCCGGCTCGTTGCCGACCAGGCGGCGGCCCCGGTCGGCGGCGATCTCCGCCCCGCCGCGGGCGCGGTGCCAGATCCGGACCTCGTCCAGTTCGCCGCGCCCGTACGAACCGATGGCGCGCCCCAGGGTGAGTTCGCCGACACCCGCGTAGGGGTTGTCGGCGGTGCGGCGGCCGATCTCGACGCCGTCGCGGTAGACGATCTGCTCCCGGGTGCTCCGCACGAAGACGCAGGCCCAGTGGTGCCATTCGCTGTCGGTGGTGCGCTGCGGGACGTTCAGGTCGTCGCCGTAGAAGGCGAAGGCGAAGCTGTCGTCCGGGCGGAAGCCGATGTGCAGGGTGCGCCGCTGCGCGCCGCTGGTGTCGCCGTGGCCGATCAGGAAGTCACGGCCGCCGGTGGCGGTGCGCCGGGCCCAGAACTCCACCGTGAAGTCGTGGTCGGCCAGGGCGAGGGCGCCGCCGGGCACCGTGGCCACGTCGTCGGCGCCGTCGAAGCGCAGCGCCGTACCGGCGTTGCCGCCCTCGTCCGCCGCGGGCACCAGCGGGCGGCCGGTGAACGGGCAGGCGCCGGGCGCGCTCTCGTAGACGGCGGTGCGGTAGCGCGGGTCGGGGCTGGTCCAGGCCTGGGTGCCCTGGGTGTTGAACAGGCCGTCGCGGCTGCGCTCGACGCTGAAGGCGTCGATCCGGCCGGTGGCGTCGTTGTGGGCGAAGATCTGCCAGCGCTCGCGGCCGTGCACGGCGGTGGGCACCAGCAGGGCGGTGAAGCGGCCGTCGGAGAGGTTGCGGACGAAGGACAGCTCCTGGGTCGGCTCGACGAACGGCTGCCCCTCCATGTCCTGGGTGCCGAGGCTGTCCTTGGCGGAGTCCGGACGGCCCTTGTGCCGGCTGCGCCGGTAGCGGACCTCCAGCACGGGCTTCAACTCGCCGCCGGCCAGCACGAAGCGGTCGCACAGCAGGGTCGCGTCGACCACCGCGAGCCTGGCCTCGCCGTCCTTGGCCAGGTAGTCGGTACGGGCCGGGTCGCCCGAGGAACCGGTGCCGTCGGCGAGCCGGAACACCGCGTCGGGGTGGTCGGCGCGCACCGACTGGCGCAGCACGTACAGGTGGGTGCCGTCGGACAGGACGTGCAAGGGGGCGGCGGCGCCGAGCCGGGCCGTGCTCGACAGGAACTGGTCCAGCTCCTGCTCCTCCAGCCGCTCCGCCGCGTCCGCCTCAACCCGCCCGCCGCGCTTGACGACGGGCATCCGCACCGCGCCCGCCACCGCGTAGCCGATCCGCGCCACCTCCGTCGGGAAGCGCAGCGGCAACGGGTCCTCCGACCAGTACGCGGCGTCCGCCTCGCCCTTGACCTCGTCGTGCTGCGACAGGTCCAGGACGCTGTAGACGACCCGCCGCTGATCGTCCATCGCGAACGCGACCGTACTTCCCTGGTGCCGCACGGTCGTGGTGTGCACGTAGGCGCGGTCGCTGTAGACCTTCGCCAGGTGCTGCGTCTCCGTCAAGCCTGTCACCTCACACCCGGTGGCTTCGGGATCACCGACAGCCACACAACACGGACCGTATACACGCTGTCACTTCACGTGACACGATATCAAGTCGTTTTCGCGCCACGGCATCCCCGCGATCACGCCATCACTCCGGAAACCGTCGGACTCCCCTGCGAGCGCCGGCGCGCCAGCCCCTCTGACGGAAACTCATTTCTGACTCCAGAAAAGAACGTTGACTGAATATCAGTTCCGCCCGACAGGATGAACGCACCGGCCGCCGAGACCTCCAGGCAGTCCGTCGAGCTGTGAGCAGCCGATGGCACTGCGGGCAGGAACGACCAGTAATTTGCCCTCCACGAACGCAATCCTCACCACAATTCGCCGACAGACGATCAGCTTTCGGTCATTTGCGGTCGATTACCGGCAGCCCGGAGCGGCATGCCGATCACGGAGCGGACGGCGGATTCAAGGACGGACGCACCACGAGGCAGGTGGTGCCGCTCGCTGGACAAGGAGACCGCGCAATGACCGAACCGAGCAGCTACCACTTCTACACCGCCCTGGACAGCACTGGCCGTCCGACAAGGGGCTGGCCGTGTTCGACCCGGATCTGGGCAGGATCAGGACGACCGCGATCGACGACAACTTCCGCAATCTCGTGGCACCCCCCGGAGGCACCGCCACCCGCCTCTACCACCTCCGGTTCGGCCTGCCCGCGAGCGTGGGGACGAAGTCCTTCGAAACGGACAACGTCATCCCGCCTTGGAGCCCCTCCGCGCAGCAGCCCTTCGCCAACGTGGGCGCAATCAACAAGGACGGCACCACCCTGTACCTCACCAGCGTTCCCGCCGGCGTCGCCGCGGTGAAACTGGCCGACGGCGAGGTGAAGACGTACGAGACGCCCGGGGAGCCGACCCCGTTCCGGCCCACGATCGCGGCCGGGAGCAGCGGCCGCTTCCACCTCGGCAACGAGGGGAACGCCACCGGCGGAAACCGGACCCCGGCGGTGTGCGCGTTCGAGCCGGCGGCCGGACCGATCGCCGTGGCGGCGGACAAGGACCTGTTCACCGTGCAGGTCCTGTGCAGCCCCGACGGCGCCACGCCTGGGTGCCCGGGCACTCCGGACCCATTGGCGGCCATCGACACCGCCACGATGACCATCACGGCACGCGGCACCGGCCCCGCGCCCGCCGCGGCAGCCGTGGCTCCCGACGGGAAGGCGCTCTACGCCCTGCACGCCGACGGCCGCGGGACGGTGCTCGACCCGACCGGCCTGGAGCAGACCGGCACCTTCACCGCCCTGCCCGACAGCGCCCCGGTCCTGGCCGTCGGACCGGACGGCACGCTGTGCATCGCCCACTCCAGCCGCAAGTGCACCACCGTCGCCCCGGGCGCCGACGCCACCTCGGCCCTGGTCCCGCTGGGCGGTGTCCCCGTCGCCGTCCTCGCCGCCGCGGCCACCGAAGCCGCCCCCAGCCCGAGCCCGAGTGGGTCGGGGAGTTCAAGCGGAAGGGGTGCGGCCGGCAATACGTCGACGACACGCTCGGCCACTCCATGAAGGCGACCGACGCGTTCTACGACAAGGGCACCCACATCCCCGCGTACGACAAGGTCTACCAGGGCCGCTACGAGCTGCTCGAATCCTACGAGAACAGCGAGAACGGCGGCCGCTGGCACAAGACCTTCCTCGGTGGCGAATACAAGTACTTCTACCGCATCCCCTCGTGGGGCGGAGTGCTCATCGACGGCGACCAAATCACCTGGAAGACCAACTAGCCCCGCACCCCACCCGACCGCCGAAAGGCATCGCCCCCGACCCGGCAACCGAAGGGGCCAGCTGCACTGGGGGATACATGAGTTGGCGCTCCTTTGAGAGGTCGGCGCAGCAGTGTGCTGACGAAGCGTCAGTGTTCACTTCGCACGCAAGCGTCAGTTTTCGCCCATCAGTGTTCATGGACATCCATCGGGTGTGGTCCCAGAACTGACCGACCTGTTCGAGGTCATGCTCGGCACCGGCATGCGCCGCGGCGAAGCCCTCGCCCTGCACCGGACCGACGTCCACCTCATGGACCGCAAACTCTTCGTCCGCTGGACCCTCGCCGCCATCGACAACAGCGAACTCACCTTCGGACAACCCAAGACCGAGACCAGCCGCGCCTGGATCAGCCTCTCCCCCAGGGCCATGACCGCCCTCCACCGCCAAGCCACCCTCCAGATGAACGCCCACCCCCCCGGCGGCCGGCTCGAAGGACTCGTCTTCCCGAAACCGGACGGCGCTCCCCTGCGGCCCCACTAAGTCCTCAACCAGCTCCGCAAACGCACGACCGGGGCCGGCCTGCCCGTCATGGGCTGGACGACCTGCGCCACACCGCCGCCAGCATCATGATCGCCGAAGGCATCCCCCTCGCCATCGCCTCCAGGACACTGCGCCACTCCACCCTCGCGTTCAGGGCTCCTTGGAGGAGGTTGTCGAGCTGGGCCTTGCCCTCGTTGAGCAGGAGGTCGCGCAGGCAGGCGCAGCCGTTGATCGTGCCTGCGTCGGTGAAGCAGATGAAGATGCCAGCCGCCTGGAGGCCGCGGGCAGCGAGGGCGATCTCGTGTCCGAACGGGAGCGGTACGCGGCTGGCGAGTTCCTGGGCGAAGACCTGCTCGATGCGGGGACGGCCGAGCGCGGCCAGCAGGGCGCCGACGAGGGCCCGGTGAGGCGCTTGGCTGTCAGCAGGTGAGGGCTGTGCAGGAGGCGGTGGCGGTGAGGGTGGAGCCGGTATCGGGCTTGGGGTCGGCGCTTTCGACTGTGGCGGTGGCGGTGAGCTGTCCGAGGGTGATCAGGCCGGGGCGGGCGGTGAAGGTCGCGGTGGCGGTCTGGCCGGACGCGGGGTGAGGATGCACAGGGCGGCGGAGCCGTTCCGGTCGGTGCAGCCGATACCACTGTTCGGGGTGGCGCCGGAGCCGAAAGTGAGACCTGCCGGGAGCTTGACGCCGACCCTGACCCACAGCGCGGGTTCGACAGCCGAGGTTCCGGTCACCGTGACGGTGTAGGTGACGGCGCCTTCGAGGAGGTTGACCCCCTTGGGCCCGGCGGTGAGCGAGACGGCCAGGTGTGAGGTGCCCTCGTCGACGGTGCCGCCCTCGGCGGTGCTGCCGGGGTAGTCTCAGACCTCCAGGACCGGATCGTACTCCAGGCCGTCCGGGCAGTGCATCAGGATCGGTGTGCCCCAGTCGCACGCGTAGAAGAAGCTCCGGTCGTCCGGGTTTCGGCAGCAGGACGGACTGCCTGGAAGTGGGCGGGCAGACCACGGGTTCGGAAGCCGTCGTCGCGGTCGCGCTCGGCGCGGCGACGAGGACGCCGGCCGCAGTGGACAGCAACACGGCGGTGGATACGGCGAGTTCGCGGAACGAGCGCACGGCGGTGCCCTTCGGGAGCGGGGGCGGGCCGGCCGGTTGGGGGGCCGCCCGGCGGACCGGCCGGCGTGGATGAACACCTCGCGCATCCGGAAGACCACAGGCGGGGGCGGCATTCAGCTCGCCCGCACCATCGCGATGCCCGTAGCAGCGTTGCGTATTGGGATCGACAAGCGGCCCGAACCGCGTCGAACCGCAGCGGCGGGCGCAACAGGCAGGCCGGGACGGTCGATGCTCTGCCGTCCCGCCCGCGCGCCGGTGCGGCCAGGACGGGCGACCGGGCACGGGCCGCGCGCCGGGCGGGCTGGTGACCGCCCGGCTTATGCTGGCGCAAGGGGGCCGAGACCTGGCGGTCCGGTCCGGCAGCGGCACCGGATCCCCTGGCCGGAACGGCCCCCATCACCCTTCGCACTGAGGTGGACCATGGCCGCCAGCGGTTCCGCCACGCCGAGCCCGCCCCCCGAGCCACAGCCGCAGCCGCAGCCGCAGCCGCAGGGCGACGCCATCGCGGTCGTCGACGCGGCCGGTCGGCTGCTGCGCTGGAGCCCGGGGGCCGAGCGCCTCCTGGGGTACCCGGCCGGTGAAGTCCTCGGCACCGCGGCGACCGATCTCCTCGGCGACCGCGCGGACACGTCCCGGTTCGACACCGACCGGCCCGGCTACCTCGGCAGCACCGGCCTACGCCATCGCGACGGCGGCGCTGTCGACGCCGCGCTCTGGGCCACCCCTCTCGACGACGGCTGGCTGCTCCAGGCCGACCGCGGCAGTGCCGTCCGGCAGACCGAACTCGACCGCGCCCTGCTGAACGGGGCCCGGGACCTGCGGCGCTGGCTGCTGCCCAGGCGACTGTCCGACACGGACGCCGTCGACGTGGCCTACCGGCACCTGCCGGCGCGGGGCCCGGCCGGGGTCGGCGGCGCCTGGTACGACTACATGAGGCTCTCCGGCGCCCGAATGGCCCTGATGGTCGGTGACACCGCAGGGGACGGGTTGCACGCCGCCGCCTACATGGCCCGCTTGCGGACGGCGACCCGCGTCCTCGCCGACCAGGACCTGAGCCCCGAGGAAGTGCTCACGGGACTGGACGCACTGGTGAAGCGCTTCCTGGCGGACTTCGCGGTCCCCCGGCGCGGCCCGAGTACGACCACCTGCCTGTTCGCGATCTTCGACCCGATCAAGCAGGAGCTCTCGCTGGCCAGCGCCGGCCACCCGCTGCCCATGATCCGCGCCGCCGACCAGGGCGCACGAGCCCTCGACGCGCCGATCGGCCACCCGCTCGCGGACCCCGGCACGCCCTATGAGCGCACCACCCTGCCCTGGACCGACGGGGACATGCTGATCCTCACCACCAGGGGCCTCGCCGCCGCCGACGGCGACGACCACCCAAGGCCGCTGCTGGCCGCGCTGAACTCGTTGGCACCGCCGACCGGGCCGCACGCGCAGGACGATCCGTCCGCCCTGTGCGACCGCCTGATCCACCGACTCGACCCGGACGGCCGGGTCAGCGACGCCGTGCTGATGATCGCGCGGCTGCGCCGCCTCGCACCCGATCGCTACACCGCCTGGGACCTGACGGACAACCCCGAGGAGGTCGGCCGCGCCCGCGCGCTGGTCGCCGGGCAACTGCGCACCTGGGGCCTGGAGGACCTCGACTTCGGCACCGAGCTTATGGTCAGTGAACTGGTCACCAACGCCCTGCGATACGGCAAGCCGCCCATCCGGCTGCGGCTGATCCGCGACCAGCACCTCATCTGCGAGGTGCTCGACAGCAGCAGCACCTCCCCGCACGTGCGGCACGCCGCCGACACCGACGAAGGCGGCCGCGGGCTCTACATGGTCGCTCAGCTCGCCGACAGGTGGGGAACTCGCTACCACGACCGCGGCAAGACCATCTGGGCGTGGCAACCGCTACCGGACGCGGCCTGACCGGCGGAAGGCCGGCCGGCGCGGCGTCCGTCGTGCGGCGTGGTACGCCGCACCGGCGTGTCCAGGGTGGTCGCCTCGTGGAGGCCGGGTTCGGCCGGGTCAGTACTTGGGTGCCGCGGCGACCGGTCCCAGGTCGGGTTCGGCCCGCAGCTCCACCGTCAGCGGCGCGCTGCTTCCGGCGAGGTCCAGCACCAGCACCTCGTTGGCGCCCGTGCGCCACAGGGGTGCGGGGGCGTAGAGGGTGCGCTGGGGGCCCTGCTCGGTGCGCAGGCGGCCGAGCAGGAAGCCGTTGACCCAGACCAGGGTGCGGTCGCTGCCCGGGACGGCGAGGAACGCGTCGGCGGCGGCAGGCAGTTCGACGGCGGCGCGGTGGAAGGCGGGGCCCCCGATCGTCGCCTCGGCAGCAGGACCGGCGGGCAGGACGGTCAGGTCGTCCAGCGGCAGCACCCGGGCATCCCACCCGAAGAGGTGCTGGTGGTCGAGCCGCACGCCCCCGATCAGGCCCTTGCGGTCGGCGAGGTGGGGGCCGTAGTTGACCCGCCCGAACGGCTCGACGAGGATCTCCAGCTCGGCGCCGCCCTCGGGGACGGTCAACTCGACGGTGGGGGACGGGTCGTCGCGTTCGAGTACGCCGACCGGGCGCCCGTCGAGGAAGACCTGGGCCAGGTCGCGGATGCCGTCGACGGTCAGCGTGGCCGGGCCGGCCGGGCCGGTGATGCGGTGGCGGTAGTGGACCAGGCCGCAGTGGTGGCCGAGCTTCTCCATCGGCTCGGGCGCCGGGCGGTGGGTGGCGTTGGAGAGCAGGTCCAGGCTGTCGCGCAGGGCCGCGATCCGGGTGGCGGGAACGGTCTGCGGGGTGACGCGCGGCGGCCGGGCGGGCAGTTCGGTGTCCGGCAGCGGCAGGTAGCGCCCGATGATCTCCCGGAAGGCATGGAACTTCTCGGTGAGTTCGCCGGCCTCGCCGATCGGCGCGTCGTAGTCGTAGCTGGTGATGGTCGGCATGTAGCCGGGCTCGTTGAGGGTCTTGCCGGTGTGGTTGGCGCCGGCCCACCAGCCGAAGTTGGTGCCGCCGTGGCCCATGTAGATGTTGACCGATCCGCCGGCGGCGAGGATGCCGTCGAGTGCCTCGGCGGCGTCCGCGGCGTCGCGGACGTGGTGCGGGTCGCCGAAGTGGTCGAACCAGCCGTTCCAGAACTCCATGCACATCAGCGGTTCGTCGGGCCGGAACGCGGCGAGCTCGGCGAAGGCCTCGGCGGGGCGGGAGCCGAAGTTGGCGGTGGCCAGGACGCCGGGGAGGGTGCCGCCGGCGAGCATCCGGGCCTCGGGGCCGTCGGAGGTGAAGAGCAGGGTGTCGATGCCCCGGGCGACGAGGCCGTCCTTCAGGTGCCGCAGGTAGGCCTGGTCGTTGCCGTAGCTGCCGTACTCGTTCTCGATCTGGACGGCGACGATCGGGCCGCCGCGCGAGGTCTGGAGGTCGGCGAGGACGGGGACGAGCTGGTCGAACCACTGGTCCACGGCGGCGAGGTAGGCGGGGTCGCTGGTCCGCAACTGCATCGACTCGTCGGCGAGCAGCCAGGCGGGGAGGCCGCCGAGGTCCCATTCGGCGCAGATGTAGGGGCCTGGGCGGGCGATCACGTCCAGGCCCAGTGCGTCGGCCTCGCGGACGAACGCGGCGATGTCGTGCCAGCCGTCGAAGCGCGCGGGGCCGGGGGTGGGCTGGTGGAAGTTCCAGGCGATGTAGATCTCGACGGTGTTGCAGCCCATGGCGCGCAGTCGCGTCAGCCGGTCGCGCCACAGCTCCGGGTGGATGCGGAAGTAGTGCACGGCGGCGGAGACGACGCGATGTTCACGGCCGCCGCGCAGGAGGCGGGGGCCGTCGACGGTCAGTGCTGAACGGGGGTGCATGTGTCTGGCTGCTTTCGGTGTGTCGTTGGGAATGCGGCACCGGGCACCCCGGCAGGGTGGTGCCCGCCGCCGCATTGGTGACGCAGGTGTCAGTGGAGCGTCACGGATGGGTCCACTGCTGGTTGGCACCGCCTGTACGGCTCCAGATCTCCAACGGGGTGCCGTTGTCGGTGGCGGCGTCGGTGGCGTCCAGGCAGAGTCCGGACTCGGCGCCCGTGAACGTCCCGGTGGCGGAGTCGTAGGTCCACTGCTGGTTGGCGCCGCCGTTGCAGTCCCACAGTGCGACGCGGGTGCCGTTGGTGGTGCCGTGGCCGGCGACGTCCAGGCACTTGCCGAGGGAGCGGATGGTGCCGTCGCCGGGGAAGGTCCAGGTCTGGTTGGCGCCGCCGTTGCAGTCCCACAGATCGATGCCGGTGCCATTGGTGCTGTCGCTGCCGGGGATGTCGACGCAGCGGTGGGAGGCGGCGCCGACGATCGGCCCGGAGGTCGGGACCGGGCAGGTCGGCAGGCCGGTGGCGGTGGCGCCGAGGTCGTCCACGACCAGGTTGTCCAGGGTCGCGGCACCGCTGTTTCCGGTCGCGGCGGTGAGGGCCAGGTAGGCGTCGCCGCAGTCGCCGGCCGTGAAGGAGGTGTCGATGTGGCCGGAGGGGGCCGATCGCTGCGGCGGCAGGCTGTCGGTCCAGCTGCCGGTCCACCACGACGGGACGGGGCCGGGAGCGGGCGCGCCGGTCAGGGGTTGGGTGGTGGTCCGGTTCAGGGTGACGTCGGTGATCGGGGCCCCGGCGCTGTCCGCGCCGACCTGGAAGTGGTACTGCGAGGCGGTGTCGCTCTGGTAGTCCGCCTGCACCCGGTAGGAGTGGCCCGGGACGAACCGGATCGATCCGGGCCAGGTGCGGAACTGCAGTCCGGAGCCGTTGTTGATGGTCTCCAGCGAGTAGTTGCCGCTGATGGTGTCGCGGGTGTAGCCGTCGTGGAACTCCGAGAGGATCTCACTGGGCTCGCCGGGCTTGCCGATCAGGAAGGGGCCGAATCCGCCGCCGGTGTTGTGCTCGAAGTCCTCGGTGTAGAAGTGGCCGTCGGCCTGGTGGGTGGCGCCGGGGTCGGCCATGGCACGCACGTCGGACCAGAGCACGGCGTCGTCGGCGTTGGTGGCGCCGGCGGCCATCAGGTGCAGGGTGGCGGTGGTGGCGCCGGCAGGCTGGGTGAACAGCACTTCCAGGCGCTGGAATCGCTGTCCGCTGAACCGGTTGTCGGCGTCGGTCTGGACCGGGGTCGGCCTGTCGATCCAGTTGCCGACCGGTGTCGCGCCGTTGCCGTCGATCCGAAGGGTGGCCTTGCGGGTTCCCGTCACCGAGACGTAGGCGGACGCGGAGTAGGTCTGCCCCGGAGTCAGACCGGTCAACTGCTGGGTGACCTGGCCGTCGCCGGTGCCGGAGATCCGCAGGTTCTGGAAGCCGTTGGCGTCGGTCACCACGGAGAGACCGGAGGTGTCACCCGAGGCGGAGGACGGGGTCCAGCCGCTGAGGTCCCGGGTGAAGAACTCGCCGTTCTTGACGATCGCGCCGCTGCCGAAGGCCACCGAGGAAGCGGTGTCGGTGCGCAGCACCGGGGTGCCGGTGTTGCTGCCGTCCGCGAGGCTGCCGGCCGTGGTGGCGGCGACCGGGGTGCCGGGGTAGATCACGTACGGGGTGTCGGCGTCCAGGTCGAGGGTGATCCGGCCGCCGCTGACCGTGAGCTTCGTGCCCGCGTCCTTGCCGGTGTCGGAGAGCTTGTACAGCGTCACCGTGCTCTGTCCGGACCATGCCTTCGGCAGGGTCCAGGTCCGCGACTCGGCGGTGTCGTCCCAGGCGTAGATCTTCTGCTGGCCCTGCGGGGACCAGGGCAGGAAGAGCTTGTTGCCGTCGCGCTCGAGGGCTCCGTCGCGCCAGATCTGCGGCGTGGCGCCGTTCATCGTGGTGGACACGCCGCCGGTGAACTGGATGGCGCCGGGCTGCCAGCCGGTGATCCGGAAGTTCTGCAGGTACTTGGTCGGCAGGTTGTTGGTGAAGACCTCGGCGATCTCCTGGGGTACCGAGTTGTTGCTGTGGTAGCCCATGAACCCGGCCTTGTTCTGCTCACCGCCCAGCATCGGCTGGCTGCTGTTGACCCAGGCGTCCATGTCCTGGTTGTAGAGGAAGCGCAGGATCGTGCTGTTGATGCCGGTGTCGGTGCGTTCGTTCGAGGTGTGGTACCAGGACGCGTACGGGAACATGAAGGCCGCCCACTCGGTGTAGATCGGCAGGCCGTGCTTCGTGACGGCGTCGGCCTCCTTCCACGCGTTCCAGTCGACGTCCTCCCGGTTCACGAAGGCGTCGCTGTAGACGAAGCCGAGGTGCGGGATGTCGTGGACGAGCGCGTCGATGCGTGAGGCGTAGTCGCCGCCGGCGAGGTCCTTCGACGTGTCGAGGTTGTAGGCCGTGTCGCCCCAGATGTACGGGGAGCCGGGGCTGGTGGGGTTGGTGGTCCTGTCCCAGCGGAAGGCGTGGCTGCGCGGTGCCGCGCCGACGTCGCTGATGTGGACGCCGACGATGGTGTTGTAGGCCCTGGCGGCGTCGACGAGGGTGTTGATGTCCGCGAGTCCGCCGGCGGCGGTGTTGTAGTGGCCCGCGTAGTCGGGGTGGCCGGCGTCGTGGCCCTCGTCCTGGTAGCCCTTCAGTTCGACGGCCTGGCCGAGGCCGTCGGTGTAGAGCGCCGTCTTCTTGATGTCGTCGAGCGTCTTCAGGAACGGGTTCTGTGCCTGGGACACGAAGTTCATCGAGATCTGGGAGACCACGTTGTTCTTGGTCTCGGCGGCCTGCGCAGGTTCGGGCATGATCTGCCGGTAGGCGACGGCCGCGTCCTGCCAGTCGACGCTGCCGCTGCCGTTGACGTCACCGGTGAGGACGACCTTCTCCTCCGGCAGCGCGACGACCTGGCCGTCCGGCCCGCGGTAGGTCCACAGGTCCGAGCCGATGGCGGTGGTGTTGACGCCGCCGGAGACGGTGGTCTGCACCAGCAGGTTGCCGCCGCAGTCGGGGGCCACCGGATCGCCGAAGGTGGTCAGCGAGTTGCTCGTGACACCGGCGGCGATCGTCGAGGTCGCGACCAGCGCGACGGCCTTGTGCCGGGGCGCGGAGTCGGCCGGCAGGGAGGAGACGGCGCCGATGGTGTCCGTGTCGGGGCCAGGCGGATTACCCGACCCGACGGCGTTCAAGGAGTTGCAGAGGGCGGCGTCGGCGAGCTGCGAGCCGGTCTGGTCGCCGCGCACGGACAGCAGGTTCTGCCCGGGGATCGCGAGGGTGGTGACCTTCGTGGACCGGGTCTCGGTCACGCCGGTGACCTTCCAGTCCAGGACCGGACCGGAAACCGACACCCGGACGTGAAGCGTGACGCCGATCGAGGTGAAGCCGAGCGTGTAGTCGACGTGGTCGGCCGCGACCACGGAGCTGACGCCGGGCGTGTACGCGGTGCCGTTGATGCTGACCCGGGGCGTCGCACCCGTGTTGCCGGGCAGGGTCCCGGTGCCCAGCCGGTACTGGAGCACCTGGGGGAAGGCCGTGTCGACGGTGGCGCTCAGGCTCCCGGAGCTGATGGTGGCGGTCCTGGTGGCGGGGACGGCAGCCTGCGCTGCGGTCGTGGGGGTGGCGCCGAGAAGCAGGAGCGAGGTGCTGAGCAGTGCGGCACCCGCTCTGCTCGTATGCGGTTTGGGCATGGCCGGCCCTTCGGAGGTGGGGGGCTACTTGACGGCGCCTGCCGTCAGACCACTGCGCCAGAAGCGTTGCAGTGCGACGAAGGCGATGAGCAGGGGGACGAGCGAGACGAAGGCCCCGGTGATCGGGAGCATCGGGGAGACGCCGTTGGCGAACTCCGAGCGCCACTGCACCAGTCCGACGGTGACCGGGAGTTTGCCGGCGTCGTTGAGCATGAGTGCGGGCAGCAGGTAGTTGTTCCAGACGCTGACGAACTGGAAGAGGAAGATCGTGACCAGCGCCGGCGTCATGACCGGCAGCGCGATCCGGAAGAAGGTGCGCTGTTCGCCGGCGCCGTCGATGCGCGCCGCCTCCAGCAGCTCGTCGGGGACCGACGCCGAGGCGTAGACCCGGGAGAGGTACACGCCGAAGGGGCTGACGAAACTGGGGAGCAGAACGGCCCAGTAGGTGTCGGTCAGTTGGAGTTTGGCCAGCATCAGGAACAGCGGCAGGGCGAACATCGGCGCCGGGATCAGCACCGAGGCGAGGACCACGTTGAAGATCGCCTCACGGCCGCGGAACCGGTACTTGGCCAGCGCGAAACCGGCCATCACCGACAGCAGGGTGCTGACCGCCGCGCCGATCAGGCTGTAGAACGCGCTGTTGGCCAGCCAGGAGGAGAAGATCCCGCCCTGGAAGGAGAAGAGGCGGTCCAGGTTCCCGCCCAGGTCGAAGTTCGAGAACCACAGCGGATGGCCGTGGTAGAGGTAGCCCTCGCCCTTGGTCGCCGAGACGAACAGCCACCACAGCGGGACGAGGGTGTAGAGGGCCATCAGCCCGAGCAGGGAGTTGACGACCACGCGGGTGGTCAGCGGGTCGCGGTTGGTGCTCATGCGTCGGCCGTCTTTCGCTGGGTGAACTTCAGGAGCCCGAACGAGAGAACCAGCGTGACGAGGGCCAGCAGAACCGATTCGGCGGCGGCCAGGTTCGAGTCCGCCTGGGAGGCGGTGAGCGTGGTGTTCATGATCGGACTGAACTTGTTGGAGGCGCCGGGAATCCGGGCGGCGGCGAGCACGGCGGGCTCGGTGTAGAGCTGGGCGGTGCCGATGATGGAGAACACCGTGGTGAGGACGAGGGCGGGTCGGATCATCGGGATCTTCACGTACCAGGCCAGGCGCCAGCCGGTGCAGTTGTCGAGCGCCGCGGCCTCGATCACCTCGCCGGGCAGGGCCTGGAGCGAGGAGTAGATGATCAGCATGTTGTAGCCGGTCCAACCCCAGGTGATCATGTTGCCGATCGACACCGGGATCCAGCCGGCCGACAGGAAGTCGATGTGGAGACCGATCGCCGCCAGTGGACCGGTGAACGGCGAGAGGTCCTTGATCAGCAGGAACGACCACATCACCGCGGCGATCGCACCGGGCAGCGCGTACGGCAGGAAGAAGGTCAGCCGGAAGGTCTTCCGCAGGCGGGCCGAACGCGAGTCCAGCAGCAGTGCGAGGAGCAGGGCGAGCCCCAGCATCACCGGCACCTGGACGACGCCGAGCAGTGCCACCCGGCCGAGCGAAGCGGTGAAGTCGCCGTCGCGCAAGGCCGCGGCGTAGTTGGCGAACCAGGCGAACCGAATCGTCTGCGCACCACCGAACAGGCCCTGCCGGTGGACCTGGAAGAAGCTCTGGTAGATCGCGTATCCGATCGGAGCGAGCATCATCGTGGTGAACAGGATGCCGAACGGGAGCAGGAACCCGGCCGCGTTGCGCGCGGTCCGACGACGGTGGCGGCGGCTCGGCCCGGCCCCGGCACGCGCGGGCGCCGGTGCGGGCGGAGACGATGTCAGGGTGCTCATGGTGATCTTTCCTCGGACTGATGCAGGACTGCCGGGGCGGTTCCCGCGGTGTCGCACCCCCGAGCGGCACCACGGGAACCTGTGGGCGGTTGACGGTCCTTCGGGTCAGCCGCTGGTGACGGAGAGCCCAAGGCTCTTGATCTTGTCCACCGTCTTCTGCTGGACGGCGGTGGTGGCCTGGGCGTAGCCGCCCTTGCCGATGGCGTCCGAGTAGTCCGCCTCGACCTGGCCGAACGTCGGCCCGACGACCCAGTTGGCGGGGACGTTCGCCGCCGACTGCTTGAAGACGTCGTAGATCTTCTGGCCGCCGAAGTACGGGTCGCCCTGCGACAGCAGCGGATTGTCCAGGCCTGCCTTGGACGCCGGGTACAGACCGCCGACCGTGATGCCGGTGCTCACGGCGTCCGGGTCACCGGACAGGAACGCGGCGAACTGCTCGGCCTCCTTGGGCGTCTTGCAGCCGGTCAGCACCGAGGTGGCGGACCCGCCGGAGTTCGAGCTGGTCGTCTCGCCCGCGGACCAGGTCGGCAGCGGGGCCACGGCCCACTTGCCGCTGAGGTCCTTGAGGTCGCCCTTGATGCCCGGGACGGCCCACGCGGCGTTGACGAACGTCATGACCTTGCCGGCTTCCGATGCCTTGCCGAAGGCCGGATCCCAGGCGTTGCCGTTGTTCATCACCTGCTTCTTGTCCTTCAGGCCCTGCCAGTACGCGGCGACCTTCTGGGTGCCCGGATTGTCGACGGACACCTGCCACGACGAACCCTGGGTGCCGAACCAGGACTTGCCGGTCTGCCAGGTCAGGGCGGCCATGTCGTAGGCGTCCTGCGGCGCGGTGCCGAAGGCGACGCCCGGGTCGGCGTTGTGGACCGCTTCGGCGTCGGCGGCGTACTCGTCCCAGGTCGCGGGGGGCTTGGCGATGCCGAACTTCTGGAACAGGTCGGTGCGGTAGTACAGGGCCATCGGGCCGGTGTCGACGGGGATGCCGTACACCTTGCCGCCGGCCGAGGATGCCGCCACGGTCCAGTCGAGGTACTTGCCGGTGTCACCGGAGGCGTACTGGCTGATGTCCAGCAGTGCGTTCTTGACCAGCATCGACGGGATGTCGTTGTAGGTGACCTGCGCCAGGCACGGGCCCTTGCCCGCCTGGATCGCATTGGTCATCTGGTCGTAGCCGCCCTTGGCACCGGACGGGATCTGCTTGAACGTCACCTTGACGTCCGGGTGGGACGCGTTCCACTGCTCGGTGATCTTGTCGTAGCCCGGGGCCCAGCCCCAGAACTCCATCGACACCGGCCCGCCCTTCGACGGACTGTCGGTGGTGCCGGAGCTGGAGCATCCGGTCACCAGCAGGGCAAGGGCGACGGCTGCCGCACCGGCGGTGGTTCTGGAGAGGGAGGTGGAGGTGGACATGCGTATGGCTTCCTCTGGGGTGGGCGGGGCTGCCGGGGAATTCGGAGAAGGCAGCGAGACATGTGCGGGTCTGCGGTGACGGGGATTCTTCGACACGGCCTGGTGAGCCGGTCGACCACCTTGCGTCCTGATTTCCGGGGAATACCGGTGGGGCCGGTTCCCGGGCACTCTTCGTCAACCGACGTCACCGGACTGCCGGTTCGCGGCGGAGCGGAGTCGGGTACGGGTGCATCGCCGCACCGGCAGCGGTGGCCGGAGCGGGGTCCGCGAATGGTGCGCAGGTCATGGGTGTCGCACCCTGCGGCTGTGCGAATTACGGCAGGCGGCTGGTCCTTCGGTACATGGTCAGGGGTGGTCGATCAGGCCGTGGCGGTCGCGGCGACGGACGCGGACTCCGACGGACGTTCAGGACAGCCGGGCACGGACACTCTCCCGGATGACCAGGCAGGCAGCGCCGCGCGCCCACAGCGTCTCACTGGCTTCGTCGACCTTGATCACGCAGTCGCGTGCCGCGGTGGAGACCGTGTGGCGCTCCAGCGCCTCGGTCATGGCGGGCCCGAAGTACTCGTAGGCCACCACGCCCTCGCCCGCGAGCACGATCAGTCCGGGGTTGAGCAGGTTGTACAGGCAGGCCAGCCCTCGTCCGAGCGCGTCGCCCGCCACGGCGAACGCGTCGAGTGCGGCGCGCCGTTCGGGCCCCTCACCCGAGCGCGCGAGCTCCACGACGGCCTCGAAATCGGCGTCCTGCCGGCCACCTGCCGCACGGAACGTCCGCAGCACTCCGTCGGAGGAGGCCAGCGCCTCCACGCAGCCCAGGTTGCCGCAGGCGCATTCCGGCCCGTCCGGCGCGATCGGCAGGTGTCCGAACTCGACGGCCAGACCGCTGGCTCCGGAGTGCAGGGCTCCCTGGAGCATCAGCCCGCCGCCGACACCGCGCCCGACCGCGATCACGGCGAACGACTCGACGTCCCGGCCCTCGCCGAACCAGCGTTCCGCGATCACCAGGGCGTTGACGTCGTTGTTCACCACCACGGGCAGGCCGGTGGCCGCGCTCAGCGGTGCGGCCACCGCGACGTCCCTCCAGCCCAGCCGCACGGCCGAACGGCACACACCGTTCTCCACGTCGACATGCCCGCCGACACCGACCCCGATACCCAGGACCCTGGCACCGGCAGTGGGTGCCCGCTCGACCAGTCGGGCGGTCAACTCCGCTGCCACTGACAGCACATGGGCTGGCTCGGTGGACTCCAGAGTGCGTTCCAGACGGAGCATCGGATGCGCGCCGAGATCCGTGAGCACGGCTGCGACATGGGTGCGCGCGATCTGGATGCCGACGACCAGGTGCTGCTCGGTATTGACCTGCAGCAGCCGCTGCGGGCGGCCCAGGCCGGTCTCGCTCTGCTGTCCGGTCTCGCTCAGATAGCCGTCCTGGATCAGCGGCGCGAGCAGGCGGGTCACCGTGGACGGTGACAGCCCGAGCCTGCGCGCGATCACCGTCCGCGAGACCGGGCCCGCCGTAAGCACTTGGGCGAAGATCTCGGCTCCTGTCTGATCAGGGACCAGGGCCGTCAGCGCGGTCACCGTGCACCTCCCGTCGCGTTGCTTGGCCGACTCGCCGCCACCAAGTTCGATGGAGATACTTTTGCGCAACAAGAAAAGAATGACAAGAGGCCGAGACCAGAACGTCACACACCCCGAGCCCGGCCCAGAAGCGTGGCCGCCGGACCGAATCACGGCCGAGGGCTCAGCCCCGGGAAGCGCCGCATGTGGTGGTCGCAGTAGGCGCGCAGGCCGTCGACCAGGGCACGGATCGAGGAGTGGGCGTAGTGGGAGGCGTCCCATCCCGCGTACAGGGGGATGGTCAGCGGACCGTCCGAACCGTGGACGATCAGCTCGGAGAGGTCGAAGCGGGCGTCGTCGGTGACCAGGCAGACGCCCCGGCCGGCGGCAGCGACGGCCTGGGCGAGGGCCGAGGAACCGGTCTCGGTCACACCGGCAGGGACGAGGTCCGCCCGGCCGAGCGCCTCGTCGACGACCAGGCGGGCCATGTTGGAACGGGTCAGCAGGATCAGCGGCTCGGTGACCAACTCGGCGAGCGTGATCGCGGCGCGCCCCGCCCAGGGATGACCGGCGGGAACCTGGGCCAGGACCGGAGCAAGGCCCAGGAACGCCGACTCCAGTGGCGGCGGGGCCGGACTGCCCGCGATACCGAGGTCCGCATCGCCGCGCGTCAGCGTGTCGAAGACCTTGTTCGGCTCCTCCTGAACGGCGTCCCGCAGCGTGGGCCCCTCGGCGCCACCGCCGGCCATGAACGGGGCCAGCAGGTACGCGACCGTCGAGGGGGCCGCGACCACAGTGAGTGCCGCCGCGTCCCCCCGGCCCACGGCGGTCATCGTCTCGGCGGCCCGCTCGGCGCGGCGCACCAGGTCCTGGGCGATCGGGCGAAAGCGCCGCCCGGCCGCGTTCAGGGTGAGCGAACCCGGGCGGCGGGTGAACAGGGAAACACCCAGGTCCCGCTCCAGCGCCCGAAGCTGGCGCGAGAGAGCCGGCTGGGTGACATGCACCTGGCGGGCCGCTGCGGTGACCGACTCGGCCTCGGCGACGGCGAGGAAGTAACGCAGCACTCGAAGTTCCATGACGGCCTCCCGGGCGCCTCGAACGGGTTCATGCCTGAAAGGCATCGACGTGAGAACAATCAAGTATTGGACGGCATGGTCGGCTGAAGTCAAAACTGGAACCGCCCGACCCACCGTCCTGTTCGCGCCACCACAGGCCCCAGCGCCCGGCGCCTCCGGGCGCGGCAACCGCCGGACCCATCCCAGAGGAGTTGACCACCGTGCGCCCCGACGCCGAGTCCCCCAACGGACGATTCACCGCCCTCGCCCCGGACCACCCCGCGGCGAACTGCGCCGACGCCCCGGGCGGCCGGATCCGATGACCGAACGTCCCCCGACCACCCCGCGCGTGCGCCGCACCCCCGTGCCGTCCCTGCGCCAGGCCCTGCGACTGGCCGGCCCGGCGGACATCTGGCACAAGTCCGCCGTCAGCACCACCGTCGCCGTCACGCTGCTGAACCTCACCCTGCTCGCGCTCGGCCGCCTCGACCTCGCGCTCTTCACCTCGGCCGGCGCCCTCTGCGCCCTCTACTGCCACGGGCTCCCCTACCCCGCCCGGGCCCGCACCCTCGCCGGAGTGGCAGTCGGCACCCTCCTCAGCACGGCCTTCGCACTCACCGCCGCATCGCTCACGCATTCCGTTGCCGCGCTGGTCGCGGTCAGCGCCGTCCTCGCGGCGCTTCACAAGCTCGGCTGCGACGCGGCCCGGGTCGGCTCGCCCGGTGCCATCACCATGACCTTCACCAGCACCGGCTGCGTCTTCGTGCCGCAGCACCTCGGCGACCTGCCCGCACACCTGGCACTCGCCGCCCTCGGTGCCGCCCTGGCCTGGCTGGTCTGCATGGCTCCGGCCCTGATCCGGCCCTTCGGGCCCGAACGGGTCCTCACTGCGCGCACCCTGGAGGCCGCCGCCCGCCTCCTGACCAGCGAGCCCGACCGGCACCCCGCCGCCCGCACGGCGCTCGCCGCCACCCTCAACGCCGCGCACCACACCCTCAGCCTCGACTCGACGGCCGCCGCCGAACCACGCCGCCAGGCCATGGCGGGCCTGGAACGCCTGCTCGTCCGCGCCGAGTCCGCCCTGGCCTCGCTCCCGGCACACCCGGACGCCGACACCGCCGCGCGCTACCAGGACTGGGCCCGCGCCCTACGGCGCAACCGGCCGCTGCCCGTCGTCGACCTCACCCCCGCCGAGGCCGCCGAGCTGCGCGGCGCCGCTGCCGAAACGACGACGGCCGCCGATCAGACGTCCCGCCGGCACGCGCTGCACCGGGACTCGCCGCTGCTGCCGATCGGGCTCAGGATCATGCTCGGCTGCGCCGCCGCCGGTTGGACCTCGATGGCGTTGGGCGTCGGGCGCCCCGGCTGGGCGGTGATCACTGCCGCCGCGGTCTTCCAGGCCAGCACCGCACTGTCCTGGCAGCGCGCGATCCAGCGCGTGCTGGGCACCCTGCTGGGGCTGCTGGTCTTCACCGCGCTGCTGCCCGTCGCCCGCTCGGGACAGCTCGCCCTGGTACTGGTCATGCTGCCCGTCATGCTCGCGGCCGAGGCGACATTCGCCCGCAACTACTGGCTGGGGGCCGCCTTCCTGACACCGCTCGTCCTGCTGATGACGGACCTGGCCCGCTATCAGCCCGCCCGCCCCCTGCTGGCCGACCGCTGGCTGGACACCTGCCTCGGCGCCCTGACCGGCCTCGCCGCCTGCCTCCTGGTCACCAACCGCCGCACCGCGACCCGCCTCGACCGCGCCCTCGCCGCGCTCCTGGCAGCCACCGAAGCCGCCCGCCCCGCCGCCTCCCATCCGCCGGCCGCCGCCGCGGCGGCCCGTGTGCGACTCTCCCGCGCGCTGGTGGAACTGCGCGAGGCCGCCGACATCGCCTCCGGCGAATGGTGGCAGCGCGCCCTGCCCCGGATCCGAATCGCCGAAGCCGAACAGGAAGGCCACCGCCAACTCGCCGCCCTGCTCGACCACCGCGCCGGCCACGAGCCCGCCTTGGCCCGCCCCTGAGCCTCCCCCGTCGCGCGGGAACCTGCGCTTCTCGCAGCAGCTGGTGCGGGAGCGGACGAACGGGGCGAAAGCCAGTCGCCGGCGCCACGTGCCGCCGGCCCGGCATCGCTTGCCCCGCCTCGCCGTCGGCCCTCGCCGCGGCAGCCACCTGCGGCACCTGACGATCCACCTGCTCACCCCGCTCCTGATGTGCCTGGGGATGGCCCTCGCCCACCAGAGCGCCTTCCACCAGCCCCAGCCGCACCACCTGCGCGTCGCCGTGGTCGGCACGACACCGCAGAACCAGGTGCTGGCCCAGGTCATCAAGGACAAGGCCGGCGACGCCCTGGACGTCACCACGGTGCCCGACCGGCAGGCGGCCCAGCAGCAACTACTCGACCGGACCCTGGTCGGCGCCTTCGTGCGGACGCCGAGCACCCTGACCTGCTGGTCGCCAAGCACCCTGACCTGCTGACCGCCAAGGCCAACTCCGACACCTCCGAGATGGCCGCCGAGAAGGTCTTCCGCACCGTCACCGACACTCAGGGGCTGCCGCTCACCGTCACCGACGTGGCACCACTCGGCAGCGGTGACCCGACCGGGCAGGGCCTCTTCTTCCTGCTGGTCGCGCTGAGCATCGGCTCGTACGCCAGCGTGGCCGCGATCGGCGCGGCGGGCGCGCCGCTCGGCATGCCGGTGCGCGCACTGGTCGGCCTGGTGACGTCGCTGCTGGTCAGCGTGATCGGGATCGTCACCGCCGGCCCGGTGTTCCGCGTCGTCGACCACAACCAGCTCCAGATCTGGGCACTCGGCTGGCTCTACTCGGCCGGGATCATCACCGTCGGCATCGGCCTGCACACGTTCTTGAAGCGCTGGACCACGCTGACCCTCATGGTCCTGTTCGTGATGCTCAACTTCACCTCGTCCGGCGGGATCTACCGTCCCGACCTGCAGAACGGCTTCTTCGGCGCGCTGCACGCGTTCTGGAACGGCGCCGGATTCCTGGAGGGCGCCCACAGCATCCTCTACTTCGACGGGGGCGCCGGACTGGGCGGGCGGGTGCTCTCCCTTGCCCTGTGGCTGGTCGCGGGCCTTGCCCTGCTGGCCGTCGCGGGCGGTTACGAGCGGCGCCGCACGGTGGCGGCGTCCCTGCCCGCGAACGCGTCGGCCGTCACGGTACTGGACGCCGTGGACGGGTCCGGCGAGTCGGAAGAAGAGGAAGAGGAGATGGAAGAGGTCGTCGGGGTCTGAGCCGACACGGGACATGTCGCTGACCCCGACCGTACGGAGGAGACGGAGGAGGGTAGGGAGGAAGTCGTCGGGTTCAGCCGGCAAGGGACTGCCGCTGACCCCGACCACACGCACGGCCCGCCCCGCAGTCCTTAGGTTCTAGAGATCGTCGCAACACCCCAGTGCAGGGGGAGCGATGGACTTCGAGATCCGGGACCGGTCTGTGAACCGGGGGTGCCGGGCGC
>NZ_JBIUCB010000003.1:0-168015 GCF_044593455.1 Kitasatospora sp. NPDC051984
ACACTCCAGCACGGCCGGACACCCCGATCAGCGCGGACGCATCGGCACCACACGTTCTGGTGATGACAGAAGCGACATCACGTCACATACCGTCCTCTCAGTTCTGGTCTCATTCATACCCGTCCGCCGAGGTTCGATCACCCCTGAGTGGCTGACTCCGCTGCAGGCCAGGACGGTCGCGAACGCGTTTGAACGGCGCCGAGGAGAATTGGAAAGCGTCGCCTCCGCCCGCCAGGGCAAACGAAAGGCCCCGACCGGGTTCCGGTCGGGGCCATCGTTATGTTCGGGACGCGAGCCGGAGTGGTGGCCCGAGGCGTTCTCCGGCATCATCCGGTCCTTCGTGTGACGCGCGACCCTTCTCGTACGCCATCCTGGAGCCCCGGCCGGTCCCGCGGCGGAACGGCGGTACTCCTGCGTGGCGAGGTGTTCCCCATAAGCAAGACGAACGGTTCGGCCCTGACGGCGTGGCTGTGCGGACTCGACGCACCCGGGTTGGAACGGGTCCTGGCGGCACGCCCGGATGTGGCGGTGGCGCCGGAGCCGCGGTCGGTCGGTGAACTGGCAGACCGTCTTCAGCGCCCGGCGTCAGTGGCACTGGCCCTGCCCCGGCTCGCACTGCCGTGCCTGCAAGTGGCGGAGGCCATCGCCGCGCTGGGGTCCGTGTCCCGGGACGACCTGGCCGCCTTCCTGGACGCGGCGGACGGGGAACGCACCCGCGGGTTGGATGTGGCCCTGGAGGCGCTGGCCGATCGTGCTCTGGTGTGGCCGGGCCACGACGGGGTGCTGCACATGGCAGCACCGCTGCGGCACGCATGGGACTCACCTCTCGGGCTCGACGCACCGCTGGCGCGTCTGCTCGCAGGCACGAACTCCGACGAACTGGGCCGCGTACTGGCGAAACTGGGCGTCAAGCCGGCTGGCAACAACAAGTCACGGCGATTGGCGGCGCTGATCGACCATCACAGCGATCCGGAAAGGGTCGCCGCGCTGGTGGCCAAGGCTCCGGGGGCAACGAGGAAGCTCCTCGAGCAGCGTGCGAGCCGGCCTCCGAAGCAACCGGCGTTCATCATGTTCACAGGCTCGCAGTCCGGCTCCGAGCCAGGCGAACAGTGGGCGCTGGAGCGGGGGTTGCTGATCCGGGACCGCCATCGGTACGGGTCGGCCCGGATGCCGGCAGAGGTGGCACTCGCGGTGCGCGGGCCCGGCTGGTTCGCTCCGTTCACGCCCGTCCCGCCGGTCGTGCGATCGGTGTCCATCACTGCTTCGCAGATCGAACGGGAGGCCGCAGCCGCCTCGATGGCGTTCGCCGCCCATGCCGCGTCGGTTCTCAGGGTGTGCGCCGTCACTCCCCCGACTCGGCTCAAGGCTGGTGGGATCGGCGCACGCGAGTTGTCCCGGATCTGCAAGGCGGCGCAGTGCGACGAGATCGTGGTCCGCATCGCGCTGGAGGCGGCGAACGGGGCTGGGCTGCTCGCCCGGGACGGCGACCGGGTCGTGGCGACCGCCGGCTACGACGTCTGGGCCGAGAAGGAGCCGGCCGACCAACTCGCCGTGCTTCTCCAGGCGTGGTGGACACTCCCGCTGTCCCCCGGCGGCAGCCGCGACGAGGACGGGAAGGCTCTGCCTGCCCTCGCCGGCCCACCGGCCTGCGGGGGCTGCGTACAGGGTCGGCACGGACTATTCTCGGCCGCGTCACAGCTCCCGGCCGGCGAAGGCGCGTCGAACCCAGCGGGGTTGGGGGCGCTGATCGTGTGGCACCGGCCGCTCGCCGACGAACTCCCCCAGGACGCCACGCCGTTCGCCACCCTGATCCGTGAAACGGAACTGCTCGGCGCACTCGCCCTCGGGGCGCTGTCCCCCATCGGGACCGCGCTGCTCGCCGGTGACACCGCCGCGCTGGCGGACGCCTGCCGGCAGCTACTGCCCGCCGCCAGCGGGACCGCCCGCTTCGGCAGCGATCTCACGGCCATGGTTGCCGGTACGCCATCAGCAGCCATCGCCACGTTGCTGGACTCCGCCGCAGACCGGGAGACAGCCGGAACGGCGTCCGTGTGGCGGTTCAGCCCGGGAAGCGTCCGCCGCGCCCTCGACGCGGGCCTGACCCCCGACGCGATCACGGCCGACCTGGCCGCCGTCGCCGTCGAACCGCTTCCCCAGCCGCTCTCGTACCTGATCCACGACACCGCGCGCAGCCACGGCCGGGTCCGTGTCGTCTCCGCAGCCAGTGTGATCCACGGCGAGGAACCGGCTCTCCTGGCCGAACTCGCTGCCCACCGCAAGCTCGCCCAGCTCGGCCTACGGCAATTGGCACCGACCGTCCTGATCAGCCGGACCCCGCCGGACAAGACGCTCGCGGCACTGCGATCCGCGGGCTATGCCCCCGTCGCCGAGAAGCCCGACGGCACCGTCCGCGTCGAGCGGGCCGAGCGCCCCCGCGCGGCACCCCCGGTACCGTCCCCGCGACTGCCCCGCGGCAGGTCCCGGCCGCAGCAACCGGGGAACCGTCCCGTCGACTTGGGAGCCCTCGCCGCCCGGCTACTGGCCGGCCCGCAGGACATCCCGGACCCCGACCCGTGGGACGGCCGCCCCTACGGCAGTGACACCGAGGAGATCATCGCCGGGTACGCGCGCAACCTGTCCTTCGCCGACGTCCGCCAGCTGGCCCACGCGGTCAACGAGGGCCTGTCGGTCACCATCGAGTACATCGCCACCTCCGGCAACGAGACCATCCGCACCCTCAGCCGTCTGGATCTCGACCCGCCCTACCTTCAGGCCTGGTGCCATCTGCGGAACGACGAACGCGTGTTCACCATCTCCCGCATCCACGGGGTGATGCCCGGGTAGCCAACGCCGTCGTGGGCCTCCGGTCATCGGACCTCCGGTTGGGCGGCCGAGGTCGCCTACACGTTGCGGTAGACGTCGCGGCGGTTGCCGACAGTCAGGACCCACACGACCAGTTGGCCGCCCTCAACCGTGTACACGACGCGATAGTCCCCGACCCGCAGTCGCCAACGCGCACTGTGCCCCTGAAGGGCTTTGACGTCGGAGGCCCCGGTGTCCCCGTCGTCCAGCGCCTTCTGGAGATCAGTGAGGCGATGCAGGATACGCACGGCATCAGGCCGGGAAATCTTGAGCATGTCCCGCTGGGCGTGCGGTGTGAACCGCGTGACGTAGCCCATGGCTCAGGCGTGGTGGTCGCGGAGCATGGCGGCCATCTCTTCGAGCGACACGGATCCGTCGCGCCCCTCGGTCTCCGCCTCGTCGGCCAACCGGTTGAGCCAGGCGTCTTCGGCCTGCTCCGCCAGCCTGCGCAGGTGCTGGTACTCACGGATGTCGATCACTACGGCTTCCTGCTTGCCGCGCCGCGTGATGATCGTGGGGGTTTCGTCCCTGCGCGCGCGATCGAGGACGTCCGCAAGGTGGCTGCGGACCTCGGCCATGGATTCGATCACCGGCTCACTCATGCAACAAATGTAGCAGATGTACATCTATGTGATTGCAGCGCTCAACGGACCGAGCGCGCATGACTCGAAGCCCGGCTGGCTGCAGCTCTGGTGGCAGTCACCCCGGTCCAGCGCCGTTCGACGCCCAGCAAACGAGTCACACCGCTGCAGGTCAGAATGCCCATGGACCTCCCCGGACACCTGGACGCATCTGGAAAGCGTGTTGGGGGCAACCCCTCACGAGTTCGAATCTCGTATCCTCCGCCTGATCGAAGGCCGGACCGCAACAGCGGTCCGGCCTTCGTCGTGCTCCGTCCCCTTGCACTGCCCGCGCCCACGGCGCCATGCCGACGCAGCCCGGGCCGGGGTGGCGCGGGCTGGGGGCGGGGTGGCGGCGGTGGCGGGGTGGGTCAGAGGTTGAACATCCCGCGGTACGGCTCGGCGATGCGCTCCTGCCGTGATCCGAAGTCGACGAGTACTGCGGTGTCGCCCTCGACGCCGATGACCCGGCCGAGGCCGTAGGCGTCGTGGGTGACGCGATCGCCGATGGCGAAGTGCTTGCGCGGCGCTTCGGCCTTGGCCTTGAAGGGGCTGGTGGGCAGGTGGCGGCGGACTGCTTCAGGTTTTCTCATCCAGGTCAGTATGCTCCGCGAAGCGTGGTAGCGGCCCTTTCTGACGACCCGAAATCTTGGATGCCTGAAATGCCGGGTTTGTTGAACGTCACTTTCCGGGGGCGTGCGCCCGGAGTCACACCACAGGTCGGCCGCCGCGCCGGGGCACTGCGCACGGTCGGATCAACTGCCCGCACCAGCAGTGATGTTGGCGTACGCGGTGGATCCGGCCCGCTGGCGCCGGGGCAGCGGCCGCCGAAACCTGGGGCAAAATGTCCCCCCGTTCCGGGCTTGGGGCTGCTACAGTCGGAGGAGTTGCAGTAGTGGTTCCCATGAACTTTGTGTGCGCCTGCTGATGTATCGCAGGCGCATTTCTGTTTTCCGGACATTTTCCGGGCGGGCGCTCATCGCGGTGACTCGGTGCCCGTATCGTGCGGGTTCCGGAAGGTCCCTTGAAGGAGATTTTTTACATGGCTAATGGCACCGTGAAGTGGTTCAACGCGGAAAAGGGCTTCGGCTTCATCGAGCAGGAGGGTGGCGGCCCGGACGTCTTCGCCCACTACTCGAACATCAACGCCAGCGGCTTCCGCGAGCTGCTCGAGGGCCAGAAGGTCGAGTTCGACGTCACGCAGGGCCAGAAGGGCCCGCAGGCCGAGAACATTCGCCCGCTGTAGTTCCTACTGCCACGGCAACCGCCTGGCAGCGAGGGGCCCGCGCCGCGCACATGGTGCCCGGTGCGGGCCCCTCGGCTTTTGTGCCGCCCCGAGGAGGGTCTCCCGCATGAACCGTTCCAGCCGCCCTCCGCGCCGACGCACCGGTTCCGGTTCCGGCTCCGCATCGGGCGGCGGCGCGGGATCCGCCTCCGTGCGGGAGTTCTCGGTGCCGGTGAGTACCGTGCCGGCCCTGCCGCCCGTCGAGTCCTTCGAGGAACTGGACCTGCCGAGGGAGCTGCTGACGATCCTGGCGCGCAGGGGCATCAGCACGCCCTTCCCGATCCAGGCCGCGACGTTGCCGAACTCGCTGGCCGGCCGCGACGTGCTGGGACGGGGCCGTACCGGCTCCGGCAAGACACTCGCGTTCGGTCTCGCCGTACTCGCCCGCACCGTCGGGCAGCAGGCTGAGCCGCGGTGCCCGCTCGCACTGGTCCTGGTCCCCACCCGTGAGCTCGCCCAGCAGGTCACCGAAGCCCTCACCCCGTACGCCCACGCGACGCATCTGCGGATGGCCACCGTGGTCGGCGGGGTGCCGGTCCGCCGCCAGGCGCAGGTGTTGAACCGCGGTGCGGAGATCGTGGTGGCCACGCCCGGCCGGCTGGGGGACCTGATCGAGCGCAGGCTCTGCCGCCTGGACCGGGTCGGTATCACCGTCCTCGACGAAGCCGACCGGATGGCCGACATGGGCTTCCTGCCCGACGTCACCGCGCTCCTCGAACAGGTCGCCGAAGGCGGCCAGACGATGCTGTTCTCCGCCACCCTGGACCGCAACGTCGACGGCCTGGTGCGGCGCTTCCTGAAGGACCCGGTCACGCACTCGGTGGATCCGTCCGCAGGAACTGTCAGCACGATGGAGCACCACGTGCTGCACGTGCAGAACTCCGACAAGACCGCCACGATCGCCCACATCGCCTCCCGCGACGGCAGGGTGATCATGTTCATCGACACCAAGAGCGGCGCGGACCGCCTGGTCGACACCCTGCTGGCAAAGGGAGTGAAGGCCGCGGCCCTGCACGGGGGCAAGTCCCAACCGCAGCGCACCCGCACCCTGGAACAGTTCCGCACCGGTCAGGTGGCCGCGCTCGTCGCGACCGACGTCGCCGCCCGGGGCATCCACATCGACGGCCTCGACCTGGTCGTCAACCTGGACCCGCCCGCCGACCACACGGACTACCTGCACCGCGGCGGACGCACCGCCCGGGCCGGCGAGTCCGGCACCGTCGTCACTCTGGTCCTCCCCAACCAGCGCCGCGGCACGGCCCGGATGATGTCCACGGCCGGCATCACCCCCGTCACCACCAAGGTCCGGCCCGGCGACGCGGAACTCACCCGGATCACCGGCGCCCGCGTCCCCACCGGCGTGCCCACCACGATCCCCGACCCCGTCGTCGAACGGCCCCGCCACAACCGGTCCACCGGCCGCCCCCGCTACGGCCGCCCGGCCTCCGCCACCCGCACCCGGCCGACCACCGACGGCTCGGGCGGCACCGCGTCCCGGTCGCGCAGCAGGTAACCGCGAACAATCGCCCCGGCGGGGTCAACCGGCGGCGGCGGACCTCGCGTCGGTTGCCCATCGCCGTGACCCAGATGGTCAGTCGGCCGCCCTTGAGGGAGGGCCGGAGCCGGCAGGCCGGGCGGCGTTCGGGCTGCACGGGCGTGGCTGACGGGCACCGGTGGCTCTGTGCCGGGCCTTGATCTCCAGTGGGCTTGAAGTTCTAGCCTCAGCGGTACGCGGCCGGGTCGGCCGCGGCAGGCAGCGCGAGCCGGGGAGTCACGGCCATGGGCATCAGCACGGAGGCGTTCGCCGCTCTGGAGCGGCAGGTTCAGGTTCTGGTCGATCGTGCCGAGATCACCGGACTCATCGACGGTTATCTGATCAGCCTCGACACGGTGCCCCAGGGCGGCGGCCGGTTCGACGAAGCGTGGGCGCGGCGGTACTTCACGTCCGATGTGCGGATCAGCAGGCCGGTCGGGGAGCACGAGGGGATCGCCGGGCTGGCCGAGGCGGAGCAGGTGGCGCTCGGAAAGTTCAAGCGCACTCAGCACACGGGGGCCAACTACATGATCGACCTGGCCGGGGACCGGGCCGCGGTCCGCTGGAACGCGATCATGACGCACGTGCACCTCGCCGCGACTCAGCAGGCGCGCGGCGAGGAAGCCGGCGGCCACTTCGATGTCGGCGGCACGTTCACCGGCGAGGCGGTGCGGACCTCGGACGGCTGGCGACTGCGCCGCCTCGAGGTGCAGGCGGTCTGGACGAACGGGAAGGGGCCGCTCGCCCTGACGCCGGAGGCCGAGGCGACGCTGCGCGACCTCGCGGTCGGCGTGTGACCTCCCGTGGGGACGGCCGACCCCTTGGCGGGTGACAAAGCGGCCAGAGTGTTGCGTACATGTCCAACACGAGCCTAGCGTAAGGGCCTGTTGGACTGTTCGCACGGAGAGGCTCGATGTGATGCTTCGTCAAGTCAGGGCAGCAACAAGCGCGGTGATCGCCGCCGGACTGGCGGTCGCCGGAGGATGGGTGGGGGCCTCGCCGGCCGGGGCCGCGGCAGGCCCGACGGCGCTGAACGGGGCGGACTACACGCTCAGCGCGGACTACCACAAGTACGACGCGCTCGACTCGGCGCTGGTGACGGCACTGGGGACGTCGCCCGTGCACACCGTGATGGAGAACGCCAACCACACCCGGCAGGCGCTGCCCTCGTCGTTCTCGGTGGCGGGGCTGTCCACGGGGTTCCGGTTCGACGACGGTGACAACACGGACTGCAAGAGCGTTCCGCAGGGGATCACCACGAGCCGGGACGCCGTGGGGACGGCGAACAGCGGGAACTACGACGGGCATCAGCTGGTGCTGGTCAGCTGGTACACCGCCGACGCCTGCGGCGGGAACCACCAGCGCAGCCGGATCACGCTGGCGGACTGGGACGCCACCTACCCCAACACGTACCGCAAGATCCTGCTGGTGGAGCCGACGGGCACGGCGGCGGCGCCGGACTTCAAGGACATCCCGATCCACGCGGGCGGCGTCTCCTGGTACGGGGACTACCTCTATGTCGCCGACACCGGGCGCGGCATGCGGGTCTTCGACATGCGCAAGATCCTCAACACCGACACCGGCGGCACCGCCGATCAGATCGGCCGCCAGGCCAACGGGGCCTACTACGCCCACAATTACGCCTACGTGCTGCCGCAGGTCGGCACCGTCACCTCGCAGACGGCCACCGGTGTGGCCGGGCTGGCGTGGTCGTCCATCTCGCTGGACCGGGTCAGCAAGTCGATCGTGATGACGGAGTACACCTGCCCGGTGAGCTCGACCTGCACCGACTACCCGAAGCGGGAGCCGCGGGCCGTGCGCTTCCCGTTCGCACCGGGGGCGACGACGTTCGCCACGACGACGACCGCGAGTCAGGCGCTCATGCTGCCCTGGTACCACCTCAACGGCGTGGCGTCCCACAACGGCCGGTGGTGGTTCAACTCCTCGGGGGAGAAGCAGCTTTACTACTGGACGCCGACGGCCGGGCCGTCCACCTTCGCCTGGGTGGGCGGCGGTGAGAGCCTCTCCTACTGGGAGGACGCCACCAACCCCGACCTGCTGTGGTCGTTGCAGGAGACCACGGGCGGACGCAATGTCTTCGCCGTCACCCAGGCCACCTACGGCGGGGGCTGAGCAGCGGCGCGGTAGCGGCCGGGTGTGGTGCCGAACTCCCGCTGGAACGCGTGGGAGAAGGCGTAGGGCGTGCCGTAGCCGACCCGGCGGGCGATGGCGGCCAGCGGGTCGGGGGTGTCCCGGAGTCTCGCGGCGGCCAGGGCGAGGCGCCACCAGGTCAGGTACGCCATCGGCGGCCGGCCGACCAGTGCGGTGAACCGGCGCGCCAGGGTGGCGCGGGACACCCCGACCTCCGCCGCCAGGAGATCGGTGGTCCACCGGGCGGCCGGGTCCGCGTGCAGGGCGCGGACCGCGGCCGCCGCCACCTCGTCGTCCAGGACGGCAGGCCAGGCGCCCGTCGAGCCCTCGGTGAGCCAGGCGCGGATCAGGTAGACCAGCAGCAGGTCGAGCAGGCTGGGGACGGCGACGCCGGAGCCGGGGCGGCGACCGCTCGCCTCGCGCCCCAACAGGTCGATGGCGGCGCGGAGTTCGGGGTGGCGGCCGACCCGGCTCGGGAGGTGCACCAACTCCGGCAGCTCAGCGAGCAGTGGGTGCGCGCGGCTGTGGTCGAGCCGGTACTTGCCGCACAGCAGCTCCACCTCCCCCTGGCCCGGCCGCCCGAGAATGTCCTTTTCGGCCAACTGCTCGAACGGGACTGCGCGTTGGGCAGCGCCCGGACCGGCCTCGGCGTCCGCGAGGACGTGGCCGGCGCCGCGCGGCAGCAGCACCGCGTCGCCGGAGGTGAGCGCCAGGGTGGTGCCGTCCGCGCCGATCAGCCGGCAGCTGCCCGCCAGGACGACGTGGAAGCCGGCGCCGTCGTACGGGGCGAGGCGGGTGCTCCAACTTCCGCCGACTCGCACGCGGTTGGAGGAGGGCCGTCCGATCCGGACCGTCGATATCGCGTCGCTGACCACGTCCATGCCCCGGAGTGTATTCACCCGCGCAGGTGAGAGCGTGTTGCGTATCCGGATGAGCCGATCGAGCATTGAGACACTCGCCAAATGGCCCTTAGCGTCGGCGACATGAACAGCGAACACGTGCGGAGCATCACGCTCGGGAGTGTCGAAGTCCTCCGCGTCATCGAGTGGCAGGGCCCGTTCCTGCCGGCCCACCAGCTGGTCCCCGGGTTCGGGGCCGAGCGGTGGGAGGAGAACGCCGGGTGGCTGGCGCCGCAGCACTGGGTGCCGGAGAGTGGGCTGGCGGCGGCCGCGTTGCAGACCTGGGTGCTGCGCAGCGGCGGCCGAACTGTCTTGGTGGACACCAGCGTTGGCAATGGGCGCGAGCGGCCCGAGACGCCGGCGTTCCACCAGTGGCAGGGCGATTTCCTCGGCCGGCTCACCGCGGCCGGCGTCCGCCCGGAGGACGTGGACGTCGTCGTCAACACCCATCTGCACGCCGACCACGTCGGGTGGAACACCACCGAGTCGGACGGGGAGTGGGTGCCCACGTTCCCGAACGCGCAGTACCTGCTGCACGCCGCGGACGACTTCCACCTCGGCCCGGGGAACTCCTACGGCGGCGGGCGGGAGGCGGAGCTGATCTACCAGGACAGCATCGAACCGGTCGACCGGAGTGGGCAGTTGGCGCGCTGGGAGGGTGAACACCGGATCGACGAGAACCTGGTGCTGGAGTCCGCGCCCGGCCACACACCCGGCTCCTCGGTGCTGCGGCTGGAGTCCGGGGGCGAACGGGCCGTCTTCGTCGGTGACTTGATGCACAGCCCGGTGCAGATCATCGCCCCGTCCTGCAACAGCTGCTGGTGCGTCGACCCCGCGCAGGCGGCGGCCAGCCGTCACCGGATCCTCGAACGGGCGGCGGCGCGGCGGGAGTTGGTGGTGCCGGCGCACTTCGGCGGAGCCGGGGCGCTGGAGGTCCGGCGGGCGCCGGGCGGCGGGTTCGCGATCGAGCGGTGGGCGGCCGCCTTCGCCTGAACTGCGGTGAAAGTAGCGAAAGTTCTACTTCGCAGACGCCAGGGAGTGCCTCAACGCGTAGCCCTGTTCGGGCAGACGGAGGGAAGCGGTCGAGAGTGTGACAGATATCGACCGTCTGCGGTCGGGAATGGTCCGATTTCATCCGCAGGTGGCGAA
This sequence comes from Kitasatospora sp. NPDC051984, assembly GCF_044593455.1. Lineage (NCBI taxonomy): Bacteria > Bacillati > Actinomycetota > Actinomycetes > Kitasatosporales > Streptomycetaceae > Kitasatospora > Kitasatospora sp. NPDC051984. The sequence continues at coordinate 10,501 of NZ_JBIUCB010000003.1, forward strand.
ATTTCGGCTACTCGCCAGTTTCGCCGATCTTCGATCGGTTCGGGTGCTAAGTTCCGTGCCTGTAAACATAGTTAGCCCCGACGACGCGGCAACGTCCCGGGGCCTGGCAACAGGAATAGACCTCCCGATGCGTATTCATCGTAGCGCCCAGAGCGGCGAATCCACGGCTATCGCCAACGACATTCTGCAGAACCGTGACCTTTCGTACGTCGCCAAGGGCGTGCTCGGGTACCTTCTCTCGCTGCCGGACGACACGCCGGAGAACTGCAAGAACCTGGCCGACGCAGGCTTCGAAGGCCGCACCACCATCACGAAGGCCGTGGCCGAGCTGCGGGCCGCCGGGTACTACCGGCTGGTGAAGAAGCGCCTCCCGGCGGGCCAGGTCATCAGCGAGATCCACGTCTACGACACGCCCCAACTCCCGCAGGACGCCGCCGAGTCGGGCACCGACGCACCGGAGGCCGGAAATCCGGGCCCCGGTGCAGCGAGCGTCGGTGCGCCGGGCGGGTACCTACAAAAGAAGGTAAAAGAAACTACTACCCCCCTACCGTCCCCAGCGCCGAGCGACCGGCGCGAGCCGGGCGGGGCGGACGAGGCGGACCGACCGACCGAGCCGGGCGAGCCGGACGCGCTCGACGAGCCGGTCGAGCCGGTCGAGCCGGGCGGGGCGGACGAGGCGGACCGACCGACCGAACCGGTCGAGCCGGACGCGCTCGACGAGCCGGTCGAGCCGGGCGAGCCGGGCGAGCCGGTCGAGCCGGGCGAGCCGGTCGAGCCGGTCGAGCCGGACGCGCTCGACGAGCCGGGCGAGCCGGACCTGCCTGGCCAACCCGACGAGCCGGACCTGCCGTACTGGCCGACCTGGCCGACCTGGCCGACCTGGCCGAACCGAACGCACACGCCTGCCGATCCCAGCGAGCCCAGCGGGACGACCGATCCTGGCCAGCCCGACGAACTGGACCAGCCGGACCTGCCGGACCAGCCGCACGCGCCCTGTGAGCCCTACGAGCCGAACGCGCCCGCCGACCAGGCCGGTCAGCCCGAGCCGGACGACCGCAGCAGGCCCGCCGCACCGCCGGCCAAGCAGGCCGCACCGCCGGCCGAGCACGCCGAGCCGCCCCAGCGCGCCGAACGCGCCATCCCGGCACAGCGAACCGCCCCGACCGTGCGGGCGCAGCGCGCCGAACGTGCTCCGCGAACCCCGCGTGGCACGGCCCGGACGGCCCTGACGGCCATGGACGACCGGACCCGCGAGGCGGTCGCCGCGCTGTTCCGGGCGCTCCGCAACGAGCCGCGCCTGCGTCTCGGCGAGGCCGAGGCGCGGAGGCTCGCGCCGCTGGTCGTGCCGTGGCTGGAGCGCAACGTGCCGGAGGCCGATCTGGTCCGGGCCCTGACGAGCCACCTGCCCCCCGAAGTCACGTCGCCGGCCGGCCTGGTCCGCTTCCGGCTGAGGGACAAGCTCCCGCCCGTCCCGGAGCCCGCGCCTCCCGCCAAGCCCCCGCAGGCCGAGTGCGCCAAGTGCTGCGACCCGATCCCGCGGCCCGGCATCTGCGCCCCGTGTGCCGGTCTGGGCGCCCGTCGGGAGCCCGCTGTAGGTGGCGGCGCGGCGTTCGCCCGGGCGGGTGCCGCCCGGGTCAGGGAGGCGATGCAGTGGGTCGCCCGGCCGGGCAGGTCGGCCGTCGGCAACCCCGTCCCGGCGGGCTGATCGGGACGGCTCGCCGTCACGGGTTGGCGTCGAGCAGCGCGTGCCCGAGCGGCGCGAGGGCGTGCTGCACCTGGCGCCCCTGCCGGGTGATGGTGATCAGTCCGGCGGCTCGCAGCACGTTGGTGTGCGGCGAGGCGGACGGTGCGGCGATGCCGAGCGTGGCGGCCAACTCCGTGGTGGTGCACGGGCCTTGGGCGACAACCCGGAGAGCTCGGGTGCGGGCCGGGCCGAGCAGCGCGAGCAGGCCGTCGGGAGCGGCGTCCGGACGGACGGCGGGCGTCACCGGGTGCAGCACGGCGGTGGGCCGGTCGGGCGGGTGCAGGACGGCGCACTTGTCGAGGAACAGGTTCGGGTGCAACTGCAGCCCGCGGCCTGCGAGTCGGTGCCGGAGCACAGGGCCGGGGCGCTCGACGGTGAGGGTGCCGGCGTCGTGCCAGCTCAGCCGCGGGTGCAGGCGGGAGAGCATCGCGGCGGGCCCGTCCGTCGCCACCGTCTGTGCGTGGCACCGGACTTGGGCGTCGAGGGTGCGGCGCAGGACCCGCCAGTCGGGTGCCAGGCATTCGCGGTAGAGGGCGGCGGCAGCGTTCATCACGGGGCGCAGCGCGCGGGCGCCTTCGTCGCGGAGGCGTTGGACGACGACCGAGGAGGAGGCGGCCTCCCGGCTCCCGATGCTGGCGCTGTTCGCCCGGATCGCCGAGGTCAGGGCGGCCGAGGGGATGCACGCCTCGGCGGCGGTGGACATCGACGCGTGGGGTCCGGCGCTCGGGCCGGACGAGCGGCGGCTGATGATCGGGCTGGAGGTGGCGAACTCCCACCTGATGACGCTGCCGGACGAGGAGTATCTCGGCCGTGAACTCGACCCGCCCGTCAAAACCCGGTTCGCCGAACTCGCTGTCCCGGTAAGCGTTCTGGTCGGCGGCCACGACCTGGAGGCGACCCGGCTGTGGGCCCGGCGGCTGGCCGCGCAGGCACCGGACGCGACGCTGACGGAGCTGCCGGAGGCGGACCACTTCCCGATGCTGTCGGCGCCGGCCGCGTTCGAGAAGTACCTGCGCGCGCTGCTCTGAGCCGTGCTCAGTCCCGCTGCACCCAGTCGGGCACCCAGGTGCCGGGGGCGTCGTGGGCGGCCTTGGTGGCGGCCAGGTGGGTGCGCAGGGCGGCCAGTGCCGGGTGCGGGTTGTCGCGGTGCCACACCAGGGAGTGCGGGTAGACGGGCGTCGGGTCGGTGAGCGGGATCCGGCGCAGGCCGTGGCTCTCCGGCCAGACCAGCCGGGTGCCGTCGCTGAGGAAGGTCGCCAGTGCGGGAGTGTCGGCGATGGTGTCGAGCAGGGCGTCGGAGCCGAAGTTGGGGCCGGTGGCCTCGATGGTGAGGCCGAACTCGGCGACCAGGTCGTCGTAGTAGGCCGCCCACTCGGAGCCGGGGAGGATGCCGGGCATCCAGATCCGGTGGCCGACGAGTTCGCGCGGCGTCACCGAGCGGGCCTCGGCGAGGGCGTGGTCGGGGCCGGTGAGCAGTTGGAGCTGCTCGTCGATCACCCGGGCGGCGGCGAGGTCGTCGGGCAGTGGCCGGCCCGGGGCGGCGACGGCACGGAAGGTGGCATCGATGGCCCCGGAGCGGACGGCGCGGACGGCCTCGTCGATGTCGAGCAGCTTCACCACGTCGAGTTCGGTCTCGGGGTGGCTGCGGTGGAAGTCGCGCAGCAGGCCCGACGCGGCGCCGCGCAGGTTGATCACGTCCACCCGGAGCGGGCGGCGGGCGGCGTGCACGGAAGCGACGGCGCGTTCGGCGACCCGCAGCAGTTCGCGGGCGTGCGGGAGGAACGCCTGACCGTCGATGGTGGCCTCGGCGCCGCGCGGGGTGCGGATGAACAGCCGGACCCCGAGGTCGCGTTCGAGGGCGGCGATGCGCTTGGAGACAGCCTGCTGGGTGATCGCCAGGTCGGTGGCGGCCTTCTGGAACTGGCCCGCCTCGGCGACGGCGAGGTAGGTGCGTACGGCTTCGAGGTCCACGTTGCCCCACCTTAGTGAACAACCACTGGTTGTACAGACGGCCGTCCTCGGTTGTTTGACCTGCGCTTGTGCGGCCCGGTTGGCTCTCCATGGTCAACGGAGGTTTGTACGGTCGGCGGGGGTGGCGGTGGGCAGGCGGTCCTTGGGACGACGGTTCGGGTGGCTGTGGGCGTCGTACGCGGTGAGCGCGTACGGGTCGGGGCTGGGGTTCGGGGCGCTGCCGCTGATCGCGGTGCTGGTGCTGCACGCCGGGCCCGCCGAGGTGTCGGCGCTGTCGGCCGTGGGCCCGGCGGTGGGGGCGATGCTGGCGGTGCCGCTCGCGCCGTGGGTGGAGTTCCGGCGCAAGCGGCCGGTGATGATCGCGGCCGACCTGGTCCGGTTCGGCGCGATGGCGTCCATCCCGCTCGCGTACGCCTGCGGGGTGCTCGGCATCGGGCAGCTGTTCGCGGTGTCGGCGGTGGTCGCCGCGGCGAAGATCGCGTTCGGCGCGGCCAGCGGCGCCTACCTGAAGGCACTGGTCCGACCGGAGGACCTGCTGGTCGCCAACTCCCGCTTCGAGTCGACGAATTGGAGCTCGATCGCAATCGGGCCGCCACTCGGCGGGGCCGCGATCGGCGCGTTCGGGCCGGTCATCACGGTGCTGGCCGACGCGGGCAGCTACCTGCTGTCGGCGCTCGGCCTGACGGCGATCCGCGACCGCGAGGAAGCACCCCGGCGGCGCGAAACAGGCAAGGCCGGATCGCTGCTGGACGGCTGGCGACACCTGCTGGGCGACCCCGGGCTGCGCGCGCTGTACCTCAACAACCTGCTGGTGTCCGGTCTGATCATGGCCACCGAACCGGTCCTCGCCGTCCTACTGCTGCGCCAACTCCACTTCCCCGCCTGGCAGTACGGCCTGGCCTTCGCCGCCCCCTGCCTCGGCGGACTGATCGGCTCCCGGCTGGCCCCGCGGGTGGTGGCGCGGTACGGCCGGACGTGGGTGTTCCGGACGATCGGCACGCTGCGCGCCGTCTGGCTGGTCGGGCTGGCCTTCGTCCGGCCCGGCGTGGTCGGACTGGTCACGGTGATGGCCGTCGAGCTGGCGATCATCGTCAACATGAGCCTGTTCACGCCGGTGCTCGCCACCTACCGGCTGGAACGCACCCCGCAGCACCTGGTCGCCCGCACGCTCTCGGCCTGGTCGATCGGCCAGCAGGCCGCCATCGCCGCCCTCACCACGCTCGGCGGCCTGCTCGCCACCCTGACCGGCCCGCGCACCACGCTGGCCGTCGCGGGCCTGCTCGCCCTGGCCACCCCGCTGCTGCTGCCCCGCCGCGAACCGGCAGCGCCGCACGAAGCCGCGCCGCACGAGCCCGCGCTGCTCAACAACCGCGCCTGATCGCCCCCTCAGGAGTGAGGAGACTCCCGTGAAGAACACCGCGCTGCTACTGCTGGACTGCCAGCCGGCCGTCCTGTCCGCCGTCCCCGAGGCCGGTCCGCTGCTCGACCGGCTGGAGCGGGCCGTCGCCGAGGTCCGCGCGAAGGGCGGCACGGTGGCCCACGTGCGGGCCGCGTTCACCGAGGACGACTGGGCGGCCGTCCCCGCCGCCAACACCACGTTCGCCGCCGTGGCCCGGCACCGCGCCCTGCACCACCAGGACCCGGGCGCCGCCTTCCACCCCCGACTCGCCCCGCAGCCAGGCGACTTGGTGGCCCGCAAGACCCGCCTCGGCGCGCTGTCCACCACCGACCTCGACCGGCGGCTGCGGGCCCGCGGCATCGACACCCTGATCGTCGGCGGGCTCAGCACCGGCGGCGCCGTACTGTCCACCGTCCTGGACGCGGCCGACCGCGACTACCGCCTGCACGTGCTGTCGGACGGCATCGCGGACCCGGACCCGGAGGTGCACGCGTTCGTGCTCGACCGGCTGCTCTCGTCCCGCGCCCAACTGGTCACCTGCGCGGCTCCGTTCGCGCCCTGATCGCGCGTCAGGCCACCGCCATCCGGGCGAACGCGGCGCGCGCGGTAGCGAGGAACGCCGGTACGGCGGGCCGGAGTTCGGCGCTGCGCAGCCAGCTCATGGTGATCGTGGTCCGGGCGGCGTCACCGAGCACCGGGACGGCGGCGAGTTCGCCGCGGGCCGCCGCGTCGGCCACCGCGAGCTCGGGCAACAGGGCGCAGCCGAGCCCGGCCACGGCACACTGGCGGAGGGCGGCGATGCCGGCCAGCTCGGTGTCGATCACGGGGGCGTCCGGGCCGAGGCTCCCGATCAGGGCGTCCAACATCTCCCGGAAGCCGCAGCCGGGCGGGGTGGCCAGGAAGGGTTCGCCGCGCAGTTCCGGCCCGCCGAGCTGCGGGTACCGGGCCAGCCGGTGGCCGATCGGAGCGACCACCATCAGCCGTTCGCCGGCCAGCGTCTCACTGGCCATCAGCTCGTCCTGGGGTGCCCGGCCGAAGGTCAGTGCCACGTCGAGCTCGCCGCGTCGCACCGCGTCGTACAGCTCGCCCCGGTTGCCCTGGCGGACCGCGACCTGCACCTGGGGGAACTCGCGGCGGTACGGGGCGAGGACGGCGGGCAGGCGGTGGGCGCACAGCGTCTCCAGCCCGCCGACCACCAGCCGGCCGCCGGGCCGGCCGTCCTCCTGCTCGACGGCCGTGCGGGCCTGCTGGGCGAGCAGCAGCATCCGGTCCGCGTACTCGAGCAGCCGTTCGCCGGCCGGGGTGAGCGACAGTTGGCGGTGGCCGCGGTCGAACAGCTTGGCGTCGAGTTCCGCCTCCAGGGCCTGCACCTGTGCGGTGACGCTGGACTGGGCGTAGTTCAACTCCGCGGCGGCCCGGGTGAAGTTGAGCGTCCGGGCGACGGTGCGGAAGGTCCGGAGATGGCGCAGTTCCACGGTGTCCGCTCCTCGTCGTCGGCCGAGTCGGCCCGGGCCGGCTTCGTCATCGGCCGAGTCGGCCCGGGCCTGCTTCGTCATCGGCTCCGGCGATGGGTGCCATCGGAAGCTTCCGCTTCCTCAACCGCCGTGCCGCGGCAAGAATTTCAGTGATCGCCCGCCGCTCACAACCGGCCCGGCGAACCGCGGCGTCGCCGTCGTCCGGCACGCCCGTCGCATCCACTCTTCTTCGCACCCTCGGGGGGACAGCTGTGCCCGGTGGACGGACCGACGCCCGGCGCGGGAACGGGCTGCTGCTGCTCGGAATCTCGCTCGGCTACTTCATGGTGATGCTGGACACCACGGTGGTGACCGTGGCGCTGCCCGCGATCGGCGCGGACCTGTCGGGTTCGCTCGGCGGCCTGCAGTGGGTCTCGAACGGCTACACCCTCACCTTCGCCGCGCTGCTGCTCACCGCCGGTGCGCTGGCCGACCGTCACGGCGGGCGGCGGGTGTTCCTGGCGGGGCTGTGGCTGTTCGGCGCCTGCTCCGGGGTGAGCGCGCTGGCCGGGTCGATGGGCGTACTGATCGCGCTGCGGGCGCTGCTCGGCGCGGCGGGCGCGCTGCTGCTGCCGGCCTCGCTCGCGGTGATCGCGCACGCCTGGACCGAACCGGCGGCGCGGGCCCGGGCGATGGGCGTGTGGGCGGCGATCAGCGGCAGCGCGCTGGCCGCCGGGCCGCTGGTGGGCGGGGTGCTCACCGACCGGTTCGGCTGGCAGGCGATCTTCCTGGTCAACGTGCCGGTGGCGCTGCTCGCCATCGCCCTGACGGTGCGCCACGCCCCGGCGGACCGGCCCGGGCCGGCCAAGGGCGTGGACCTGCCGGGTCAGCTCTGCGCGGTGCTGGCGCTGACCGGGCTGACCTGGGCGCTGATCGAGAGCGAGCCGGCGGGCTGGGCGTCGCTGCCGGTGCTCGGCGGTTTCACGGTGTTCACGCTGGCGGGCGGGTCGTTCGTGGCGGTCGAACGCCGCCGGGAGGCCGCGCGGCTCGCCCCGATGCTCCCGCTGGGGCTGCTGCGCGACCGGACCCTCGCCACCGGGCTGTTCGCCGGGCTGCTGGTGAACTTCGGGCTGTCCGGGGTGCTGTTCGTGCTCTCGCTGCACTTCCAGCGGGCGCACGGCCTGAGCGCGCTCGGCGCGGGCGTCGCGTTCCTGCCGCTGATGCTGCCGACAGCGTTCAACCCGGTCTTCACGGGACGGCTGGTGGGCCGGATCGGGGCCCGCCGCCCGGCCGTCGCCGGATTCCTGCTGATGGGCACCGGGGTGCTGGTGGCCGCCGCGGCGACCGCGGACTCGACGGCCGCGCGGGTGGCGATGGCGGCCGGGCTGCTGGTGCTGGGCTTCGGGGTGTCGTTCGCGATCCCGTCGCTGATGACGGCGGTGGTCGGCGCGGTCGCCAAGGAGCAGTCCGGGATCGCCTCGGGCGCGCTGAACTCGGCCCGGCAGACCGGCGCGGTGCTCGGCGTGGCCGTGCTGGGCGCGCTTGCCGACACCGCCTCGGGCGGCTCCGGCACCCGGCTCGCCCTGCTGGTCGCCGGTCTCGCGCTGCTGGCCGGCGCGGCCGCGGTCGCCGCGTTCCTGGGCCGCCCGGCCGGACGGCAGTCACCGGCCCGACGAGAAGCCCAGGCCCGGCGAGAAGCCCCGGCCGGGCGAGAGGCTCCAGCCCGGCGAGAAGCCCCGGCCGGGCGAAAGACCTGACCGGGCAACGCAGTTCAGCGCTTGCCGCCGTCGCCCCCGCCCTCGGGGGTGTCGGCGGCTTCGGCGCTCTCGGGTGCGTCGGCGTTCGGCTCGGGCTTGACGAACAGGATGTCGCGGGCCTGTTCGGCCGTCCGGTAGAGGCTCTCGGTGACGAAGTCGAGGAACCGCGCGATGTTCTCCAGCCGGGCGGCGGCCGGGGTGCTGGGGCCGAGCACGGAGACGCCCTCCCGGGCGATGGCGACCACGGCGGAGTTGGCGCGGGCGCTGGCGAGGGTGGCCTGGTACCAGATGTCCTCGTCCAACACGTAGCGCTCGCGGCGCCGGTCGTCGCGCTCGCGGCGGATCATGGTCTGCTCGTCCAGGAAGGCCACCGCCTTGGAGACGGACGCCGGGCTGACCTGGAGCCGCTGGGCGAGTTCGGCCGCGGTGAGGGTGCCCTCGTCGGTGAGCAGCAGCGCGGCGAGCACCCGGGCGGGCATTCGGCTCATCCCGGAGTGCATGAAAACCGTGGTGACGGACTCCTCGTAGGCGCGCACGGCCTCCGGGTCGCGCCCGTCGACGGGCCGGTCGGTGTACGGGTCACGGGGCAGCGCCGCGCGGCGCTGGGCGCGGTGTTCGGTGGCGCGGTGGGCGAGGTCGGCCCGGTAGCCGTTGGGGCCGCCGTTGCGCATGACCTCGCGGGTGATGGTCGAGGTCGGCCGGTCCAGGCGGCGGGCGATCTCGGCGTACGCCAGGTCGTCGGCCAGTCCCAGCGCGATCTGCTGGCGTTCCTGCTGGGTGAGCCTGCCTCCCGGCATCGCGGTCTCCTCGGGTCGATCGGTGCGTGACGCGGTCCAGCATAGCGTTCACCCTTAGCCCATTGCAACGCACGCCTTTCCGTCGTTGCGTTATCTCACGAACCATTGCAACGATTTACTAGCCCTGAGCTGCACAGACACTGATCGATTGCAACAACCTCCTTGCCGACTTCATGAACGCAACGTAGCGTTTCCATCATCAGAAACAACGCGCAGACGGAGTACACGATGCAGAAGTTCGACACCCCCACCACGATCACCGCCGTCATCGACATCCCGGCCGGCCAGCTCCGCCTGATCGCCGCCGACCGCACCGACACCGTCGTCGAGGTGCGCCCCGCGAACCCGTCCAAGGGCCGCGACGTGCAGGCCGCCGAGCAGACCGAGGTGTCCCTCACCGACGGCGTGCTGCGGATCGTCACCGCCGCCTCGAACCACCGCCTGCTCGGCCCGAGCGGCGCGCTGGAGGTGACCGTCCAGCTGCCGTCCGGTTCGCGGGTCGAGGCGAAGGCCGCCGACGCCGAACTGCGCGGCGTGGGACGGCTCGGCGAGGTCTCGTACGAGAGCGCCCGCGGCAAGGTCAAGCTCGACGAGACGGCCGGCGGCCGCCTGAGCCTCCAGGACGGCTCCGTCGAAATCGGCCGGCTCACCGGCTCGGCGCAGCTCGACACCCAGCGCGGCGACCTGACCGTCACCGAGGCGGTGCGCGGCGAACTGACGCTCACCACCCAGTCCGGGTCGATCACCGTCGGCGCCGCCCGCGGCATCTCCGCCTCGCTGGACGCCGGCACCGGCTACGGCCGCATCCACAACGCGCTGCGCAACGCCGACGACGTGCCCGCGCTCGCCATCCGCGCCACCACCAAGAACGGCGACATCACCGCCCGCACGGTCTGACCACCACCCCGCACCGCCCCACCAGCTCAGCGACAGAAGAAGGAGTTCTCCCATGACCGGCCTGGCCATCGCGGCGCAGGGGCTGCGCAAGTCCTACGGGGACAAGACCGTCCTCGACGGCGTCGACCTGTCCGTCCCGGAAGGGACCGTCTTCGCCCTGCTCGGCCCGAACGGGGCCGGCAAGACCACCGCCGTCAAGATCCTCTCCACCCTGATCTCCGCCGGCCCGGGCAGCGGGCCGATCCGGATCGGCGGCCACGACCTGGCCGCCGCCCCGCAGGCGGTGCGCGCCGCGATCGGCGTCACCGGCCAGTTCTCCGCCGTCGACGGCCTGATCACCGGCGAGGAGAACATGCTGCTGATGGCCGACCTGCACCACCTGCCCAAGGCCGAGGGCCGCCGGGTCGCCGCCGACCTGCTGGCCCGCTTCGATCTCACCGAGGCCGCCCAGAAGCCCGCCTCCACCTACTCCGGCGGCATGAAGCGCCGCCTCGACATCGCGATGACCCTGGTCGGCAGCCCGCGGATCATCTTCCTGGACGAGCCGACCACCGGCCTCGACCCGCGCAGCCGGCACGGCATGTGGCAGATCATCCGGGAGCTCGTCACCGGCGGCGTCACCGTCTTCCTCACCACCCAGTACCTGGACGAGGCCGACGAACTCGCCGACCGGATCGCCGTCCTGCACAACGGCGTGATCGCCGCCGAAGGCACCGCCGCGGAACTCAAGCGCCTCGTCCCGGGCGGCCACGTCAGCCTCCGCTTCACCGACCCGGCCGGGTACCGGTCCGCCGCCGACGCACTCGCCGAGGGCGCCCGCGACGACGAGTCGCTGACCCTGCTGGTCCCCAGCGACGGCAGCCAGCGCGCGCTGCGCTCGGTGCTCGACCGGCTCGACGCGGCGGGCGTCGAGGCCGACGCGCTGACCGTGCACACCCCCGACCTGGACGACGTGTTCTTCGCGCTGACCGGCTCACCCGCCGTCCCCGCCGAGTCCGTCCCCGCCGAGTCCGTCCCCGCCCAGTCCGACGCCGCATCCACCGCCCCGGCCGCCGCGGCCGCATCCTCGAAGAAGGCTGTCCGATGAGCTCGTTCGCCCTCGCCGTCCGCGACTCGTCCACCATGCTGCGGCGCAACCTGCTGCACGCCCGGCGCTACCCGTCGCTCACCCTGAACCTGCTGCTCACGCCGGTGATGCTGCTCCTGCTGTTCGTCTATATCTTCGGCAACGCGATGAGCGGCGGCGCCGGCCGCGCCGCCTACGTCGCCTACCTGGTGCCCGGCATCCTGATGATGACCATCGGCTCCACCGTGATCGGCACCGCCGTCTCGATGGCGACGGACATGAACGAGGGCATCGTCGCCCGGTTCCGCACCATGGCCATCCACCGCGGCTCGGTGCTGTTCGGCCGGGTGATCGGCAGCGTGCTCCAGTCGATGCTGAGCGTGCTGCTGGTCGGCGCGGTGGGTGTCGCCATCGGCTTCCGCTCGCACGACGCCACCGTGCTGGAGTGGCTGGCCGCGATCGGCCTGCTGGCGCTGGTCGCGCTCGCCCTCACCTGGATCGCCGTCGGCATGGGCCTGGGCAGCCCCAACGCGGAGGCCGCCAGCAACAGCGCGCTGCCGCTGATCGTGCTGCCGCTGATCTCCAGCGCGTTCGTCCCGCTGCACTCGATGCCCGGCTGGTTCCAGCCGATCGCCCAGTACCAGCCGTTCACCCCCGCCATCGAAACGCTGCGCGGCCTGCTGCTCGGCACCCACATCGGCAACAACTGGTGGATCGCCCTGCTCTGGTGCGCCGCCCTCACCGTGCTCGGCTACGTCTGGTCCCGCTCGCAGTTCGACCGCGAGCCGAAGTAATCGCCCGACCCCGCCCCGGAGCTGACACCACGTCAGCTCTGTCGGCGTTTCCTGGGGCTGTCCCCCCTGAGCTTCCGGGTGGCTGCCCCATCCCGCGGCGCCGCGCGATCGGAAAAGGTGGAGCGACCATCAACCACGGGGAGACCACGCCATGGGCGGCAGACACCGAACGGCACACCGCACCGCGCTACTGGGACTGATCACCCTCCTGCTCGGCCTGCTGATCACCACCCCCGCCACCGCGGCGGACACCCAACTCGACCACACCGCAGTCGAGTTCACCAGCGCCGACGGCACCCGGCTGCACGGCGAACTGATCGCCCCGCACGGCGCGAGCGGCGCCCCCGGACTGGCGATGGTCGCCGGGGCCGGGCCGGTCACCATGGACGAACTGCGGCCCTCCGCCGAGGCCTACGCGGCACACGGCGTCCCCGCGCTGATCTGGGACAAGCGAACGGCCGGCTACTCCACCCTCCAACGGGACTACGGCCGGCTCGCGGACGACGCGCTCGCCGCCGTCCAACTCCTGCGCTCCCGGCCCGAAATCGATCCGAACCGGGTCGGCCTGTGGGGCCTGTCCGAGGGCGCATGGGTGATCACGCTGGCCGCGGGCCGCACCACCGACGTGTCCTTCCTGGTGACCGCGGGCGCGTCCGGCCTCAGCCCGTCCCGCCAGGAGGCCTGGGCGTACGGCGAGTACCTGCGGCACGCCGGGGTCACCGGCTCGCTGGTGCCGACCATGCAGCGCACGCTGATCCGGGAGCTGGCCGCCGCCAAGCTCTTCCCGGAGGCGGACTACGACCCGGTACCGGCCTGGGAGCGGCTCCAGGTACCGGTACTGGCCGAATGGGGGACGCTGGACCGCGAGGCCGTGCCCGCCGAGAGCGAGCGGATCGTCCGGGAGGCCTTGGACCGCGGCGGCAACCGCCACTACACGATCCGCACCATCCCGGACGTCCGCCACAACCTCCGGCGCACCTTCGACGACGGCTTCGACCGGCCGAGCCAACTGCCCAGCGACTACGCCGAGTTCGAGTCCCGCTGGATCACCGGACTGGCCACCGGCCTGCCGCCGGTCACCGTCGACGCCGCCCCCGCGCAGCAGTACGCCAGCCGGCCGCTCGCCCCGCTCCACTGGTACGAGTCGCCCTGGCTGCAGGCCGCACTGACCGCCGTCTGCCTGCTCGGCTTCGCCGGGCACCTGGCCACCGGCGCCGTCCGCCGTCTCCGCCGCCGCCCCGCACCGGCCGGCCTCCCCCGCGCGGCCCGCTGGGCCGCCCTGACCGGCACACTCGCGGTCGCCGGTACGCCGGTCTACCTGCTGTACATGGCGGTCGTGGCAGCCGCCCTGCCCGGACCGGTCCTGCTCGGCCGGCCCGTCCCCTGGCTGGTGCTGCAACTGGCCGCCACGGCCACGGTGGTGGCGGCCGGAGTCACCGTGGCCGCAGCCGTCCGGAACCGCCCGGCGAGCGGCAGCCGGGTCCGGATCGGACTACTGGCGCTCTCGGGCGCGGCGTTCGTCCCGTGGGCGCTGTACTGGGGGCTGCTGCGCCCCTGACCCGCGTCGGGATCAGCCGAACTGGGCCTTCAGCTGGTCGATCACGTTCGACCAGACCGGGTCCAGGACGAGGGTCGTGAGCTGATCGCCGTTGAAAGCCGGCTGCACGATCGGCCCCCCCATCATCGGGGAGTTGTTCGCGCTGGCGGTGACGATGTTGCCGTCGGTGCGGTACAGGGCTGCCGACCACCGGTAGAAATCGCCCGCCGCCGGGGGGAGCTTGACCATCAGCACGCTGCCGTCGGGGCGCTGCGTGACGGTGCAGTTGGACGCCCCGTCGCAGGTCGGATTCGGCTGGTACGTCGTCCCGGGCGCCATTCCCGGCATGTGGCTGATCTCGAGGCGGATGTCGGTGCCCTCCACCGGGCTCTTCGCGTCGTCGACGAGAAGCATCGTCGTCGCGACCCGGTACCGCACGCCCGATCCGGGCGCCGGGTCCGGATCGTCGTAGCTGTTGGCGATCCGGTAACCGGCCGGGATCCGCGCCGTGAGCAGCTCCTTCACCCTCGGGTCGAGGACCGGGCTGTTGCTGGTCTTGGTCGACGGCGTGCCGGAGGGCTTGCTCACCTCCGACGGCGTGCCGGACGGCTTGGCCGACCCCGAAGGCTTGGTCGACGGCTCCCCCGAGGGCTTGGACGACCCCGAAGGTGTGCTGGACGGCTTGGACGACGCCTCCGGCCCGGACGCGGCAGCGGCGGCCGGCCCGATGCCCGTGGTGGTGGCCCCCGGGCCGCCGATGAAAAGCGTCCCCATCGCGAGCGCGCCGACGGCGACGGCCGTGCCGGTCACGGTGGCGGCACGCAGCCGCTTGCTGCGGCGGCCCCGGCGCAGCAGGTCCGCCGTGGGTGCGGAGCCGGGCGGGAGCTGGCGGTCCGCCAGCACCTCCAGCGCGTGCGACAGGTCCTCATGGTCGTTGGTGCTCATGGGCTGACAGCCTCCTCGTTCTTCGACCGGTTCTTCGGAAGTGCCGTGCGCAGCCGGGCCATGGCCCGGGAGTGCTGGCTCTTGACGGTGCCGACGGAGCAGCCGAGAACGCTGGCGGTGTCCTTCTCCGACAGGTCCTCCAGGTGCCGAAGCACCACCACCGCACGCTGCCGGGTGGGCAACGAGCGCAGGGCACGGTGCAGTTCGTCCGTCTCGCCGTACTCGTCGCCGGCCCTACCGGGCAGGTCCGGCAGCTCGGCGGTGAGGGTCTCCCGGCGTCGCCGACGCCACCAGCTGACGTGGCCGTTGACGAGCATCCGCCGCAGGTAGGCGTGCGGGTCGTCGGTGGCCATCCGGTGCCAGCGGACGTAGAGCTTCACCAGGCAGTCCTGGAGCAACTCCTCGCCGCGGAGCCGGTCCCCGGTGATCAGGGTGGCCGTCCGTAGATGTCGCGGCCAGGCGGCCGCGACGAAAGCGGTGTAGAGGTCGTCCTCGGTTCCTCGCGTCACACCGACCACACGCCCGAGCCCGTCCGAAAGGTTGTCAGCTCTTCCGATCGATTCTCCGGTCAGTCGGCGCGGGTGCGCAGCCGACGGACGGCGAGGACGGCGGCAAAGGCGGTGAGCAGGGCGAACAGGGCGCTCTCGACGACCTGGAAGGTCCAGTAGCGGTCGGCCGGCTGCTGGGTGATCTCCACGTGGATCCGGTGGTCGGCGAGGCAGCGGGGCAGGTCGGCGAGCGAACTGTGGTCCATGCAGTCCTGGAACCAGTCACTGTGCCCGACGGGTGCGCCGCTCTCGTCGAGGATCGCGCTGGTGTCGATCACCCACGGGCCGCCGGGGACGCGCAGGCCACCGATGTCGCCGTAGGTGCCGATCTTGCTGAGGTTGGCGACGATCGGCGCGGTCAGCTGCACACTGGTCCGCTCGGGCGCCTGGTAGTGCGGCCGGACCAGGGCCGGAACGGCCAGCTGGACGGCGGTGAACACGGCGAGCGTCGCGGCCATCGCCGGCACGGTCCGACGCAGGTGCAGCCCGAAGGTGGCCCCGAGCACGGACGCGAAAGCGGCGTACGCGGCGGGCACCAGCCCGTGCGAAGCAAAAGCCACCGGCTCGAAGCGCGCACCCTCGACGGCGACGACGGGGCCGGTGGCCCAGCCCAGCAGCAGCGAGACGAGCGCGACGGCGAGCGTGCAACTGCCGCCCACCACCGCCAACTTGACCGCCAGCCAGCGGCGGCGGGTGATGCTCTGGTTCCACACCAGCCGGTGCGTACCGGCCTCGAACTCGCGGGCGACCAGCGGCGCACCGCAGAACACGCCGAGGACGACGGGCAGCACCAGCAGCAGATAGCCGAGCAGGTCGGTGCGCAGCCGGTAGCGGTCGGCGAAAGCCCCGAGCGGGCCGGCACAGTCCCGGCCACCGCAGTGCGCGAGGACGTCCTGGTGGGCGTGCTGGATGTCGAGGCCGAGCAGCAGCAGGTAGCCGCCCAGCAGGAGCAGCGCGGCCAGACCGATCAGGGCCTGGGTGCGGAACTGGCGCCAAGTCAGCCAGATCATCGACGGGCCTCCGGTCGGGCGGCGGCCGGCTGCCCGGGGCGGGCGGCGCGGGCCAGGTGGGCGAGGACGAGTTCTTCCAGGTCGGGCGCAGTGACGGTGAACGGCCCGTCGGGCAGCGGCCGTTCGAAACGAACCAGCGCGGTCGCCGGGTCGGTGCGGGTGAGCACCGTGACGTCCGCCGGGAGCGCGTCGAGGTCGGCGGGCCGGCCGGTCACCCGGGCGTGCTGAGCGATCAACGGCTCTATGTCGCCGTGCAGTTGGACCCGACCGCGGGCCAGCACCACCAGGTGGTCGCAGACCCGGGCGACGTCAGGCAGGGCGTGCGAGGAGAGCAGGGCGGTGGCGCCGAGTTCGGTGACGGACTCCATCAGGTGGTCCAGGAAGGCGTGCCGGGCCAGCGGGTCCAGGGCGGCGGCGGGCTCGTCCAGGATCAGCAGGTCGGGGCGCTTCGCGGCGGCCACGGTCAGCGCGAGCTGGGCGCGCTGACCGCCGGACAGCCGTCCGCCCTTCTGCCGGGGGTCCAACTCGGAGCGGGCAAGCCTGCGTTCGGCGAGCGCGGCGTCCCAGCGCGGGTTGAGGCGGGCGCCGAGCCGCAGGTGCTCGGCGACGGTGAGGTCCGGGTAGACCGGAGTGTCCTGGGCGACGTACCCGACCCGGGCCAGGTGGTCGGGGCGGGTGCCGGGCTCGGTGCCGTGCACCAGGATCCGCCCCGAGCTCGGGCCGATCAGCCCGCAGGCCAGCTGCATCAGCGTGGACTTGCCGGCGCCGTTGGGCCCGACCAGGCCGACCACCCGACCCGCCGGAATGCTCAACTCGACGTCGGCGAGCGCGAGTCGGCGCCCGTACCGCTTGCCGAGCCCGACGGCCTCCAGCACCGGCGTCACCACTGTCCGTCCTCCGCTTCCTGCTCGGCGCGCCGCGCCCGCCAGGCCCGCACCAGGCGGTACCCGCCCCAGCCGAGCGCGATCAGCACGCCCAGTTGGAGCGCCCACCAGGCGTAGAGCAGCGGGCTGCGTTCGGTCTTCTCGGCCACCGCGAGCAGCGCGGCACCGGCCAGTGATGTGGTCATGGGCCCACGCTGCCGTTCGGCGGCAGCCGCCCACAGCGGCCGAAGGTACGGTCCGGACGGGAACGGGGTCGTACTTTCGGCCGGTTCGCGGCGGCCGCGGATTCCCCTACCGTGGCGGCCGTGAGGCGAACGGCGATAGTGGGGAACGCGGTGCTGGGCGCGGGATTCGCGCTGGTACTGCTGGTGATGGCCGCGCAGTACGCGGCGCAGGGCCGGGTATGGGCGCTGGACGCGGCGACCGGCGCCGTGGTGTGCGCGCTGGCGCTGGGCCGGGAGCGGCACCGGGGCGCGGCGGCGGCCCTCGGCCTGGCCGTGGCCGGTGCGGCGGCGCTGATCGCGCGGGAGGCGGGACTGCCCGGGGAGCCCGGCGCGGCAGCCGTGTTGGGCCTGCTGGTGCTCGGCGGATCGGCGGTGCGGACGCTGCCGTGGCGTCCGGCAGCGGCCCTCGGCGCGGCAGGACTGGCCCTGATGACGGCGGGCCTGCTGGCGGCCCCCGCCCCGGCCACCTCGTTCCGGATCGGCATCGAGGTGTGGGCGCTGGCCCTCGCCGCCGGCCTCGGCCTACGGCTCCTCGACCACCGCCGCAGGGCCGCCGCCGAGTCCGTCCGCCGGGACGAACGACTGGCGCTGGCCCGCGAGTTGCACGACCTGGTGGCCCACCACATCACCGGCGTCGTGGTCCAGACCCAGGCCGCCCGGATCGTCGCCCGCAAACGCCCCGAGCAACTGGACGAGACCCTCGCCGGCATCGAGACGGCAGGCGCCGACGCCCTGTCCGCGATGCGCCGCGTGGTCGGCCTGCTGCGGGCCGCCGACGACACCCCGGGAACGGCGCCCACCACCCCCGGCACCGCCGAACTCGCCGCCCTGGTACGGCGGTTCGACGACCACGGGCCCGCCGTCCAACTGCACCTCCCGGACCAGAACGCCACACCCTGGCCACCGGAGGTCGCCACCACCGTGCACCGCATCGTCCAGGAGTCGCTCACCAACGTCGCCCGGCACGCCGCCCACGCCCGCACCGCCCAGGTCACCGTCGCCCACCCGCCCGGCACCCTCACCGTCACCGTCACCGACGACGCCCCACCCGGCCACACCCGCCACCTCCGCCCGGTCGGCTTCGGCCTCCTCGGCATGCGCGAACGCGTCGAAGCCCTCGGCGGCACCTTCACCGCCGGCCCCGCCCCCACCGGCGGCTGGACCGTCCACGCCGAACTCCCCGTCCCCACCGGCGCCGCCCGATGACCATCCGCGTCCTGCTCGCCGTCGCCCGAGACCGGCAGCCCACCCAACTCGGCTCCCTCCAACGCAACTTCACCGCCGCCCCCGGCCAGAACGGCGCCGCCCGATGACCATCCGCGTCCTGCTCGCCGACGACCAGGCAATGATCCGCGGCGGCCTGCGCCTGATCCTGGAGGACCAGGACGACATCACCGTGGTCGGCGAGGCCGCCGACGGCCCCGAGGCGGTCGAACTCGCCCGCCGGCTGCGCCCCGACGTCTGCCTGGTCGACATCCGGATGCCCGGCCTGGACGGCATCGACGTCACCCGCGCACTGGCCGGCCACGGCGTCCAGGACCCGCTGCGGGTGGTCGTCGTGACCACCTTCGACCTCGACGAGTACGTCCACGGCGCGCTGCACGCCGGCGCGGTCGGGTTCGTGCTCAAGGGCGCCGCACCGGCCCTGCTGATCGAGGCGGTTCGCGCCGCGCACGCCGGCGACGCCCTGATCTCGCCCTCCCTCACCCTCCGTCTGCTGCGCGGCCTCACCACCCCCACCGCCCCGGCCGCCGCCCCGCCCGGCCGGCCGCTCTCCGCCCGCGAGACCGAGGTGGTCCGCGCCATCGCCCGGGGCCGCACCAACCAGGAGATCGCCGCCGACCTGTTCATCACCCTCAGCACCGTCAAGAGCCACCTGACGGCCGTCCAGCAGAAGCTCGGTGCCCGCAACCGGGTCGAGATCGCCGCCTGGGCCTGGCAGCACAAGCTGATGGGCCACCCCTGACGCCCTGACGCCTCCCTGGGCCCACACTCCGGGTCCGATCGGGGTCCGCCCCGGATGACCCGACGGCAGCCGAGCGAAAGACTTCTCCACGTCAACAGGCAGAACGGGAACGGACGTTGGGGGACACGGGGATGCACGCGAACACCACGGGACGCAAGCTGGCAGGCACGGCCGCGATCGGCGCGATGGTCGTCGCCCTCACCGCCGGAACCGCCTCCGCCGCACCCGCCACCACCGCCACACCCCCGAACGCGGCCGCGCTCCGCGCCTCCATCGCGGGCTATCCGAACGACCAACTCACCAGCGCCGTCGCCCTGGTGGGCGGCGACACCGGCCGCTGGTCCGGCACCTCCGGCACCGGCGACCCGGCCACCGGCCGCCCGGTGAAGGCGGACGGCCGGTTCCGGATCGGCAGCATCTCCAAGGTGTTCACCGCGACCGTCCTGCTCCAGCTGGCCGCCGAGCACCGCGTCGACCTGGACGGCACCGTCCAGCAGTACCTGCCCAACGCCCTGCCGAAGGGCTACCCGGCTGTCACCGTACGGCAGTTGCTCAACCACACCTCCGGCCTGCCGACCGGCGGCGACCTGGGCGAGGACGACGGCAGCGAGGCCTGGTTCGCCGCCCACCCGGGCGCGCGTTGGAGCCCCGAGCAGGTGGTCGCCGAGGCGATGACGCACCCGAAGGAGTTCATGCCCGGAGCCGCCCAGGAGTACAACGGCACCAACTACTTCGTGGCGGGCCTGGTGATCGAGAAGGTCACCGGCCGCAGCTTCGCGCAGGAGGTCAACGACCGGATACTGCGCCCGCTCGGCCTCCACCACACCTCGGCACCCGCCGCCGCCGACACCTCGCTGCCCGACCCGACGGCCCACGCCGTGCTCGCCGTCCCCCGCCCCGACGGCGGCACCACCCTCGCGGACGTCACCCGGCAGAGCCCGTGGCCGTGGGCCGAGGGCGGCATGATCTCCACCGCGCCCGACCTGGAGCGTTTCATGTCCGCGCTGCTGCACGGCGAGCTGCTGCCGCCCGCCCAGCAGGCCGAACTGTTCGCCGTCCCGGACGTCCCGAACTTCCGCAACCACAACTGCGACATCGGCCCCACCGCCGGAAGGGCCTGCTTCAGCACCGCCCTGATGCGCTTCTCCCCCGCCCCGGGCGTCGAGTTCTGGGGCAAGACCGGGACCAGGCCGGGTTACTCCAGCGGCGTCTTCGCCACCCGTGACGGCTCCCGCGACCTGGTCTACTCCTTCACTCCCACCAGCCGCTTCGGCGCCCCGTTCGCCGCCCAGTACCGGGTCTTCTCCGCCGCGTTCGACCTGCCGGCGAACTGACCCCCTGCGACACCGGGCTGCCGCCCCTGACCCGCACCGGGGCCAGACCTCGGGGGCGGCTCAGGGTCCGTCCCGGATGACCGGGCCGCGCCCCCCACGGAACACTGATCAACGTCAACAGGCACAGCAGAAACAAAAGTTGGGGGACACGGGGATGCGCGCGAAGACCATGGGACGCAAGCTTGCGGGAACGGCCGTGATCGGCGCGATGGTCGTCGCACTCGCCGCCGGAACAGCCTCGGCCGCGCCCACCACCACCGCCACGCCTCCGAACGCGGCCGCGCTCCGCGCCTCCATCGCGGGCCTGCCGAACGACCAACTCACCAGCGCCGTCGTGCTGGTGAACGGCGACGGCGGCCGCTGGTCCGGCACCTCCGGCACCGGCGACCCGGCCACCGGCCGCCCGGTGAAGGCCGACGGCGAGTTCCGGATCGGCAGCATCACCAAGGTGTTCACCGCCACCGTGCTCCTCCAGCTCGCCGCCGAGCACCGCGTCGACCTGGACGGCACCGTCCAGCAGTACCTGCCCGACGCCCTGCCGGACGGCTACCCGGCCGTCACCGTACGGCAGTTGCTCAACCACACCAGCGGTCTGCCGAACGGCCTGGGGCAGTTCCCCGACGACGGAACCCCGGAGTGGTTCGTCGCCCACGCGAGCGACAGCTTCACCCCGCAGGAAGTGGTCAGGCGGATCATGGCCAACCCGAAGCAGTTCGAGCCGGGCACCGCGCAGCAGTACAACGGCGTCAACTACTACCTGGCCGGCATGGTGATCGAGCAGGTCACCGGCCACAGCTACGGCCAGGAGGTCAACGCCCGGATCCTGCGCCCGCTCGGCCTGCACCACACCCGGGTGCCCGACGTCGCCGACACTTCGCTGTCCAACCCGAGCGCGCACGCCGTCCTCGCCGTCACCCGCCCGGACGGCAGCACCGGCCTGGCGGACGTCACCCGGCAGAGCCCGTGGCCGTGGGCCGAGGGCGGCATGATCTCCACCGCGCCCGACCTGGACCGCTTCATGTCCGCACTGCTGCACGGCAAGCTGCTGCCGCCCGCCCAGCAGGCCGAACTCTTCGCCGTCCCCCATGTCCCGAACAACCAGAACGACCACTGCGACATCGGTCCCACCTCCGGCTGGGCCTGCTTCAGCACCGGCCTGATGCGCTTCTCCCCCGCCCCCGGCATCGAGTTCTGGGGCAAGACCGGCAGCCGCCCCGGGTACACCAGCGCCGTTCTCGGCACCCGCGACGGCTCCCGCGACCTCGTCTACTCCTTCACCCCGACCTCCCGCCGCGGCGCCTCCTCCGAGTCGCAACTCCGCGTCGCCGCCGCCGCGTTCGACCTGCCGACCGGCTGACCCCGGCACGCGAAAGGGCCCGCACCGTCCAAGCGGTGCGGGCCCTTGCCGTGGCGTCAGCTCGCGGCGAGCAGCTCCAGGCTGTCGATGACCCGGTGCGAGAAGCCCCACTCGTTGTCGTACCAGGCGACCACCTTGACGTGGCGGCCGTCGACCCGGGTGAGCTCCGAGTCGAAGATCGAGGACGCCGGGTTGCCGACGATGTCGGACGAGACCAGCGGGTCCTCCGAGTACTCCAGCACGCCAGCGAGCTTGCCGCCGGCGGCCTCCCGGTAGGCGGCGAGCACCTCCTCGCGGGTGACGTCGCGGGAGACGGTGGTGTTCAGCTCGACGATCGAGCCGACCGGGATCGGCACCCGGATCGAGTCGCCGGACAGCTTGCCGTCCAACTGCGGCAGCACCAGACCGATCGCCTTCGCGGCACCGGTGGTGGTCGGCACGATGTTGACGCCGGCGGCGCGGGCCCGGCGCGGGTCGCGGTGCGGACCGTCCTGGAGGTTCTGCTCCTGCGTGTAGGCGTGCACGGTGGTCATGAACCCGTGCTCGATGCCGGCCAGTTCGTCGAGGACGGCGGCCAGCGGCGCCAGCGCGTTGGTGGTGCAGGACGCGTTGGAGACGATGGTGTGCACGGCCGGGTCGTACGCCTCGGTGTTGACGCCGTAGGCGAGCGTGACGTCGGCACCGTCGGACGGCGCGGACACCAGGACCTTCTTCGCGCCGGCGGTCAGGTGCGCCCGGGCCGCCTCCGCGGAGGTGAACCGGCCGGTGGCCTCCAGCACGATGTCCACACCGAGCTCGGCCCACGGCAGGTCGGCCGGGTTGCGCTCGGCGAGCACCTTGATCCGGCGGCCGTCCACCACCAGGACATCACCCTCGACGGTCACCGGGCGCCCGAGCCGGCCCGAGGAGCTGTCGTACGCCAGCAGCCGGCCCAGCGCGGTCGGCTCGGTCAGGTCGTTGACGGCAACGACCTCCAGCTTGCTGTCACGCTCCAGCAGGGCGCGCAGCACGTTGCGTCCGATGCGGCCGAATCCGTTGATGGCGATGCGGGTCATGGCAGGTGCCCTTCTGTCCTTCTGAGCGGGGTGGACTCCTCCACTTTCGCTCGCGGACCGGGCCGGTGGCAGTGGCGTCCGTGCCACGGTTCGAAAGGATCGTGCCAACCACCGCACCCAACGGGAAAACGCTTTCCCTCCGCGCCCAGAAACCGCTTTCCTACCGCTTCCCCGCCGCCGGAAAGCCCCTTCCCCCGCCTCCCCCGCCGCCGCCAAGCGCCTCCCCTCCGCCTCCTCCGCGACCGGCAAACGCCTCCCTCCGCCTCCCCCGCCACCGGCAAACGCCTTCCCCCGCCTCCCCCGCCACCGCCAAGCGCTTCCCCTCCACCTCCCCCGCCACCGGCAAACGCCTTCCCCCGCCTCCCCCGCCACCGGCAAACGCCTCCCCTCCACCTCCCCCGCCACCGGCAAACGCCTTCCCTCCGCCTCCCCCACCGCCGCCAAGCGCTTCCCCTCCGCCTCCCCGCCCCCGGCAGCCTCCCCCGCCGCCGACAAACGCCTCCCCTCCACCTCCCCCGCCGCCGACAAACGCCTCCCCTCCGGGAACGGAAAGCGCTTTCACTCCCCCTTGGTGAACGTCCGCCGGTACTCGCTCGGCGTGGTCCCGAGGATCTGCTGGAAGTGCGTACGCAGATTCGCGCCGGTACCGAGTCCGGTCTCGGCGGCGATCCGCTCGACGCTCCGCTCGGAACGTTCGAGCAGCTCCCGGGCCAGATCCACCCGCGCCCGCAGCACCCACTGCATCGGTGTGTACCCGGTGTCCTCGACGAACCGCCGGGAGAACGTGCGCGGCGAGACCGCGGCGTGCCGGGCCAGCGTCCGCACCGTCAGCGGCTCGTCCAGCCGGTGCAGCGCCCACTCCCGGGTGGCGGCGAACCGCTCCCCGATCGGTTCCGGCACGCTGCGCGGCACGTACTGCGCCTGCCCGCCGCTGCGGTACGGCGCGGCCACCAGCCGCCGCGCGGTGTGGTTGGACGCGGCCACCCCGAGGTCGCGGCGCAGCATGTGCAGACACAGGTCGATGCCGGACGCCGCGCCCGCCGAGGTGAGCACGCTGCCCTCGTCCACGAACAGCACGTTCTCGTCCACCCGCACCCGCGGATACTTCGCTGCCAGCGCCCGGGTGTAGTGCCAGTGCGTGGTGGCCCGGCGGCCGTCCAGCAACCCGGTGGCGGCCAGCGCGAACGCCCCGGTGGAGATCGCCGCCAGCCGGGCCCCGCGGGCGTGCGCCGCGCACAGCGCCTCGACCACGGCGGCCGGCGGGTCGTCCCGGTCGGGGTGCCGGTAGCCGGGGACGAACACCGACTCCGCCCACTCCAGCGCCTCCAGCCCGTGCGCCACGTGGTACGACAGCCCGTCCCCGCCCGCCACCAGCCCGGGCGCCGACCCGCACACCCGCACCTCGTACGGCATGCTCGCGCGGGTCGAGAACACCTGCGCCGGGATCCCGACGTCGAGCGGCTTCGCACCGTCCAGGACCAGCACGGCCACGCGGCGCAGACGAGGAGCAGACATCCCTTCAGCCTAGGCGCCCACCCGACCGGCCCCAGGCGACCGGCCGCACCCGACCAGCCCCAGGCGACCGGCCCCGGGCGCCCGGCCCCACCCAACCGGCCCCGGCGCACGCTCAGTCCGCGATGCCGAGAATCTGCCCGACCGTCTCCGGATCCCCCAGGCTGCGCAGCATGCAGTGCGCGACATCGGCCCGGGACACGGCGGAGCCACCGCGCACGTTCCGGCCGTACGCGGTCCGGTAGTCGCGGGTGAGCGCCTTGTCGGTGAGCCGTGGCGGCCGCACCACCGTCCAGTCGAGGCCGCTGGCGAGCACCGCGTCCTCCATCCGGGCCAGGTCCGCGTAGTGCGCGCGCAGCACCCGCTTCACCAGCGGCGTCAGCAGGTACCGCATCACCGGCCCCTCCCCGGGGTCGTGCCGCGGCGGGTGCGGCCGGTCCGGGGACGGCACGGTGCCGATCGGCGCGGCGCTGACCACCACCAGCCGCCGCACGCCGGTCTGCCGCATCGCCTCGATGACCGTCCGGGTGCCGTGTTCGGCCACCCCGATCCCGGCTTTGCCCACCGCGCCGAGCCCGGACAGCACCGCGTCCGCGCCCTCCACCGCCGCCCGCAGCTCAGCCGCACCGGCGGTCGCCAGGTCGGCCTTCACCACCCGCGCCCAGGGCTGTTCCCCCAGCTTGGCGGGGTTGCGCACCACCGCCGTGACGTCGTGCCCACTCGCCAGCGCCTGTTCCAGCAGCTGCCGGCCGATGCCCCCGGTGGCGGCCAGTACGGTCAGTCTCATCCTTCGCCCCTTCTCTCCCACACAGCCCAACGGCCTCGATCGCCTTGACGCCGCCGCCCGGCACGTTGTGACACGCCACCCGCCCAACCCGCCCCGCCGAACGCAAAACACCGAACGCAGAACGCAGAACGCAAAACGCCAAGAGGCCCGCACACCTGACACTCTGTCAGCTGCGCGGGCCCCTCGACGTGCTCCAGGCCTCAGCCCATGCTCTTCGCCCCGTCGATCGCCTCCCGGATGATGTCGGCATGCCCGGCGTGGTGGACGGTCTCGGCGACGATGTGCATCACGGTGCGGCGGGCGGACCAGCTCTCCTTCTGGTTGAACCAGGGGGCGGCGGGCAGCGGGTGCGACGCGCCCAGGTCGTCGAGGCCCGCCACCAGCTCGTCGGTGGCGGCGGCCACGGCCTCGTACGCGGCGAGCACGCCGGCCAGGGTCTCGCCGGGGAGCATCCGGTACTCCTGGGCGCGGCGCTCGTAGTCGGCCTCGGTGAAGTTCATGAAGTCGGGCATCGCGGACGTACCGAACTCGATGAACCCGGCCCAGGTCCGCTCCCCCGAGGTGACGTGCTTGATCAGGCCGCCGATGCACAGCTCGCTGACGGTGCTGCGGTGCCCGGCCTGCTCGTCGGTCAGGCCGCGGGCGGTCAGCCGCAGGAAGTGCCGAGCCGCGCGAAGCCCCGCCACCAGGTCGGCCTTCTCTCCGGTCAGCCGCTCGTCCGTGATGGTGGCCGCGGGGTACTCGCTGACGGTGGTCTCGACGGTCTCGGTCATCGTCTCGCCTCTCGATAGCAACTGTGCTTCTCCACACCGGAGTTCAACACCGTTTTCGGCGGTGTCTCGCTCTCTCGTGTTCCACACTAGAAGCCATTCCGGTCAGTTTCCGGCCGCAATTCGAGCAGGATGAACCGCATGGCCGACACCAGTGCCCGCACCCTGCGGCTGCTCACCCTGCTCCAGTCCCACCGCTTCTGGCCGGGCGAGGATCTCTCCGCCCGGCTCGGCATCTCCGCCCGCACCCTGCGCCGCGACGTCGACCGGCTGCGCGAGCTCGGCTACCCGGTGGAGGCCCGCCGCGGCGTGGACGGCGGCTACCAGCTGGCCGCGGGCGCCGCGCTGCCGCCGCTGGTGATCGACGACGAGGAGGCGGTTGCCCTGGCCGTCGGCCTGCAGGCGGCGGCCGACGGCGCGGTGGAGGGCCTGGCCGAGGCCTCGGTGCGGGCGCTGGCGAAGGTGGTGCAGGTGATGCCGGCCCGGCTGCGCCGCCGGATGGAGGCGCTGCGCACCGTCACGGTCCCGGCCGGCTGGCGCGGCGACGGCGGCAACGACGCCCGGATCGACCCGGACGCCCTCACCGCCGTCGCGCTGGCCTGCCGCGACACCGAGCGGCTGCGCTTCCAGTACGGCACCGCCGACGGCCGCGCCGGCGAACGCCACACCGAGCCGCACCACCTGGTCCGGCTGGGACGGCGCTGGTACCTCGTCGCCTACGACCTCACCCGGCACGACTGGCGGACCTTCCGCCTGGACCGGCTCACCGCCCCCGCACCGACCGGCGCCCACTTCCTCCCCCGCACCCTCCCGGCCACCGACGCCGCCGAGTTCGTCCGGGCCGGCCTGTCCGGCCAGTCCCGCCCGCACCGCGTCGAAGTGCTGCTCGACGCCCCCGCGGAGACGGTCCGGCAGCGGATCGGGACCTGGGCAGAGATCGAGGAGCTGGACGAGGACCGCTGCCGGATCCTGATGAACTCCGAGTCGCTCGACTGGCCCGCGATGGCCATCGGCTCGCTGGACGTCGACTTCCGGGTCGTCTCCCCACCCGAACTCACCGCGCTGCTCGCCACCTGGGGCGAACGCTTCACCCGCTGCACCCGCCCCGACCAGCAGGCAGAATCGGCCCCGTGACGACTCAGCAGCTCCTCACCCCCGCCGAGGCCGCCGAAGTCTCCGGCTTCAGCCTGGACACCCTGCGCTACTACGAACGCATCGGCCTGCTCACCGCCATCACCCGCGCCACCAGCGGCCACCGCCGCTTCACCCCCGACGACCTGGCCTGGCTGGGCATCCTGCGCTGCCTGCGCGACACCGGCATGCCCATCGCCGGCATGCGCCGCTACGCCGAACTCGCCCGCACCGAAGGCCCGGCGAGCCTCCTCGACCGCATCGCCCTGCTGGAACAGCACGACACCGCCGTCAACGACCACATCGCCCTGCTGGAACGCCAACGCGCCCACCTGCGCGAGAAGATCGACTGGTACCGCAGCCTCCTCCCCGCCGGCTGAGACCCGTCAGCCCATCGTTCGCTGCCCGTCCAGGGCCTCGCGGAGGATGTCGGCGTGCCCGGCGTGCTGCGCGGTCTCCGCGACGATGTGCAGCAGGACCCGGCGGACGCTCCACTCCGCGCCGGGTTCGAACCAGGGCGCGGACGGCAGCGGGTGTTCGCTGTCGAGGTCGAGGGTGGTGACCAGGCCGTCGGTGTGTTCGGCGACGGCCCGGTAGCGTTCGAGCAGGACGTCCAGGGTCTCGCCGGGCAGCATCCGGAACTGGTCGGCCCAGGCTTCGGCGTCCTGCGGCGCGCCCTCGGCACGCATCGCCTCGGCGCCGCCGACGGCGAACCGCATCCAGCGTTCCTCGACCCCGGCGACGTGCTTGATCAGCCCGCCGAGGGTGAGTTCGCTGACGGTGGTGCGCTGCTGGGCCTGCTCGTCCGTCAGGCCGCGGACGGTGTAGCGCAGGAAGCCGCGGTGCTTGTCGAGCGTGCTGAGCAAGTCGGCGCGTTCGCCGGTGAGTTCGGGCCGTGGGGTGACCATCGGTTCAGGACACCTCCACCGTGGCCGGCATCTCGCCCTCGGCGGCGGCCGGGTCGATCAGCGAGAACGCCGCGCCCTGCGGGTCCACGAAGGACGCGAACCGCCCGAACGGGGTGCTCATCGGCCCGAACACCTTCTGCCCGCCGGCCTTGGCGACCCGCTCGACCGCCGCGTCGCAGCCGTCCACCACGAAGTACACGCTGATGAACGACGGTACCTGCGCGGGCACTTCGGGCGTCATGCCCATCGAGCCGAGCACCGGCACCTCGCCGAGGCTGAAGACCCGGTAGTCGACCTCCTCGTCGGCGAGCTTCCGGACGCCGTAGGAGAACACCTTCGGGAAGAAGGCGTTGGCGGCGGCCGGGTCCCGGGTGAACACCTCCGCCCAGCCGTAGCTGCCTGGCACGTCGCGCAGTTCGAAGCCGGTGTGCTCACCGGCCTGCCAGATGCCGAACACCACGCCGGCCGGGTCCTTGGCGAGCGCCATCGAGCCGAAGGTGCCGACCTTCATCGGCTCCAGCAGCAGGGAGCCGCCGGCCGCCCGGATCCGCTCCGCGGTGGCCCCGACGTCCGGCGAGGCCAGGTAGAGCACCCAGGCGGACTGTCCGGGGCCCTGCCCGGGCATCGGCGGGACGATCGCGGCGACCGCCTTGCCGTCCCGGTACGCCTGCGTGTAGTTGCCGTACTCGGTGGAGGATTCGCCGAACGTCCAGCCCAGCACGTCACCGTAGAACTTCTTGGCGCCCTCCAGGTCGGTGAACATCGCGTCCGCCCAGACCGGGGTGCCTTCGGGTTGCGCAGCCATGGTGCATCTCGCTCCGCTGTCGGGAATCGGGGATCCGCGGCGCGCCGAAGAGCCGGCCCGCGGACAGAAGCACATGCAGTGCCACGCTAACCAGCTACCCGCCCCGCCACCACACGACGGCCCTTCACCACCCGCGAACCGCAGACGACCGTTGCACGGCAGTGACGATGCCCGCACGGATCGAGGTCATCCGGCTGCGAATCTTTGGTCATCACCCGAACGGCGACCTGGTGTCCGTCCGCTCGATCGGCGGGCACGACCACATCTTCGAGCGGAGCAACGACACCCGCCAGGAGCGCGACCTCACCCCGGACGCCCCCGTCAGCTTCACCGAGCCGGTCGTCTCGCACGACGGCACCACCGTCGCCTCCCGCGGCCCGGACGGCGTCCACACGCTGCCCACCAGGGGCGGGACGCCGCAGAAGGTCACCGACCGGGCGGGCCTGCCGACGTTCCGCGGCTGATGCCCCACCTGTCCCGATTCGCCTATTCGGTTTCCACAAACCAAAATTGACGCACTGATAGCCCGAACGGCCCCGGCTTCCGGACTGTTGTCGCTTACTGACAGGATGTGTACGAGGCACATGCCTGTTGGCGGCGGCCCGGTCTTCGGCCGGGCCACCGCCATACGTAGATCCGTTCCGTGGGGGAGTCTTTGATGAGCGAACGCACCCGTCTGCGCCGGTCCGCCGCCGCCCTGCTGGTGGCCGCGGTCACCACCGGGTCGGCCCTGCTGCTGACCGCCTGCGACCCGGAGGGCGGCGACACCGGGGGGACCGCCGCTCCCAGCAGCACTGCCAACAGCCCGTCCTCCGACGCCCCGGGCGGCTCGACGGCCGGTTCGTCCGCGCCCGCCGCCGCGGGCGGCAAGCTGAACAAGACCGCCGGCACCAAGGTGACCGTCAGCACCGGCACCAACACCGTGCTGATGGACGGCAAGGCCGTCGACTTCGGCACCGTGGTCCGCGACCTGGCCTGGTCCCCGGACGGCAAGCACGCCGCGTTCATCGACGGCAGCGGCAACCTGGAGACCTCCGACCCGGACGGCAGCCACAAAACCGTCATCGCCAAGGCCCCGTCCGGCGAGACCTGGTCCCACCCGACCTGGCAGGTGTACGGCCCGGACGAGCCGCACGGCGCCGGCACCTTCCTGCTGTTCACCGCGGACGACAAGAAGGCGCTGAAGCTGCTGTCCGTCGAGGCGAAGGCCAACGCCAAGCCGGCACCGCTGTCGGTCGGCGACTCCGAGGCCGAGAAGCCGCTGCCGGAGGCCGGGAACCAGTGGCCGAACTCGGCCGGCAAGTTCGGCATGACGGTGTACGCCAACAAGACCGACGGCCAGGTCTACTTCCACGACGTGGTCTCCCGCACCAACGGCGGTGTGGTCACCAAGGGTTCGCAGCCCGCGCTCGCCGACGACGGCGAGGTGGTGTTCGTCCGCTCGGTGAACGGCCACGCGCACATCTTCGCCAAGGCGCAGGAGCAGGGCTCCAAGGAGATCGACCTGACGCCGGACGCCACGGTGGACTACACCGAGCCGGCGATCTCGCACGACGGCAAGTCCGTCGCGTTCCGCGGCCCGGACGGCATCTACACCATGCCGACCAAGGGCGGAAAGCCGGACAAGATCACCGACACGGTCGGCCTGCCCGCCTACCGCTCCTGAGACATCCGGGCCAACTCGGCCTGGAGATTCGGGAGTTGCTGCTCGGCCAGGTCGTGCGGCAGGCACTCCACCGGGTCGATGAAGCGGAACAGCACCCGGGTCGGAGTGATCGCGAACTCGTAGTCCTCGAAGCCCACCACGGCACCCAGCTCGCCCCGGGCGGCCCCGCGCACCACGTGCGCGGTCAGGTCGTCCGGGGCCATTTCCTGATCGGCGGTCACCTGGCGACGGGCGTTCGGGCGGCCCAGGTACGGGCAGACCATCGACGCGTACAGCATGCACGCCCGGTGGCCGGGGGCCTCCATGGTGGGCGCCATGTTCCGGTACGGCCGGCCCGCCGCCAGCGCCTCGCCGATCGCGGCCGCCTCCTCCCCGCCGACCACCCGCCACACCGGGCCCCGCGGCATCAGCGTGTTGCACACCGAGCACAGCCGCTCGCGGGCACAGGTGGCGGACCGCTCGTAGTCGGTCAGCCCGAACTGGGGGTGACCGCCCTCCCACGGCGTGATCGCGGGCACCGGGTAGCCGCGCTCGTCACGCGGGCGGGCGGCCACGGCGGGCGGCTTGGGCACGGAGTCAAAACGCATGCCCCATGCCTATCACGCCCTACAGCTCACCCACGCGGTACCGCAAAGTCGGTCAACTCAGCACTTCCCGGGACGAGTTGACCCCACTCCCCGGGCACCTCCAGGACGGCGATCCCGGCCGTGGAGAACTTCTCCCGCAGCCGCTCCAGCGGCTCGCTCTCCCGCTCCCCGGCCAGCGCCAGCACCAGCTCCTGCACCTGCGGCCGGTGCCCGACCAGCATCGCGGTGCGTACCATCGGCGGCAACTCCCGCACCAGGCCGATCAGTTCGTCCACCTCACCGCGGTAGGCCCGGGGCTCCAGGACGAGTTCGGGCGTGCCGCCGAGGGCCGGCTCCGCCAACTCCCAGGTCTGCCGGGTGCGCACCGCCGTCGAGCACAACACCCGGTCCGGCACCAGCGCGTGCGCGGCCAGCCAGCGCCCGGCCGCCGCCGCGTCGGCCCGGCCGCGCTCGGCCAGCGGGCGCAGCTCGTCCGGAACGTCCGGCCAGTCCGCCTTGGCGTGCCGCAGCACGATCAACCGCCGCTGTTGGGTCATCCACCCAGTGTGGCCCGCCCCGCCGGTGGTGTGTTGCGGGACGCGCCGCCGAACGGCGGCTGCCAGGATGGGAATCCCGACCCCTGGAGCCCGCCATGGCGCCCGCCGTCCACCTCGCCCAGCAGGACGACGCCGACGAACTGCTCGGCCGCAGCCCGCTGGCCGCCCTCACCGGCATGCTGCTGGACCAGCAGGTCCCGATGGAGAAGGCGTTCAGCGGCCCGCTGGTGATCGCGCAGCGGATGGGCGCGGACGACCTGGACGCGCACGCCATCGCCGCCGCCGACCCGGAGGCGTTCGCCGCGCTGTTCGCCGAGAAGCCCGCCGTGCACCGCTACCCCGGCTCGATGGCCAAGCGGGTCCAGCAGCTCTGCGCCCACCTGGTCGAGCACTACGACGGCGACGCCGAGGCGGTCTGGCGCGACGCCCCCACCGGCAAGGACCTGCTGACCCGGCTGAAGGCACTGCCCGGCTTCGGCACCCAGAAGGCGCAGATCTTCCTGGCCCTGCTCGGCAAGCAGTACGGCGTCCGCCCGACCGGCTGGCGCGAGGCGGCCGGCGCGTACGGCGAGGAGGGCTGCCACCGCTCGGTCGCCGACATCACCGGCCCGGAGTCGCTGCTGAAGGTCCGCGCCACCAAGCAGGAGGCCAAGCGCGCCGCGAAGGCGGCCAAGGGCTGAGCGGCACCCCCGCACCGCCGGGAAAACCGGACGACACGCCCGGGGCCGCTCGGCTAGCGTCCGGACCATGCGTGCCCTGACCGAGCCCGAGATCCGCGCCTCCTTCGTCAACTGCTCGAAGGGCGAGGCCAAGCGGCTGCCCGTCCCGCGCGAGCTGGCCGAACAGCGCTGGGACGACCTGGACTTCCTCGGCTGGCGGGATCTCGGCGCACCCGACCGGGCGTACCTGGTCGCCGAACTCGACGGAGACCTGGTCGGGGCGACGCTCCGCTCCCCGAACGTCCGGCGCAGCCTGACCAGGACGAACGTCTGCTCGCTGTGCATCACCGCCCACCAGGGCAGCGGCGTCTCGCTGCTCACCGCCCCCCGGGCGGGCGTCCGCGGCCGCGAGGGCAACTCGGTCGGCACCTACATCTGCGCCGACCTGGCCTGCTCGCTGTACGTGCGCGGCATCCGCCGCCCGGCGACGGTCAGCCGCCCGAACGAGTCCCTCCCGCTGGAGGACCAGATCGCCCGGACGGTCACCAACCTCGACGCCTTCCTCCGCCAGATCCTGGCGGCCTGACGCCCCGCCCTACGCGGACTTGTACTCCACGGTGAGCAGCGCGCGGCCCAGCGCGTGCGCGGTCAGCGCGAAGCCGACCTGCGCGGCGGGGGTGTCGCGCTCCACGCCGAGGCTCGCCACGTCCAGGGCGTGCACCACGAATACGTAGCGGTGGGCCGGCCCGGGCGGCGGGGCCGCCCCGTCGTAGCGGTGGCCGGGGAAGTCGGTGCGGACGTGGAACGCCCCGCCGGGCAGGTCGCTGTCCTGCGCCCCGGCGCCGCGCGGCAGTTCGGTGGTGTCGGCCGGCAGGTCGACGGCCAGCCAGTGCCACCAGCCGGCCCCGGTCGGCGCGTCCGGGTCGTAGCACGTCACCGCGAACGACCGGGTGCCCGCCGGGAAGCCCGACCAGGACAGCTGCGGCGACTGGTTCCCGGCCGCGTACACGTGCGCGTCCGGCATGGTCGTCCCGTCCACCAGGTCGGAGCTGCGCAGCTCGAACCTCGGCACCGGCGGCAGGAAGTCGTACGGAAGCGGGATGCGGCCGGTCATCGGTGTCCTCTCGCAGCGGTTCGGGGTACGCCGGGCAGTCTACGGAGCGTCAGGCCCGGCCCAGCGCCTCGAC
Source organism: Kitasatospora sp. NPDC051984 (assembly GCF_044593455.1). Taxonomy (NCBI): domain Bacteria; kingdom Bacillati; phylum Actinomycetota; class Actinomycetes; order Kitasatosporales; family Streptomycetaceae; genus Kitasatospora; species Kitasatospora sp. NPDC051984. The sequence continues at coordinate 43,788 of NZ_JBIUCB010000003.1, forward strand.
GGCCAAGCCGAGTACCGTGTCGGTCCGGCCGAGGTCGAAGACCAGGTCGAAGTGGTTGCGGCCGCCGACCAGCAGTTCCCGCACCGGCACTCCGGCGGCCCGCGCGGCGTGCGCGAACTCGGCCTGCTGGCGGGCGAATTCGCCGGTCTCGTACTCGCCGAGCGCCACCACCAGCGGCGGCAGCGCCGCCAGGTCGGCGAACAGCGGGCTGAGCCGGCGGGCCCGTTCGGCGTCCAGCCCGAGCGGCTCGTTGACGTAGCTGAGGGCGATCGGTTCCAGGTCGTAGACGCCGCTGAGCAGCGCCGCCCCGGCGATCCGCCCGCGCAGCCGCCCGTCGAGCAGTGCGGTGGCCGCCAGGTGCGCGCCGGCCGAGCTGCCGCTGAGCACGATCCGCTCGGGGTCGACGTCCAGTTCGGCGGCGTGCTCGACCAGCCACACCACCGCCTCGGTGACCTGCGCGGCGATCTGCTCCACCGTCCAGGTGGGCGCCAGCCCGTAGCCGACGGCGGCGTACGCGGTGCCCCGGGCGACGAAGTCCAGCGCGGGGAAGACCGAGTCCTCCTTGCCGAGCTCCTGCCAGTAGCCGCCGTGCACGAAGATGTGCAGCGGCGCGCCCGGCACCGCCGGGAAGAAGTCGATCAGTTCCGGCCCGTCCGCCCCGTACCGCAGCTCCCGGTGCCCGGGCAGCTCCCGCAGCGCTCGCCCGCTCTCCCGGGTGTACGCGGCGAGCTCCGCGTCGAAGTCCGCCACCCGGCTGCTGGGCGAGTACTCCCGATCGAGTTCCCGCTGGTCGAATCCCCGGTAGACCGCCACCTTGCCGCTCCCCTCACAACCAGGTATAGACCAATATGGGAGGCCGCGGTTAGCGTGGTCACTCCCTGTACTTCCTTCTCCGGAGTTGCCCTGTGGAGACGTCCGTCCTCGCCTTCGCCACCGACCTGCTCGACGAAGGGGCCGACACCTTCTTCGGCAACCTTACCGACCGGGCCGGCGTCGGCGGAGTCACTCTCGCCTCCGTCTACCACGAGGCCCGCGACGTCTTCCCGCACAACCCGCACCGGGTGCTGCGCTACCTCGAACCCGGCGCCGCCTACTTCCGCCCCGACCCCGCCCGCTGGGCCGGCCGCCGCCTCGCCCCGCTGTCCTCCACCGCCATCGGCACCCGCGACCCGTTCGCCGAGGCCACCGAGGAGACCCGCCGACGCGGCCTCAAACTGCACGCCTGGACGGTGTTCTGCCACAACGACCGGCTCGGCTTCGCCCATCCCGACTGTGCCCCCGCCAACGCCTTCGGCGACCGCCACCTCACCGAGCTCTGCCCCGCCAACCCCGAGGTCCGCGAGTACTGCCACACCCTGGTCGAGGAACTCGCCCGCTACGGCGTGGACGCGATCCGCGCCGAGTCCCTGCACTTCCACGGCCTGGCCCACGGCTACCACCACGAGCGCTACTTCGAGCAGCTCGGCCCCGTCACCGAGGCCCTGCTGTCGATCTGCTTCTGCCCGCACTGCCTGGCCGCCGCCACCGCCGCGGGCGTCCCCGCCGAACACGTCCGCGACACCGTCCGCACCGAACTGCGCGCCCGCCTCGCCGACGAGGACCGCGCCCTCACCCCCGTCCCGCTCGATGAGCTGGCCGGTGGCGCCCTCGCCGCCTACATCGACGCCGGCGCCCGCACCGTCACCGGCCTGGCCGCCGAACTCGCCGCCACCGCCGCCGCCCACGGCATGCGGCTGACCTTCATGGACGGCGGCGGCCCCGGCACCGGCTGGCTCTCCGGCATCGACCTCCCCGCCCTGGCCGGCGCCGCCCACCAGATCGAGACACTCGGCTACGCGAAGACCCCCGAGGCCGTCCGCGAGAAGGTCGCCGCCTTCGCCCTGCACGGCGTCCGCCCCCAGGACATGGCCGTCATCCTCCGCCCGATGTCCTCCGACTGCGACGGCCCCGCCAACCTCGCCGCCAAGATCAGCACGCTCCGCGAGCTCGGCGTCCCCGAGGTCGAGTTCTACAACTACGGCCTGATGAGGCTCTCCTCGCTCGACCGGATCGGCGCCGCACTGCGCTGAGGCGGAAAGTCGGTCACCGTTGGTCCCGCTTGCTGCGCCCGCCATGTCCCAAACGGTAGGCTTTCCGTGTGATCTTCAAGCGCATCGGTAACGGGCGGCCGTACCCGGATCACGGCCGGACCAGCACCCGCCAGTGGGCGGACGTCGCGCCGCGTCCGGTGCGGCTCGACCAGTTGGTGACCACCAAGGGCCAGTTGGACCTGGAGACCCTCCTCGCGGAGGACTCCACCTTCTACGGGGACCTCTTCGCCCACGTGGTGAAGTGGCGCGGTGACCTCTACCTGGAGGACGGGCTGCACCGAGCCGTGCGGGCCGCCCTGCAGCAGCGGCAGGTTCTGCACGCCCGGGTACTGGAAATGGACTGACGCACCGCCACCCGCCACCGGCTGCAACCGATGGTCGGTGTCGGTACGTCCTTTCGAGTGCCGTCGTCCCCCGGATGATGATCATCCAGTACCTGTGTCGCTGTAGTCGGATTAATCTGCTGACTACCACGGCTCACGCGGCCACTTCCCATGGCCGCACCGCGGTCACCGGCACCCCACCCTGGCACCTACGGGGAGACAGACCATGAGCATGTTGACTCCCCGGGGCTTGAAGGGGAAGCAGTACCGGATCACCGGCAACAGTTACCCCCGCCTCGGACGTCCCCCGCGTCGCGGCCGCAAGGTCGTCGCCGCCGTCGGCGGAATCCTCGCCCTCGGCCTGGTCTCGGTCGGCGGCGTCCAGCTCTACGACGTGTTCACCGGCAAGAACAAGAACAGCGCCGCGCAGGCCTGCGCCTCGGCGAACCCGTCCGGCAAGCCGCTGGCCGCCCCGGAGGGCTCTCCCTCCGCCGGCGCCGCCGACTCGCCGGGGGCGGCCCCCAGCAGCACGGCCGTGCCGCAGCCCGCGAGCGTCACGGTGAACGTCTACAACGCCACCGACAAGTCCGGTCTGGCGGCCAAGACCGCCGACGAGCTGAAGAAGCGCGGCTTCCAGGTGGGCAAGGTCGGCAACGCGCCGACCGCCCTGGACAAGAAGGTCCCCGGCACCGCGCAGGTGCTGAGCGGCCCCGGCGGACTGGGCGCGGCCACCCTGCTGGTCTCCCAGGTCGCCTCCGCCACCAGCACCGAGGACGGCCGCACCGACAACACCGTGGACCTGGTCATCGGCGACACCTTCAGCGCGCTGGCCGACCCGACCCAGGCCGCGGCCGCGCTGGCCGAGCTCATCAAGCCGTCGCCCAGCCCGGAGCCCCGCAACTGCTGACCGGCCGAACAGCCGTACACGACGAGATCCGGCCGGAAACGGAAGCCCGTTCCCGGCCGGATCTCTTGCGTTCGAAGGACGCCTCGCAGGCCTCAGCCGGCGGTGCCGTACAGGCGGTCGCCCGCGTCGCCGAGACCCGGCACGATGTAGCCGTTCTCGTTCAGGCGCTCGTCCACGGCCGCGGTCACCACGGTGACGGGCTGGCCGGCCAGCTCGCGCTCCATCACCTCGATGCCCTCGGGCGAGACCAGCAGCACCACGGCGGTCACGTCGGTGGCGCCCCGGTCGAGCAGCATCCGGATCGCCGCGACCAGGGTGCCGCCGGTGGCGAGCATCGGGTCGAGGACGTAGACCTGCCGGCCGGAGAGGTCGTCCGGCATCCGGGTCGCGTAGGTGGAGGCCTCCAGGGTCTCCTCGTTGCGGACCATGCCGAGGAAACCGACCTCGGCGGTGGGCAGCAGCCGGGTCATGCCGTCGAGCATGCCGAGGCCGGCCCGCAGGATCGGGACCACCAGCGGGCGCGGGTAGGACAGCCGGGTGCCCTGGGTGACGGCGACCGGGGTGGTGATCTCGACCGTGTCGGTGCGGACGTCCCGGGTCGCCTCGTACGCGAGCAGGGTCACCAACTCGTCGGTGAGCCGCCGGAAGGTCGGCGAGTCCGTGCGCTCGTCGCGCAGGGTGGACAGCTTGTGGGCGACCAGCGGGTGGTCGACGGCGTGGAGGCGCATGACAACGACGATAACGGCCGTCGGCACATCTGTACGACTTCGCTGGGTCGGCGGCGACCCGCTGTGACCTGCCTGGAGTCCCCCTGGAAACACCGATTCCCGGCCGCCGCTGTGGTATCGGCGGGTGACATCTGGGAAAGTCGGAACCTATGAAGAGCAACCCGACGCGGGCATCGACCGCCGGCGCGGGCGGGTCCGGCTCGACAGACGAGTCCCGTCCGGAGTCACCGGCCGCTGAGAAGACAGCCGGCCAGGAGACCGACGCCGAAACCACTACGGACGCCGACGCGGACCGGCGCAGGCGCCGGGCCGTGTTCCTCCGCGAACTGGCCGAGGCCCGCGAACTGCGCGCCCGGGTCCAGCCAAGACGCACCAAGGAACGCCGGATGCGCGAGGCCATGCGGATGCGAACCTTCCGGATCTGAGCCGTCCGGGGACGCGCCCGCCCCACCGTCGCGCCCCGCAAGCCCCCGTCCGCCCCCGCCCGTGGGGCGTTCGAGGGGCATGATCCACGCCCGGAGCGGCCGGAAGCAGGCCATTCCGACACGACCTGCGAAGACGCGCTGCCGAACACCCCCCGCAGCGGCGGCCTTTCTGTCACGATGCGGTGGGACGGTCCGAACAGCGGACCGCTCTTCTGGCGCGGGGGCGGCCGGACCGCACCCGCCCGAGATCGCCGACAGCCGAGACCAATCTTGGGAGTGTCCCTGGTGGCGTACTTCGCTGCAGTGCTTGCTCGCACCGGTGCCGGGTGGGATGTGAGCGAGACCGAACTCGACGACGTAGAGACCCTGGCCGACCTGACCGACCTGGCCCGCGAAACGGCCGAGGACGACGACACCGTGCTGGTCTTCATCGAGCAGGAGGACGCCTGGTTCGCCGTCCTGCGCATCGACGGTGAGGACGACCCGCGGATCTTCGTCTCGGACGCGGCCGCCGCGGCGCGCAGTTCGTACGGCTCGGTGCTCACCGACGAGCTGATCGAACAGGACGGGGAGGCCGACTTCGACGACCTGGACGGCCTGGTGGCCGGACTCGACGAAGAGAACGCCGCGAGCGACGAGGACGACGAGACCGACGAGGACGACGACGAGCCGGCCGACAACCGGGGCGCGACCCCGGTCGGGCCGATCGGCGACTCCGAACTGCTGAGCGAGTTCGGCCTCGGCCAGGCCGCGCTGCTGGAGCTGGCGGGCGAAGGCGCGGCGCCGGGCGACGCGCTCGGCGAGATCGCCGAGGCGCTCGGCTGCGGCGAGGTCCTGGAGGCCGTTCGTTAGCGGCGGGCCCGGTGGCCGACACTGGGTCCATGCAGCACGCCCCCGCCCCTTCCAGCACCCTGGGCGACCGGCCGCGGATCGCTCCGCTGCCCGCCCCCGAACGCCCCGACCCGGTCCGCGACCGGTGGCGGGACCAGATGCGCCTCGCCATCGCCGAGGCCGCACTGGCCACCGCGACCGGTGACGTCCCGGTCGGGGCGTTCGTGCTAGGCCCGGACGGCTCGGTGCTGGGCCGGGGCCACAACGTCCGCGAGGCGGTCGGCGACCCGACCGGGCACGCCGAGGTGGTGGCGATCCGTCAGGCCGCGAACGCCGTCGGCGAATGGCGCCTGAGCGGCTGCACCCTGGTCGTCACCCTGGAACCGTGCACCATGTGCGCGGGCGCGATCGTGCTGTCCCGCCTCGACCGGGTGGTCTACGGCGCCCTCGACCCGAAGGCCGGCGCGGCCGGCTCACTCTTCGACGTCCTCCGCGACAACCGCCTCAACCACCGCCCCGAGGTCATCCCGGGCGTACTCGCCGACGAGTGCACCGCCCAACTGCGGGCCTTCTTCGACACCCAGCGCTGACCCCCGCCGCCACCCCCCGCGGATACGGATTTCGTCCGTCCCCGGGCATCCGGTAGAGTTCCCCTCGGTAGCGTGTCCGAGCGGCCAAAGGAGCACGCCTCGAAAGCGTGTGTGGGGGCAACTCCACCGTGGGTTCGAATCCCACCGCTACCGCTCGCGAAGAGGCCCCGACCATCAGGTCGGGGCCTCTTCTGTATGTCCCTGGCGTCAGTCACCGGGCGGGTCAGCCGCGGCGGCGGGCCCAGCGGAGGGTGAACAGGCCGGCCACGCCGAGTCCGGCGGAGAGCAGCAGCGGGACCAGCGGGGAGCCGCTACCGGTCTTGGGCAGCTCGCCCGGGTGGTTCGGGCGCTCGACCGGCTTCTTGGTCGGCTCCTCGGACGGGTGCTCGGTCGGGTGCTCGGTCGGCTTCTCGGAGTGCGAGGGCTTGGGCGACGGCGACGGGCTGGGGCTCGGCTCCTCGGCCCTGACCGCGATCTCCTCCTGGGCGGGCGGCGAGGTGACGGTCCGTTCGGGCGCGTTGCCGGTGGCGTGCGCGGTGTTGCGGACCACTCCGGCCTTCGCGTCGGCCTCGGTGACGGTGTACGACCCGGTGCAGGTGGTGACCGCGCCGGGCGTCTCGGCCGGGGTGAGCGTGGTGGACTCGCACGTCACGTCGGTCAGCCGGTCGTCGAGCACGGCGAGGTCGGAGACGGTCCGGTCGGTGGTGTTGGTCACGGTGTACGTGTAGGTCGCGGTCTCACCGGCCAGGTACTCCCGGCTGTCGTCGACGCGCTTCTCCAGCAGCAGGCCGTAGTTGTCGGTCAGCGGCAGGGTGTGGTCGGCCTCCGGGGAGGTGACCGGTCCACTGTCCGAGTCGCCGTTGGCGACGGCCACGTTGGTGATGAAGCCGCGCCGCACGTCCTCCTCGGTGACGGTGTAGCTGCCGGTGCAGGTGACTGTCTCGTCCACGGCCAGCGTGGTGGTCGGGCAGCTGATCGCGCCGACCTGCGGGTCGGTGACGACGAGGTCGCGGATCTCGCTGCCGCCCGCGTTGGTGACCACGAACTGGTAGGGCACCACGGTGCCGGCGGTGACCGGGTCGGGCAGCGGCGTGGTGCGGTCGATCTGCTTGACCAGGTCCAGCTGGGGCAGCGGGTTGACGCTGCGGGCGACGACGTTGCGCAGCAGGTGCACGTCGGTGAAGTCACCGGTGGACGAGGCGAAGCCGAACTTGTAGGTCGCGGGCACCGGTTGGGGCGCGGGGGTACTGAGCACCCGGACCGGGCCGGAGCCGAAGTCGACGTCCACCTCGACCTGCGGGTCAGGGGTGGGCGTGACGGTGACGGTCACGGTGCGCTTGCTGGGCAGCAGCGCGATCTCGGCCTGCTCCGGGGTGATGCCGGGCGGCAGGTCGGCGGCGGTGGTCGGGCCCTGCAGCTCGCCGGGCAGGGTGGAGGGCCACGGCGGGGTGGTGGTCTGGTTGCTGGTGGTCGCGGCGAGGTAGCAGTACCCGGTGGTGCCGTTGCCGGGCCCGCGCAGGGTGATCACGTTCGGTCCGGGCGCGGGCACCCGGAAGCCGGTGCCGGCCGGGGAGCGCTCGCCGGGCGGGCACCCGTTGCCGCGGTGCTCCCAGTCGCCGAAGTAGTTGCCGAGGACGTCGAGCCCGACGCCGAGGTAACCGTCCTCGACGCCCGGGATGAACGGGTTGGCCGGGTTGTCGTCGGGCAGCTTCTGGGCGTACCCGAGGCTGCCGCCGTACGCGCCGGGCCGGGTCAGCGGGGCGGCGCCGTCCACCAGGAAGAACGAGATGCCGTCGGCGGGCCGCGGCTCGGTGGGGTCGCCGCCGTACTGCCACTGTTCGAACGAGACCTGCATGCCCTCGTGGGCGGGCAGCGCGCGCTCGTACAGCACGGCGGCGGTGCGGTCGTGGCCGGCGTCGGTCAGCTGCAGGTAGCCGTGCGGGGCGCCGTTCTCCGGCGGGACGGGGCCGGTCTCGACGCGCGGGCAGCCGCCCAGCGGGTGCGGGTCGCTGCCCGGCGGAGTGCTGGTGGCGGGGGCGCCGGTCAGGCAGGCGCCCGAGGTGGCGACGAACGCCGGGTCGGCGGTCGCGCCGGTGAAGGTCTCGGACACCAGCAGAGTTCCGGAGCCGGCCCGTGGCACGGTCGGCGCTACTGCCGCCGATGGCAGGGCGGCCGGGCCGAGGGCGGCCAGGGCGCAGGCCACGCCCGCCAGGAGTCTGCGGCCGGTCCAGCTGGGCCGGAGGGTTTTCAGCACTTCTCGTTCCGCCTTCCTGCGGCGCTCCGCCGGGCCACCGCCCCGTCGCGGACGCGCGCGTCTGCTGTCGACGTCTCGCAGTCGACCCGTCCGAACGGCGAGTCGAGGCCCGGACACGCGCGCGACCGCCGGTAAGTACCCGCCCGGTCCAGCGCCCGGCGGCCTTCGGAGTGGAAACCCGGGCCGTCCCGTTTTTCCACGGGCCGTCGTGCACCGACGGCTCATTTCCGGTTGCCGGGGCCGCAGTTGAGGGGATGATGCGGGCATGGGGAGTACGCGGTGGCGCTGGATGGTGTGGGTCGGGGCCGGGATCTCGGTGGTGGGGCTGGTGTTCTTCCTGTGGGAAGAGGGGCTGGACCGGGCGAATCAGTGGGCCGGCGTACTGGGCCTGTTCGTCGGCTTGGCGGGCCTGGTCCTGTCGGTGACGGGCGGCGTGCGCGGCCGCGGCGGTGGCCAGTCCGCGGACGGCGCGGCGGTCGGCGGATCGGTGCGGATGGTGCGCGATGTGAAGGGCGACGTGGTGATCGGGGGCGGCGCCGCGCCCGGCCCCGTCCCGGACGCCTCGGCGACGCCCGTCACCGACGCGGCAGGTGACGGGCAGTCGGCGCGCGGGATCCGCGCGGGCGGCGACCTGAACCTGGTGGACGGGGTGGAGGGTTCGGTCCGGTTCGGCGAGCAGCAGCAGCCGTGAGCGGATTCTGGCGCCGGCTGCTCGGCGCGGAGGGCACCGCGGCCGACGGCGGCCAGTCCGCCGAGCACGCCACCGCGGGCGGCGACCTGACGATGATCCAGCACGCGCAGAGCGTGCAGATCACGGTCGGCGCCGCACCACCGCCCCCGGGCGACCTGGACGGGGCGCGCCGCCGGCACGCGGTGCGGCTGCGCGAGCGCTACCACCGGCTGGACCTGGAGGTGCTGACCCCGCTGTCGGAGCAGGACGAGCACCCGGCGGTGCACCTGCGCGAGGTGTTCGTCCCGCAGCTGGTGCGGGCCGACCCGCCGCCGGTGGAACTGCCCCGCGAGCTGCTGAAACGTCTCACGGAGACCGGCGAGCTGGACCCGGGCCGGCTCCCGCCGGGCGTGGAGCGGGAGACGGTGCGCCGGGTCCGGGAGGCCTACCGGCGCCGCCCGGCCGTCCCCGTGCTGCCGCTGCTCGCCGGGCCGGACGGCCACCGGGCGGTGCTGCTGGGCGACCCCGGGTCGGGGAAGTCGACACTGGCCCGGTTCCTCGGCCTGGCACTGACCGAGCCGCTGCTGCACCCGGACACCGCCGTCCCGGAGCAGGTCGCACCGCTGGCCGGCCGGCTGCCGCTGATCGTGGAGCTGCGCCGGTACGCGGACCCGGAGTGGCGGGAGCGGACCTTCGAGGACTTCCTGGCCCACCTGCACGGCACCGAGGGCCTGGGCCTGCCGGCCGACCTGCTGGAACGCCAGCTGACCGAGCACCCGGCGGCCACCCTGGTGGTGTTCGACGGCCTGGACGAACTGTTCGACCCGCAGGTCCGGGAGACCGCGAGCCGGCGGATCGCCGCGTTCGCCGCCCGCTACCCGCAGGTGCGGGTGCTGGTGACGTCCCGGGTGATCGGCTACCGGCGGGAGCCGCTGGACGCCGCCGGGTTCGGGCACTACATGCTGCAGGACCTGGACGCCCAGCAGATCGACGCTTTCGCGGCCCGCTGGTACGCCACCGCCTGCCCCGGCGACCCGGTGGAGGCGCAGCGGCTGCGCCGGCGGGTGACGGCGGCGGTGGCGTCCTCGGCACCGGTGCGGGAACTCGCGGGCAACCCGCTGATCCTGACCATCCTGGCGATCATCGGCCGCCGCCGGGAGCTGCCCCGGGACCGCCGCACGGTGTACGAGCACGCGGTGGCGGTGCTGGTGGAGCACTGGGACCCGAGCAAGTACCTGCAGGACCGGCGGGTGGACGGCGGGATGCCGTACCTGGCGTCCGAGGACCGGCTCGAGCTGCTGCGGCTGGTGGCGCGGCGGATGCAGGAGGGCGGCGACGGGATCGCCGGGAACCACATTCCGGGGCGGGTGCTGCTGGCGTCCTTCGAGAGCTACCTGCGGGAGCGCTACGAGCTGCCGGCCGACCGGGCGGCGCCGGTGGCGCGGGCGATGCTGCAGCAGTTCCGGGAGCGGAACTTCATCCTGAGCCGGTTCGGCGGCGAGGTGTACGGCTTCGTGCACCGGGCGTTCCTGGAGTACCTGGCGGCGTCCGACATCGCCTACCGGTTCAACCGGGAGCGGTCGCTGACGGAACACCAGTTGCTGGAGGGCGTGTTCGCGGCCCGCTGGCGGGACCCGGCGTGGCGGGAGGTGCTGCTCCTGCTGGCGGGCGAGCTGGACGAACGGTTCGTCGGCGAGGCGGTGTCGCGGCTGCTGGCGGCGGCCCCGGCCCTGCCGGGGGCCGGCGACCCGGTGCCGGAGTGGCTGGTGCTGGCGGTGCGCTGCCTGGGCGAGGTGCGCAAGCTCGGGCTGGTGACGGCGCAGAGCGAGGCGGTGGTGGACGCCCTGGTGGCGCTGTTCGAGGCGTACGCCGCGGAGGGTTCGACGGTGCTCCCGGGCGACACCGTGGAGGCGCTGGACGGTCTGCGGCCGGTACTGACCGGGCTCGGGCCGCACTGGGTGGGGCGGGAGCGGTTCCTGCGCTGGTACCTGGTGTACGGGCACCACGCGCAGCGCGAGTCGCCGCTGCCGGCGGTGGGCGCGGTGACGGCCCGGCTGGCGTGCGCGCTGCTGCTGAACGATCCCCGCGGACCGGCGGTGCTGCGGGCCTGGGCCGAGCACGGCTGGTCGCCGGCGCAACGGGCGGCGGCGTTCGCTGCGCTCGCGGAGGGCTGGGCGGGCGACCAACGGGTGGGGGCGTTCGTGCGCCGCCGGATAGAGGAGGACCCGGATCCGCTGACCCAGGAGGCGGCGGTGGCGGCGCTCGCCGACGGCTGGGCGGGCGAGGCGGCCGGCGGGGCGTTCCTGCGGGCCCGGGTGGCGTCCGCGCGGGGCGAGAACCGGCTGAACGAGATGCTGGCGCTGGGCAAGGGCTGGGCCTGCGACGGCCCGGCGCAGCAACTGCTGCGGGAGCTCGCGGCGTCCGACCCGCAGCCGGAGCTGCGCGGGCTGGCGGTGTTCGCGCTGACCGTGAACGAGCGGGTGGGCGGCGCGCTGGCGGAGTTCCTGCGCGAGCGGGTGCGGAACGACCGGGATCCGGGAGTGCGCGGGCTGGCCCTGCAGGCGATCTGCCTGCAGCCGGCCGAGGATCCGCGCAACGCGTCGTTCCTGCGGCTGCTGGCCGGCGCCGACAAGGACCCGCGGGTGCGGGTGGCGGCGCTGGCCGGACTGGCCCGCGGCTGGGCGGGCGACCCGGAGGTGGCGGAGTTCCTGCGGCTGCGGGTCGCCCAGGACCCGGATCCGATGGTCCGCCGGCGCACCCTCGCCGTCCTGGCGCACCGCTGGGCCGGCGACCGGCAGGTGGCCGAGCAGCTGCGCGGCTTCGTCGCCGGGGACGGGCAGCCGGAGGTGCGGGCCTTCGCCCTGACGCTGCTCGGGCAGGGCTGGGCGGGCGACCCGGAGGTGGCGGAGTTCCTGTTCGAACGGGCCCGGGCGGCGGACGGGCACGGCCGGGCGCAGGCGACCGGCGAACTGGCGGCGCACTTCGCGGACAACCCGGAGCTGGACGCGTTCGTCCGGCACGAGGCGGTGCACTCGCCGGACCCGCTGGTGCGCGGCGCGGTGCTGACCGCGCTGGCGGACCGCCGCTCGCCGAGCGCGCAGGCCCGGGCGCTGTTCCTGGAACGGGCGGTGGCCGACCCGGACCCGCGCACCAGGGATCTGGCACTGGTCGCGGTGGTGCGCTGCTACGACGGCGAGGAGCGGGCCGGGATGCTGCTGCTGGCGCGGGCCGCGCACCTGCGGGACGCGGCGGTTCGGCTGTCGGTGCTGCGGACGCTGCTGGCGCACCGGCCGGACGATCCGGCGGTGCGGGCGATGCTGCGGGAGCGGGCGGTGGCCGACTCGTCGGCGCCGATCCGGGCGATCGCCCTGCACGCCCTGTCCCGCGACCGGGCGGCCCGACCGTCCGGTCTGCTGCGCGAGCGGGCGGTGGCGGACGCCGATCCGCTGCCCCGCCGGGTGGCGCTGCGGGCACTGACGGCCGACCCGGACGTGGCGGAGTTCCTGCGGCTGCGGGCGGTGGCGGACGGCGACGAGGAGGCGCGGATAGCGGCGCTGCGGGCGCTGGCGTTCGCCTTCCCGGGGCCGTCGACGGTGGACCTGCTGGCGGCCCGGGCGCGGGCCGAACGGCTGCCGGCGGTGGCGGTGGAGGCTGCCCGGCTGGGCGAGGCACTGCGCACGGCGGCGGCGCCGTGGACGGCGAACGGCCCCGCGCTCCCGGGCGGTTGACCACCGTGCCTCGGGAGTGCGGGGCCGCCGCTCCGCGGAGGGGGCAGCAGCTCCGGGGGAACGAGCTGCTGCCCCGGGCGGAGGTCCCACAACCGGGTCCGCGTCGGGGGGAAGCCGCGGTGCCCGGTCCCACAGCGGGGACCTCCGGATCGCCGTACCGGGGATTCCTGCCAGATCCTCGGTACATGAACCATCCTGCCGCGCCCCCGTGGCGGCCACACCCGGAGAAAGCCCCGTCCGAGCAGGACCTTCGTCCTGGCGGGTGAACAAGGCCCTCACTTCTTGCGCCGTCCGGTGGATAAGCTGCGGGTGGCAGGGCCGTGCGGGGAGAGGACCACGGCCCGACTCAGGGAGGCAGGCCCGTTCGATGGCTCAGGCGAAGAAGGTGGCCATGTGGATTGTGGTCATCTTCGTCATCTACACGATCATCACCTCGCCGGTGCGCGCCGCCGAGCTGGTGCAGTCCGGGTTCGTCGGGATCTCCGACGCGGCCAAGGCGGTCGGTTCTTTCATGACCGGACTGGTCCGCTAGTACCGTTTGCGGGGTTCGTCCTTCGGGGGCGCTCCCCTGCCGGGGCGTGCCCTCCTGATCCGCGAGGAGCGGCATCGTGATCCGGCACCTGGTCCTGTTCAAGCTCAACGAAGGCGTCGGCAAGGACGACCCGCGGGCCCTGGCGGGCGCGAAGGCGTTCGCGGAGCTGGGCGCGCTGATCCCGGAGCTGCGCGAGTGGGAGTGCGGCTGGAACACCACCGAGCGGGACATCGCCTACGACTACGCGATCAACAGCCTGGTCGAGGACCGCGAGGCGCTGGCCGCCTACCTCGGCCACCCGGCCCATCAGGCCGCCGCCGGGCAGTGGAAGACCTTCGCCACCTGGGTGATCGCCGACCTGGAGGTCTGACCGCCCGCCACCCCCGCCGTACACGCACCACCACCGCGACCCCCGGCCTGCCGACCAGGCCGGGGGTCGCGGCATGCTCCGCCGAATGCTCCACCGGCCGCCAACACGCCTCGGCCGGGTACTTGCCCGGCCACAGAGCGACTTGTGATGCTATGACCGGTTTTGCCGGAAATTTTGGCGAGGTGGTTCAGAGGGAGGGGTGACGTGTCCGTGCGGACGCAGGGCAGCAGTGCGCCGGAGGACCGGGCCGAGGAACTGCCGGACCCGCTCGAACTGGCCGCCCGCCGCCCCGGCGGCCGCGGCACGATCGACGTCCGGACGCTCACCCGGGTGCTGTTCGAGCGGCTCACCGAACTGCCCCCCGGCGCCTCCGAACGCTCCCGGGTACGAGCCGCCCTGATCGAGATCAACATCCCGCTGGTCCGCTACGCCGCCACCCGCTTCCGCAGTCGCAGCGAACCCATGGAGGACATCGTCCAGGTCGGCACCATCGGCCTGATCAACGCCATCGACCGCTTCGACCCGACCCGCGGCGTCCAGTTCCCCACCTACGCGCTGCCCACCATCCTCGGCGAGATCAAGCGCTACTTCCGCGACAACGTCCGCACCATGCACGTACCGCGTCGGCTCCAGGAACTGTGGGTGCAGGTCAGCGGCGCCATGGAGGAGCTGACGGTCACCCACGGCCGGGCCCCCAAGGTCCCCGAGATCGCCGCCAACCTGCGCATCCCCGAGGAGGACGTCCGGGCCTGCCTGGACGCCGGCCGCGCCTACAACGCCGCCTCGCTGGAAGCCGCCCAGGAACACGAGGGCGGGCTCGCCCTGCTGGACCGGCTCGGCTACGAGGACTCCGCCCTCACCGACGTCGAACACCGCGACATGGTCCGCCACCTGCTGGTCCAACTCCCCGAACGGGAACGGCGGATCATCATGCTGCGGTTCTTCGCCAACCTCACCCAGTCGCAGATCTCCACCGAACTCGGCATGTCCCAGATGCACGTCTCCCGGCTGCTGTCCCGGATCCTCACCCGGCTGCGCACCGGCAACTCCTGGGAGGAGTGAACCGCCCGCCGCTCACCGCAGGGTGACGACTCGCCACGATCGGGTTTGCCGGGGCCGGTGATCCGGTATTGAGCAGGAGGACACGGCAGTCGGGAACCGCCGTTCGGCGGCACCCGTTCGACAGGCAGTCACAAGGGGGTGGGCGCGTGTTCACAGAACAGGGCAGTGCGGTCATCGAGTCCGTCGTCGTACCGATCCCGGCCCAGGCCGGTCCCGCCGAGGCCCCCGATCGGGCGCTCGACACCCGTACGCTCTCGCGCTCGCTGTTCCGCCGGCTCGCCGTCCTGGAGCCCGGCAGCGCCGAACACGGCTACGTCCGGGACACCCTCATCGAGCTCAACCTGCCGCTGGTCCGGTACGCGTCCGCGCGTTTCCGCAGCCGCAACGAGCCGATGGAGGACATCGTCCAGGTCGGCACCATCGGCCTGATCAAGGCCATCGACCGCTTCGACCCCGAGCGCGGCGTCGAGTTCCCCACCTTCGCCATGCCCACCGTGGTCGGCGAGATCAAGCGCTTCTTCCGCGACACCAGCTGGTCGGTGCGCGTCCCGCGCCGCCTCCAGGAGCTGCGGCTGGCCCTCACCAAGGCCGGCGACGAACTCTCCCAGCGGCTCGACCGCTCCCCCACCGTCCCCGAACTCGCCGCCTACCTCGGCGTCTCCGAGGACGACGTGGTCGAGGGCCTCGCCGTCGGCAACGCGTACACCGCGAGCTCCCTCGACTCCAGCCCCGCCGAGGACGACGGCGGCGACGGCCCGCTCGCCGACCGCCTCGGCTACGAGGACCTCGCGCTCGAAGGCGTCGAGTACCGGGAGTCGCTGAAGCCGCTGCTCGCCAAGCTGCCGCCGCGCGAGCGCCAGATCATCATGCTGCGGTTCTTCGGCAATCTGACGCAGTCGCAGATCGGCGAGGAGATCGGCATTTCGCAGATGCATGTCTCGCGGCTGCTCACCAAGACGCTCGCGCACCTGCGGGAAGGCCTGACGAGCGAGTGATCAGTGGCTCCGGGGGCAGCGGATGGTCGTGTTGCGGCGGGTCAGGACGGGGACCGGAAACGGCAGAACGCAAAACGCCCTGTTGATCCCCCGCAGACTTGGCCCCGCCGTTCCCCGGGCCCCTGGAATCGCACCCCCTGCCCCTAGATGGTGCAAGTGGTCCTGATTGCCAAGAGGTGATCGTCCGTCAGGCCGAGGCCGTCGTGCCAGAAGGCTTCGAAAGTGGGCCAGCCGCGGGTGAGTTCTTCGAAGGCGGCGTCGAGGTAAATCGTTTCAGCACGGGCCAGGGGGCGCAGCAGGGGGTCCACGCGGGCGATTCGCGTCGCGGAGCGGTCGTTGGTGAGGAGGTAGTCGGCGAGGACGGCCTCGCGGCTCACGCCGAGGGCGGTGAGCAGGAGGGCGGCCGTCCAGCCGGTGCGGTCCTTGCCCGCGGTGCAGTGGAAGAGGACCGGGCCGCCGTCCGCCTCGGCGATCAGGCGGAGCACGGTGGCGAAGCGGGAGCGGGCGACCGGGTCGGTGACGAACCAGCGGTACATCGAGGTCATTATCGCGGTGCCGCGGCCGTCGCCGAGCATGGTGTGCATCGCGTCCGGTTCACCGCTGCCCAGGGCACGTTGCAGGTCCACGTAGAGGTCGAAGTCGGCGGAGAAGACCGGCAGGTGGTGCAGGGCCGGGCCGAGTCCGTCCGGTGAGAGCACGGTGAGGGTCGCGGCGGCGTCCAGCGGGAGCACCGCGGTGGGCAGGCCGGGGACCAGGTCGGCGCCCAGGTGGCGGACCTCGTCCAGGCTGCGCAGGTCGACGACGTGCCGGAGGCCGAGCGCGCCGAGCAGTTCGCGGTCGCGCTCGCCGAGCCGACTCAGCGCGTCGGTGCGCAGCAGCAGGCCGGGCCGGACGGTGCGGCCGTCCGCGGTGCGGTAACCGCCGAGGTCACGGGCGTTGACGGCGGCCGTCAGGCCGAGGCTGCGGGCGGTCTCGGTGGACGGCGCGGACACGGGGCCTCCTGGCGGGCTGCGACGGTTGCCGCCAGTGTAGGCGCGCCGCGGCGCGGGACCGCCCGGGGTGTCCGGCCGGTCCCGGGAGGGCGGGTTTCGCGGGTTACTTGACGGCCAGCCAGATCACGCCGACCACGACCGCCAGGGCCACGATGGCCCCAATGACGATCACCGGGGTGCGGTTCGACGAGGAGTTGCTGCCGTAGGTGGTGACGGTGCCCGGGGCCTGCGCGGCCGGGGCCTCGTCGACGAACGCCCGGAACATCTGGGTGGAGCCGGCGGGGTCGTAGTCGTTGTCAGCCATGGAACGGGACTCTAGCCAACCCTGACGGCCCGCCGACACCCCGGACCCCACTGCGGGCCCATCTGCACGGAGCCCTCACCTCGAACGACACCCGGGTGAACAACCGGTCGCGGCGGAATCATCCAGGCCCCGAACGGGTTGTCCTTGGGCATGACTTCCACTGACGCCCCTCGGGTTCCCCTTGGTAACTCCGACCTGTCCGTGTCCCAACTGGCCCTCGGCGGCAACGTGTTCGGCTGGACGGCCGACGAAGCGCAGTCCTTCGCGGTGCTCGACGCGTACGCCGCGGCGGGAGGCAATTTCGTCGACACCGCCGACGGCTACTCGGCGTGGGTGCCGGGCAACTCCGGTGGCGAGTCCGAGACGGTGATCGGCAACTGGCTGCGCAGCCGCGGCAACCGGGAGCAGATCGTCATCGCCACCAAGGCCGGCATGGCGCCCGGCATGGACAACCTGAAGCGCGACACCGTGCGGCGCGCCGTCGAAGGCTCGCTGCGCCGGCTCGGCGTCGAGCGGATCGACCTGTTCTACACCCACCGGGACGACCTGGACACGCCGGTCGAGGAGATCGTCACGACGCTGGACGAGCTGGTCCGCGAGGGCAAGGTGCGGGAGCTCGCCGCGTCCAACATCGGCGCGCAGCGGCTCGCCGCCTCGCTCGAGTTCGCCGCCCGCGAGGGCCTGGCCCGGTACGTGGCGGTGCAGCCGCACTACAACCTGGTCTCCCGCGACACCTACGAGGGCGAACTGGCCGGGGTGGCCGCCGCGCACGGGCTGTCCGCCGTCCCGTACTACGCGCTCGCGTCCGGCTTCCTGACCGGCAAGTACCGGCCCGGCGCGCAGGTGGACAGCTCCCGGGCGCAGGGCGCGTCCCGGCACCTGGAGACCCCGCGCGGTCTGCGCGTGCTGGCCGCGCTGGACGAGGTCGCCGCCGCGCACGGCGCCGAGGTCGCCACCGTCGCGCTGGCCTGGCTGGCCGCGCAGCCCACGGTCGCCACGCCGCTGGCCAGCGCCCGCACCGTCGAGCAGCTGCCCCCGCTGCTGGCCGCCGCCACGCTGCGGCTGACCGAGGCCGAGCTGAAGCTGCTGGACGGCGCCTCCGCCTGACCTTGCGTCAGCATGCCGACGGCGCCCCTCCCGCAGCCGTGGGAGGGGCGCCGTCGGCATGACCGGCCGGGTCAGGGGCGGCCGAAGAAGTCCGGGTAGTACCCGCTGCTCAGCCGGGAGACCCGGACGTCCTTGCCGGGGCGGGGGGCCTCCACGTACGTCCCGTCGCCGAGGTAGATCGCGACGTGGTGGATGCCGGAGACCCGGCCGTTGCCCGACCAGAAGATCAGGTCGCCGCGCTTGAGCTGCTTCGAGGTGATCGGCGTGCTGGCCCGGTACTGGTCGTCGGCGACCCGCGGCGTCGAGACGCCCGCCCGGCGGAACGCCTGCTGGACCAGGCCCGAGCAGTCGAAGCCGTTCGGACCGTTGCCGCCCCACACGTAGGGCTTGCCGACCTGCGCGAGTGCGTACGAGACGGCCGCCTCCACCCCGCTCGCGGCGGGCGCGGAGGGCACGGACTGGCCGGAGGAGGAGCCGCCCCCGCCGGTGCGGGACAGGTACACGTCGTAGTGGCTGGTGTAACGCCACTCGCCGGCCGCGTTCCTGAACCAGTAGACCTTGCCGTCCCAGCCCTGCCGGATCCCGCCCGAGGACTGCGCGGAGCTCGAACTCTGCGACGACGGCTGACCCTTGGCGCCACCCGTGCGCTCAAGGTAGACGCTGTGCCACTTGGTGTAGCGCCACTCGCCGGCCGCGTTCTTGAACCAGTAGACGCTGCCGTCCCAGCCGGGACCGGACGGTGCGGGCATGGCGTGCGCGGTGCTCGCGCCCAGCCCCAGACCGACGGCTCCCGCGCCGGCCAGAACAGTGGTGGCCAGACAGGTCGAACGGACGGCCCGGTGTATTCGGCTCGCCCGGTCGGACGCGTCGGACGCGGCGGCGCGCGGGGCCGGGCGGTTGCAGTGCGGGCAGCGGCAGGCTGCGGCCCCGTCGGCTTCGGCGAAGCCCAGCAGCGGGGCGCCCGACCAGTCGGGCAGATCAGTGGGGTCGGTGGATATGGAGGCGAGCACGGTCGTCACGCGGGTTTCCCTTCCTTGCGGCCCGGCCGGGCGGCCGGTGCGGGCACCGAGGCGGTCACCCCGGCCGGGGCGACGAACGCGACCAGCAGCTGCTCCATCAGGGCGCTGCGCGCGCTGTCGTCCAACTCGTGGGCGGTGGCACGCTCCAGGCGGCGCACCGCGAGCGCCGCGGCCTCCACCGCGTCGTCCACCAGGACCGTCCGTAGCCCGGCGTCCAGGTCGGCGAGGCGGCGGCGCCGCATCGACTCGGCGACCTCCGGCGCGTAGTCCAGGGCCAGCGGCTGCACCGAGTACACCTCGATGCCCGCCGGGGCGGTCTCCGCCGCCAGCGCCCGGGTCAGCTCGTCGGCGAACCACTGGCCGTCGCGCAGCGCCGGTCCGGGAGCGGAATTGGAGTCGCAGGGCAGAGCCGAGGCGGTTCGGGTGAGAACGGCCTGCACCTGCTCGCGCAGATACGTTTCGTGGTCGGCGATGCCCAGGGTGACCCGCGCGGTGTCCTTGACCCGCCACACGATCAGCACCCGCACCAGCAGCGGGGTGCCGGTCCGGTCGGTGACGTGCACCGCCTCGCTGCGCCAGTGCCGCAGCCGGACGTCCACCCGGCGGCGGCGCACCATCGGGTTCACCCACAGCAGGCCGGTGCGGCGCACCGTGCCCCGGTAGCGGCCCCAGCGGGTCAGCACCCGGGTCTCGCCGCCCGGGTTGGACAGCAGCCCGGCCAGCGCCACCATCATCGCCAACCCGATCGCGCTGATCGTGGCGATGGTCCGGTCGTCGGCCACCGCCCCGTCCGCCTTCGCGGCCGCCGTGCGGACGTCCGGCAGGCCGGACAGGTGCGGGACCACACCGGCCCGGGCCAGCACCAGCAGCACACCGGCCACGCCGAGGATCAGCGCCAGCAGCGGCAGCCAGCCCGGCAGCGTGAACGCCGGGCGCTCGCGCAGCGACTGGTCGGCGCGCGGCGGCCGCCGGTGGGTCGCGGCGTCCGCGACCGTCGGGTGGGCCGAGGACTCGGAGCGGTCCGCCGGCTCGACCACCGGGAGCTGCTGGGTCGGCGCGCCCCGGTCGAGTTGCTCCTCGACGGGGGCGGCGGTCCTGATCAGCGGCTTGTGCACCGCCTCGGCGACCGCCTTGGCCAGTTGGGTCGCGCCGACGGGGTCGGCGGGGGGTTCGGTGGCGGAGGGCCAGGAACGGGGTCGCGGCGACGAGTCGCGGGTGACGTCCATGCACGTGTCCTAAGGGTCAGAGTGTCGCGCAACGGGCGGCCCGGAGCTGACGGGCAGTGCCGGGGACCCAGGCTAGGCTGATTGATCATCAAATGCGACGTATGCCATCCGGTGTGTCGCTATGTCGGAAAACTGGCCGGTTGAGGTACCGCCCGCCACGAACGGCGGAACGGGCGGTACCGGGTCGGCCGTCAGTGCCGGCGGGCGCCACTCCGCCGACTGCCGAGCACCCGGCGCACCAACAACCCGAAGCCCGCCGTGATCAGCAGCGCCCCGCAGGCCAGCCCGCGCCATCCGGTGGCCGTCGCCCGGTGCACGACCGCCGGCCCACCCGGCGGGGGCGCCGGCAACGTCCGCCCTCGCACGACCTCGTCCGCCGAGCCGGCACCGGTCTGCTCGGCCGGCCCGGCGCGGTCGGGCCGCCCGGCGCGGTCGGGCTGCTCGGCCGGTGCGGCCTGCGGGGCCTGCTCGGTGGGCGCGGTCGACGCGGCGGCCGACGGCGGCTGCGGCGAGCTCGACTCGCCGGCAGACGGCGCGGTGGTCGGCGACGGGCTCCCGGACGGCGCGGCCGTCCCGTCCGGCACCTGCCGGCCCGGGGCCTCCGAAGACCACGGGTGCGGCGCCGTGAACACCCACTGGCCGGGCGTCGCCCCCGGCACCAGGAACGGCGGCAGCGGCACGGCGACCGTGCCGGGCACCGGCGGGACGGCGGAGACGGGCGCAGAAGCGGAAGCAGTGGCCGATGGGGAGGCGGCGGCCGAAGGGGAGACGGTGACCGAAGGGGAGACCGTGACCGACGGGGATGCGGACGGGCTTGCTGCGGGCGAGCTCTGGCTTCCCGTCGGGGTCGGGGTCGGCGCAGGCGGCGTCAGGGCCGGGACCGGGACCGGGACCGGGACCACGATCGGCAGCACGTCCGGCGGTACCGGCACCCAGGGGGCCCCGCTCGCCGGAGCGCCCGTCGGGGCAGGCCGAGCGGAAGCCGATGCGGAGGCGGACAGCAACGCGGACGGGCTCGTCGCAGCGGGGCTGTGGGAGCTCGTCGACGCGGTCGTGGTCGCGGTCGGTGCCGGTGCGGCGCTGCTGCTGCTCGCCGCCGCCGGGGTGGGCACCCGGACCGGGACGGGATCGCCGGGAGTGCCGTTGCCCGCCGGGTCGGTGGCGGTGGCGATCAGGGTGACGTCGCCGCCGGTCAGGTCCTGGGTGGCGGTGCAGGACCAGTTGCCGTCCGCGGCCGCCACGGCGCTGCACACGGTGGTGTGTGCGGCGCTGCCGTGGCCGGCGGTGACGGTGACGGTGGTGCCGGGCTCAGCGCGGCCGGTGATCAACGGGCGGGCGGTGTGCAGGAGTTCACCGGCGGCCGGCGAGACGAGCTGCGGCTTGTCGGGCGCGACGGTGTCCACCGTGAGCCCGACGGACTTGCCGTCGGCGCGGTTGCCCGCGCCGTCGCGGGCGTGCGGGGTGAGCCGGTGGGCGCCGTCGGCGAGGTTCTCCACCGGCAGGCAGGACCAACTGCCGTCGGCGGCGACGCCGGTGGTGCACAGGTCGAGGCCGTCCGGCTCGCCGTCCGCGGTGACGGTGACGGTGGAGCCGGGTTCGCCGAGGCCGGTGACCAGCAGGCCGGGGTCGTTGGTGTAGGCGGGCAGGGTGAGCACGGGGGCGGTCGGCGCCGTGGTCTTGACGGTCAGCCGGAACGGCTCGCCGTGCACCGCCGTGCCGCCCTGAGGGGTCTCCGCCAGGACGAGGGCGTGGGTGCTCTCGCCGAGCGCGTTGTCGGGGCGGCAGTTCCAGCTGCCGTCGTCACCGACCTGGGCGGAGCACAGGGTGGTGCCGTCCTCCTGGACGGCGATGCCGGCCCCGGCGCGCGCGCCGTCGCCGCGGAACTCGGGGCGGACCTCGCCGGTGACGGTGCCGGGGACGGGCAGGCCGATCTCCGGCCCGGTGGTGGCGGCGCTCTCCGGGGCGGCGGTGCGGACCGACAGCGCGACCCGCTGGTCGACGACCTGGCCGGAGTCGGCGAAGCCGTCGGCGGTGGCGAGCTGGGAGCCGTCGCGGGCCAGCCGCAGCCGGGCCCAGGTGTCGCCGCTCACAGCGCCCTCCGGGACCGGCCACTCCAGCGCGGCGCTGCTCGCCCCGGCGGGGACCTCGGCCTGCACGCGCTCCGCCGGGTCGAAGCGCCCGTTGTGGTCGAAGTCGATCCAGCCGGCCAGTACGGCGGGCTCGGTGCCGGGGCTGACCGGCACCTCGATCCGGTAGGTGCGCCCGGCGGTGGTCTCGGCCGGGAAGGCGAGGTTGGGGTCGGCGCCCTGGTAGTCGGCGTGGCCGGGCTGGAGCCGGGGCGGCGGCGGCAGGCTGGCCCAGGGGCTGCGGCGGCTCGCCCCGCCGTCGGTCTCCACGCTGAGGGCGACCGCGCCGGCGGGTGGGGCGGACAGCAGCGGCTTCTCGACGGACTGGGCCAGGCCGGGCCGGGTACGGGTGGCGGCCGGTGCGGCGTCCTGGCCGAGGAACAGGTCGGAGACCAGGTGGGAGGCGTTGCCGTAGCTCTGCGGGGCGCTTCCGAGGCCCTCGTCGAGGGAGACCGTCCAGGCCGGACGGAGCGTCATCGGCGGTGTGGTGGAGCCGTCGCGAGCGGTGGAGCGCTGTTCGAGGCGCAGGTCGACGGTGGTGACGGTGCCGGAGAGTTCGAGGGTGCCGTCGCCGCCGGCGTCGCCGTCGCGCGGGCCGTCGGCGGCGGGGGCGAGTTCGCCGGGGCCGACCGTCCAGCCCGGCCAGCCGGTGCGGCCGACCAGGGTGGGGGCGGCGGGGGTGCCGCCGGCGACCGTCAGGCGGGTGCTGGTGCCGGTGGTGCCGCCCTGGCCGGTGGCCAGGGCGGTCAGGCCGCTGACGTGCAGGCGGGGGTTGCGCACGGGCCGGGAGAAGGTGAGCCGCAGCGTGCCGAGGGGGTGCCAGGCGCCGTCCGCGTGGGGGTGGTCCTCGGCGACGCGGAAGGTCTCGGCCGGGTCGCCGGGGCGGATGCCGTCGCTGTAGGCGTCGCCGCCGGCGGCCCGGTCGGTGAGCTTGCCGGGTGCGGCCTCGACCGTAACGCCCTGGACGGCCTCGAAGTCGAACCGGACGGCCAGCCCGGAGGGCAGTTGGGCGCGTCGCTCGGCGGACCAGCTGTCGGGCGTCTGCTGGGCGGCCACCGGTGGGGTGCCGAGGCCGGAGAGCAGCCCGGTGGCGATCAGGGCGGTGGTGGTCCGGCCGATCCGGGGCCCGGGCCGGTCACGGTCGGCCGGGCGGGCGTCGGGGGCCGGGGCCCGGTGGAGGAACTGTCGGCACATCCGGCTCTCCTCTCGGTGTCTTCGTCCGCCGAATTCGCGGCCCGTGCCATGCACCCGAATGGTGATGACGATCAGACAAAAGGGAATCACGATCGGGTTTCGGTCATACCGCGACACCTGCTCGATCGCCCGATTCCACCCGTTCAGCAGCCAATCGGTCAGCAGCATCTGGATACCCGCCACGCCAGGCATCAACTCGCCCAAGCAGGCATCAATCGGACGCTACTGTCCAGTACTTGAGTGATCGTCAGATCGCCCTGTTGGAATTGGTGTGTTTATCAGTAGAGTCGGCGGGCGTGACTATTGATTCCGCGCTCATCAAAAGCAGCTTCGCCGCCGTCGAGCCCCACGGCAGCGATGTCACCGCATACTTCTACGCCCATTTGTTCGAGCACAACCCGGATGTCCGCAAGCTCTTCGCCGAGCACCTGAATGACCAGCAGGACCGCCTCTGGGCGGCGATATCCACCCTGGTCGACAAGCTCGACGACACCGACACCGTGGTCGAGGTGCTGCAGGGCCTGGGACGCCGGCACGCCGGGTACGGCGCCCTCCCCGAGCACTTCCCCGCCGTGGGCGCGAGCCTGCTGGCCGCCCTCGCGCACTTCGCCGGGGACGCCTGGACGCCGGAGACCGCCGCGGCCTGGACCGCCCTGTACGGCGTCGTCGCGGAGGTCATGGGCGGCGCGCTGACCGAAGCCTCCGCAGGCTGAGGGGCCTCCCCGGTGCCCTTCGACCCCGCGGTCGTCCGTGCCGGCTTCGCCGTCGTCGAGCGCCGGGCCGACCAGCTGACCAAGTACTTCTACGCCCACCTGTTCACCAACAACCCCGGCATCGAAGCGCTGTTCCCGGCCCGGCTCGCCGAACAGCGGGACCGCCTGATCGCCGCACTCGCCCAACTCGTGCTGCGACTGGAGGACCCGGAGAAACTCACCGGCTACCTGGCGGCGCTCGGACGCGACCACCGCAAGTTCCAGGCCGCGCCCGAGCACTACCCGGCCGTCGGCGCCAGCCTGATCGCCGCGCTGAAGCACTTCTCCGGGACCGCCTGGACCCCAGAGGTCGAGCAGGCCTGGACGGAGGCGTTCGGCATCATCGCCCAGGCCATGATCGACGCGGCCGCGGCCGTCCCCGCCGGCACCCCGCGCTGGTGGAACGCCGACGTGCTGGCCGTCCGCCGCGCCACCCCCGACCTGGCGGTGCTCACCCTGGCGCCCGACCACCCGTACCCGTTCACCGCCGGCCAGTACCTGACCGTCAGCTCGGACCGGCACCCGCAGGTCTGGCGGCCCTACTCACCGGCCTGCGCGCCCCGGCCCGACAACACCCTGGAACTGCACGTCCGCCGGGTCCCCGACGGGCTGCTGTCCACCGCGCTGGTCGACGAGGTCCGGGCCGGTGAGACGCTCCGGCTCGGCCCGCCGCTCGGCGAGGCGGTGCTCGCCGAGGACTCCGGGCGGCCGCTGCTGATGGTCGCCGCCGGAACCGGCTGGGCCCAGATCAAGGCCCTGCTGGAGCAGCTCGCCCGGAACGGCGGCCGGCCCACCACCGTGTTCGTCGCCGCCCGCGACGACCGCGACCAGTACGACCTAGCCGCCGTGCACGACCTGGTGAATGCGCATGCCTGGCTGCACGCCGTCCTGTCGGCGCCCGTGCCCGGCGCGTCCCGTGCCACCGCGATCCGCCTGCTCCGCGACGGCCTGCGCGACTACGGCACCTGCGCCGGCCACGACATCCACCTGTCCGGCCCGCCCGACCTCGCGCCCGCGCTCGCCGCCCAACTTCTCGACCAGCACGCCGATCCCGGGCTCATCCGGCACGACCCCGTCACCGCCACGTTCAACCGCAGCCGCCCGCTCACGCCCGCGGACTGGTTCCTGGAAGAACGCGAGGTGCTCTGGATCAACCGGACCGAACTCGGGACGGCATGACGACGAAGGCCCCGGGTGGAAACCCGGGGCCTTCGGTTGGTGCGCTCAGCAGGATTCGAACCTGCAACCTCTTGATCCGTAGTCAAGTGCTCTATCCGTTGAGCTATGAGCGCTCGGACGGCCCCTTGCGGAACCGCGAGCGGAGATTGGTGCGCTCAGCAGGATTCGAACCTGCAACCTCTTGATCCGTAGTCAAGTGCTCTATCCGTTGAGCTATGAGCGCTCGCCCCGTCGGCCTTGGCCTCCTGGGCGGTGCGGGGACAACATTACATGACCGGCGACCTGGGGCGAAATCGATTGCCGGGGACCCCGTCAAGACCGCCGCGGAGGCCGCTGGACGAACAGTGGCCGACAACGCGGAAGCCCCGCCGGTCAGTGACCGACGGGGCTTCCGGTGAAGCGGAGGCGGAGGGATTTGAACCCTCGATGGACGGTAAAGCCCAAACCGCATTAGCAGTGCGGCGCCATAGACCGGACTAGGCGACGCCTCCAACACCCGGACTGCGACCGGGACTCCGGCGCACTCCGTGCGACTGAGATGATGCCACAGCCGAAGGCTCCGGCACCAACCACCACAACGATACTGGCCGGGTCGTCCACGGCGCAAAGAAGAATGAGATACTCCAGTCTCCGAGGAGAGCCAGAGCCGCCCGTCGAAGCGGCGGCCCGAAGGCGTGAGGAGACCTGTCGACGTGAGCAGCAGGCCGACCCGAGGCGCTGCTCGCCTCGCCGCGATACTCGACGCACTGCCCGATCCGTTGCTGCTGGTGAACTCCAACGGCACGGTGGTCGACGTCAACAAGGCCGCCGTGGAGAGCCTGCAGGCACCCGGCACCTCGTTGGTCGGACGGGGAGTGCTGGACCTGCTGCCGGAGTTCGACCCCAGCCGAATCCCCGGTTCGATGCGGCCCCCGGCGAGCGAGACCCAGAGCCTGGAACTACCGGTCCGGATGACCGCCCGACGCACCGACGGCACCACCTTCACCGTCGAAGTGTCGGGCAACGACTTCACCGACGAGGGCGGCGGGGAGGCGCACGGATTCCTGTCCTTCACCACGACGGACCAGGACCTGCTGCTGCTCCTGGTCCGTGACCTGTCGACCCGCCTGGGTGTGGAGACCGAACTCCGGCGCCAGCACAAACAGACCGAGATGATCCTGCGGGCCGCCGCCGAGGGCGTCCTCGGCGTCGACCTGGAAGGCCGCGTGGTGCTGGTCAACCCGGCCGCCGCGCACATCCTCGACTTCCGGGCCAGCGAGCTCGGCGGCCGCGAACTACACCCGCTGATCCAGCACTCGCAGCCCGACGGCAGCCCGCTGGCCGCCGAGAGTTCGGCGCTGAACGACACCCTGCACTCCGGCCGCAAGCACCGGATCCGCAACACCGTGCTGTGGCGCAAGGACGGCAGCCCCGTCACCGTCGACCTGACCACCGCACCGGTCCGGGACGGCGAGCAACTGGTCGGCGCCGTCATGACGTTCACCGACCGCACCCACGAACTCGCCCTCACCGCACGCAACGAGCACCTCACCGCCGTGCTGGAGTCCGAACTCGGCGGCGCGCTCGGCGCCCTGCACCGGCGGATCGACGCGCTCGCCGCCGACCCCGCCGGGCAGCTCTGGCCGGAGGCCAACTGGACGCTGCGCCGGCTCGCCGACGAGTGCCGCCGGTTCGAACGGCTGATAGAGGGCGTACTGGAGCACCAGCGCTTCGAGGCCGCCGCCGAGCGCGGCAAGGCCGCCCTGGACCGCGAACGGATCGGCCTGGACGAGGTCGTGCAGCTGGCCGTCGACCGGGCCGGCGAACTGGTCGGCCCCGGCCGGGTCCGCTACTCGGTGCACGCCGCCGCCGTGAAGGTGCTCGCCGACCGCGAGCGGCTCGCCCAGGCGCTCGCGCACCTGGTCGCCGATGTCAGCGGCGTCACGCCTGTGCCCGAACCCGCCCGCGCCGAGGACGAATCCGCCACCACCGGCGGCGCGTTCGCCGGGCCGGCGCCGGACCCCGGGCAGCCGCCCATGGTGGTGCTGGCCGCCGCGCAGCGCGGACAGGTCGCCCGGATCGAGGTGCGCGGCCCCGCGCAGACCGCCAGCGCCGTCCACCTGCCGATCGCCCGCGCCGCCGTCCAACGGCACGGCGGCGTCCTGCAGCGGCACGACCTGCCCGGCGGCGGCGGGGCCACCTACGTGGTGGAGCTGCCGCTCGACCCCGACGGCGGCGACGGCGACACGCCGGACAAGCAGCAGCACGTCCCCAAGGACTCCGACACCGCGATGCTGCCCGACCTTCCCGGGCAGCCCCCCGCGGCCGAACCGGCCAAGGACGACGCGCCGTCAACGCCCGAGCCGGCCGAGGACGGTGCCACCCCCGCCGCCCGGGCCGACGACACCCAGGGCTCCGGCCGGCGCCGGGCCCGCCCCGCCCGCGAAGAGGACGCCCGGCCCGAACCGGCTGCCCCCGGGGCGCCGATCGCGCTCGGGCCCGGGCCGTCCGCCGCCACCTCCTCCGCCTCGGCCGAACCGGCCGAGAGTGGAGCCGCCGGGGCCGGCCAGCTGCCGAGTGCCGAGCCGCCCACGCGTACCGGGCGGCGGGCCCGCCGGGCGCACGCCGGTTCCGGCGACAGCATGCCGGCGCTGCAGCTGCCCGGTATCCCGGACCCCGGGACGCCCGTCTACCCGGGGCTGGAGCACGCGCTGCCGGCCGGCCCGCCGGAGCCCGTCGTGCCGCCGACCCAGCCCACCGGGCGGCGGCGACGGCTGGCGCTGCCCGCCGACACCGCGGAGAGCGCGGAGGAGGTGACGACGGTTCTGCCGCCCGTCCCCGCCGGGGCGCCGGAGCCGTCCACCGCGCTGGAGGTCGCCGCCCGGCCCGCCGCGCCGGCCGTGCCCCCGATGCCCGCCACGCCGCCGCCGGCCGGGGATGCCGGCCAGCCGCAGCCGGTCGGCACCGGGCTGGGCGGGCTCGTCCCGCCGCGGCCGCTGGCCGCCTTCCCGGGCGCGTTCCCGCAGCCGGGGGCGCCGCAGCAGGCCGAACTGCCCGCCGCCCCGGCCGAGACGGCCCCGCACGCCGTCAACGGGCAGGCGCTGCCCGCCGGTTCGGGCGAGGGCGGCGGCGCGCTGGCGCTGCCCGCCGGGCCCGGCGCGGTCGAGGGGCGCACACCGCCCCGGCCGATCGCCGAACTGGCCCCCGCCAAGGAACCCGCGTTCGACGGCCCCCGGCCGCTGCTGGTGTGGCCCGAACCCGACCCGTCCACCCACGACGCGCTGCAGAACCGGGGCTTCCGGCCGGTCGTGGTGGCCTCCCGCGAGGAGGTCGACGCCCAGGTGCCGCAGGCCCCCGCCGCGCTCTTCGTCGACCCGCTGACCGGGCCGATCACCCGCACCGCCCTGCAGGCGCTGCGCACCGCCGCACTGGCCGGGCGGATCCCCGTGCTGCTGGCCGCCGGCCTCGGCCAGGCCACCCGGGACGCCGCCTACGGAGCCGACCCGGCCGTGCTGCTGCGGGCGCTGGCCCCCCGGGACAGCGAGAACCACGCCGCGCGGGTCCTGCTGGTCGAGTCCGACCCCGAGGTGGCCGCCGCGCTGGTCGCCAGCCTGGAGCGGCGCGGCATGCAGGTGGAGCACGCCGCCGACGAGAACGAGGCGGTCGCCCGGGCCAGCAGCATCCAGCCCAACCTGGTGGTGCTCGACCTGCAGCGGATCGAACACGGCGACCTCGGTCTGCTGGACTGGCTGCGCGCCAACGACCGCCTGCACCGCACCCCGCTGGTGGTGTACACCTCGGCCGACCTGGACCCGCAGGCCCGCGCCGGGCTGCGCACGGGCGCGAACGTGCTGTTCCTGGCGGAGCGCTCCACCACCGACGAGGTGCAGCGCCGGATCGTCGAACTTCTGGCCCGGGTCGGCGCGTTGGGGCAGGTGGCGACGGCCGCGTCGTTCTGACCGTCCGTCAGTTCTGTTCGGCTCCCGCCCTCGGCAGGCGGGCGACCAGGCGGGCGCCGGTGCGGGCGGGCTCGGCGGCCAAGGTGCCGCCGTGGTGCCCGGCGAGGTCCCGGGCGATGGCCAACCCCAGTCCGGCGCCGCCGAGTTCGCGGCTGCGGGCGTCGTCGAGCCGGGTGAAGCGCTCGAACACCCGCTCCCGGTCACCCTCCGGGATGCCCGGCCCGTCGTCGCGCACCTCCAGCACCACCAGCGGCCCCTGGACGGCGAGTTGGACCTCCACCCGGCTCGTGGCGTAGCGCTGGGCGTTGTCGACCAGGTTGGTGAGCAGCCTGGTCAGCCAGGTGCGGTTGCCCAGCACCTGGGCCCCCTCGGCGAGTTGGGACGTGACCGGTATCCGGTCGGCGGTGCGGGCGGCCAGCGCGGCGGCGAACAGGGCGGTCAGGTCGAGGAGTTCGACGGATACCGGGTCGGCGGCGTCCAGCCGGGCGAGCAGCAGCAGGTCGGCCGCCAGGTCCTGCAGGCGGACGGTGTCCTCCAGCGCGTCGGCGAGCAGTTCGGGCCAGAGCTCCGGGTCCGGGTGGGCCAGTGCCACCTCCAACTGGGTGCGCAACACGGCGATGGGGCTGCGCAGTTCGTGCGAGGCGTCGGCGATGAAACGGCGCTGGCGCAGGCCCGCGTCCTCCAGCCGGTCCAGGGTGGCGTTGACGGTGACGGCCAGCCGGGCCACCTCGTCGCCAGTGTGCGGGACGGGGACCCGGCGGTGCAGGTCATGGCCGGTGATCTCGGCGACCTCGGCCCGGATCGCCTCCACCGGGCGCAGTGCCCGGCCGGTGACCCGCCAGGTGACGGCCGCGACCAGCAGCACCAGCACCGGGACGCCGACGGCGAGCGCGGTGCCGGTGGTGTCCCCGGCGGCGTCGACGTCGCGCAGCGAGGTGCTGGCGTGGACCACGAGATAGCCGTCCGGGCCGGTGACGGGCATGGTGATCACCCGCGACCGGTGCTCCTGCATCCGCGGCACGGGCATCAACGGCTGGGTGCCCTGGGCGGGTTGGGGCTGCTCCTTTGTGGCGGGCGGTACCGGCGGCGGGGCGAGGGGGTGCGCCAGCAGGTCCGGGGTGGCGGCGACCGGGCGGCCCTGGCCGTCCACCACCCAGATGGAGGTTCCGCCGTGCAGGGGGAGGATCGACGGCAGGTGCTCGCGGG
Source organism: Kitasatospora sp. NPDC051984 (assembly GCF_044593455.1). Lineage (NCBI taxonomy): Bacteria > Bacillati > Actinomycetota > Actinomycetes > Kitasatosporales > Streptomycetaceae > Kitasatospora > Kitasatospora sp. NPDC051984. Next base: position 74,336 of record NZ_JBIUCB010000003.1, read on the forward strand.
CGGCCAACTCGACCACCTTGCCTGCCTGTTCGACCGCGGAGTCCTGGGCGGTGCGGAGCAGGTTGGCGTGGAGCACGGCGAGCAGCGCGGCCGAACTGCCGCCCAGCGCGAGCGTCACCACGGCGGTGGCGGCGAAGGTGGCCCGGGCCCGCACCGAGCGCGGCAGCAACCGCCGTAGGCGCGGCGGGACTTGGAGGCGGCGGAGGGCCGGGAGGCGGCGCACGCGGTCAGCCACCGTCCGCCGCCAGCCGGTAGCCCGCGCCGCGGACGGTGCCGACGGCGCTGCGGCCGAACGGGGCGTCGATCTTGCGGCGCAGCGCGCTGATGTGGACCTCGACGATGTTCGGGTCGCCGTCGTAGGCCGAGTCCCAGACCCGTTCCAGGATCTCGCGCTTGGAGACCACCCCGCCGGCCGCCCGGGCCAGGCACTCCAGGACGGCGAACTCGCGGGCGGTGAGCCGCACTTCGGTGCCCGCGCGGGTGCAGCTGTGGCGGGCCGGGTCGATCGCCAGGTCGCCGAACTCCAGGGTCTGCGGCAGACGGCGGCCGGTCCGCCGGACCAGGGCGCGCAGCCGGGCCACCAGCACCACGTACGAGAACGGCTTGGACAGGAAGTCGTCGGCGCCGGTGTCCAGCGCCTCGGCCTCGTCGAGTTCGCCGTCCTTGGCGGTGAGCATCAGGATCGGGGTGTCGTCGCCTGCGGCCCGCAGCCGGGCGCAGACCCGGTAGCCGTTCAGGCGGGGCAGCATGATGTCGAGCACGATCACGTCGTAGTCGTGCTCGGTGGCCAGCCAGAGGCCGTCCTCGCCGTCGTGGGCGACGTCGACGGCGAACCCCTCGGCCCGCAGGCCGCGTTGCAGTGCGGCGGCGAGCCGCCGTTCGTCCTCGACCACCAGTACGCGCATGGGAACCAGCGTCGCAGGCGCCGGATCCGGCGGTGGGGGCGGCTTCAGCTTGGCTTCAGGCGGGTGGCGGCATGCTGGGCGCCCGGCCGGCGGATTCGGTCCCGGCCGGGTCGTCGAGGGGAAGTGGGACGCAGATGTCCGAGCCGCAGTCGTCAATGCCGCAGTCGCCGGAACCGTTCGGGCCCGAGGCCGGGAAGGCGTCCCGTCGACGCTGGGTCCGGCTGCCGAAGCGGCGGGGCAGCCGCTGGGGGCTGGGCGCGGCGGCCGTGCTGGTGCTGGCAGTCGGCGCGGTCACCGCGGGGGTGGCCCTGCACCACCCCGGCCGGGAACGGCCGCCGATCGCCCCGTTCGCGATGCGGGAGCCGGGGGCTCCCGGGGCACCGAACGCATGGGGAAGCGATCACGGGAGGCACCGGAACGGGGAGCAGAAGGGCGACGGGAAGGCGGCGCACCGCGGCGCCCAGGGCGACGGGAAGGCGCAGCCGGGCGGCCGGGCGGCGCGGCTCGCGCCGGCCGCGCTGCCGGCCGTGCCCGCCGATCAGGCGGTGGCCAAGGCGGCCGGCGCGGTGCCCGGCGGCAAGGTGGACGCGCTCTCGGTGGTGGGCCGGGAGGGCGGGGGCAGCTCCTGGGCGGTCGAGGTGCTCGGCACGGACGGCGTCCGCCACCAGGTGATGGTGGACGGCACCGACGGGTCGATCACCGCCAACACCGTCGCGAACGGCCGCTGACCGTACCCGCGGGGCCCCGCCGCAGGACCGAGAACTGCGGCGGGGCGTTCCGGGCGGACCGTGCGTGGTCAGCCCTTGCCGATCACCGTCACGTCCAGGCGGTCGGCTGCGTAGTCGGCGCGGATCACCTTCTTGTCGAACTTGCCCACCGAGGTCTTCGGCACCGCCTCGATCACCGACCAGCGTTCCGGCAGCTGCCAGGAGGCGACCCGCTCGGCCAGGAAGGCGCGCAGTTCGGGGAGGCCGACGGTGGCGCCGGGGCGCAGGACGACGGTGGCGAGCGGGCGTTCGCCCCACTTCTCGTCGGGGACGGCCACCACGGCGGCCTCGGCCACCTGGGGGTGGGCCATCAGGTGGTTCTCCAGGGCCTGCGAACTGATCCACTCCCCGCCGGACTTGATCACGTCCTTGGCCCGGTCGGTGAGGGTCAGGTAGCCGTCGGCGGTGATGGTGCCGACGTCGCCGGTGCGCAGCCAGCCGTCGGGGCTGAACTTGTCCTCGGGACGCTCGGGCTCGCCGTTCGCGCCGCCGAAGTACGCCCCGGCGATCCACGGGCCGCGCACCTCCAGCTCGCCCTCGGCGACGCCGTCGTGCGGCATCACCTCGCCGCCGGGGCCGATCAGCCGGGCCTCCACGGAGGCGGGGAAGACGCCCTGGGTGATCCGGTAGGTCCACTCGTCCTCGCCGTTGACGCCGGCCGGCGGGTGGGCGACGGTGCCCAGCGGGGAGGTCTCGGTCATGCCCCAGGCGTGGATGACCCGGATGCCGTGCCGCTCCTCGAAGGCCTTCATCAGCGCGGGCGGGCAGGCCGAGCCGCCGATGACGACGGACTTCAGCGTGGAGGTGTCGTAGTCGCCGGCGTCCAGCTCGTCCAGCAGGCCGTTCCAGATGGTCGGGACGGCGGCGCCGAAGGTCGGCTTCACCCGGTCGATCATCTCGGCCAGCGGCTTGGGCTGCAGGAAGCGGTCCGGCATCAGCAGGCTGGAGCCCGTCATGAACGCCGCGTGCGGGATGCCCCAGGCGCCGACGTGGAACATCGGCACCACCGGCAGCACGATGTCGCGGGGGGTCAGGCCGAAGCTGGCGGGGGCGATGATCTGCATCGAGTGCAGGTAGATCGACCGGTGGCTGTACACCACACCCTTGGGGTCGCCGGTGGTACCGGACGTGTAGCAGAGCACGGCAGCCTGCTTCTCGTCGATGTCGGTCTGCCACGGGTAGTCGGTCGGGCGGCCCTCGATCAGCGCCTCGTAGTCGTGCACCGTCCCCTCGAAGCCCGCCAGCAGCGCCGGGTCGTACGGGCCGGAGACCACCAGGTGGCGGACGACGTCGGCGAGCTTGGGCAGGACGGCGGCGAGCAGCGGCAGCACCGAGCCGTTGACGATCACCACCCGGTCCGCGGCGTGCCGGACGATGTAGTCCAGCTGGTTGGCGGGCAGCCGCAGGTTCAGGGTGTGCAGCACCGCTCCCATGGACGGGATCGCCAGGTACGCCTCCTGGTGCTCGGTGTTGTTCCACATCAGTGTGGCCACCACGCTGCCGTCCGTGACTCCGAGTTCGTCCCGGAGGGCGTGGGCGAGCTGTGCGGCGCGGCCGCCGACCTCGGCGAAGGTCCGCACGACCGGGCCGTTCTCGGTCCAGGTGGTGACGGTCGACCGGCCGTGGATGGTGGCCCCGTGCTGCAGAATCCGGGCGACAGTGAGTGGAACGTCCTGCATCGTGCTGTACACCAGGGGTCCTCCTTGACCGGCCGGCGGATTGTTACCCGCAGGTAGTAGGCGATGCCTCCGATTGTTTCCCCGGCACACCCGCGCTGTCAGTAGCCGCAACCGAGATGAGACCGACGCCGCCGACCTGCGCGGCTTTCCGTCTCCGCGCGTGTCCGTCCGGGTCCGCGGCGTGTTCGGGATGCGGGGCACGTCACAGTTCCATGGTCGCGCGGCGGGTCGCTGACCGGTCGTCAGTTCGCCCGGGCGGCACGCGCCGCCGACGCCCGCGGGCCTTGATTCGCCCCTCAGTGCACCCCGGCTTGCCTCTGGCGGTAACCGTCTTTGACCAAAGACACTCCTTACGCCACACTCGATCTCATGCCAGGCACCTCCCTCACCGTCGAAAGCACCACCGACATCCCCGCCATCGCCTCCGTTTCCAAGGTCACCAGTTCCGGCCGAGCCCGGGCGAGCGGAATGCGACGACGGCTGGGCGGTATCCCGGCACCGGTGCTGTGCGTGGTCTCGATGGTGGCGGTCCAGCTCGGTGTGGCGGCCTCCAAGCCGCTGTTCGGGGTGCTGGGGGTGGCCGGCGCGACCTTCCTGCGGATCTCCTTCGCCGCCATCGTGCTGCTCGCCTTCACCCGTCCCCGGCTGCGCGGCCGCAGCAAGCGCGACCTGGCGCTGGCCGGACTGCTCGGCGTGGCGTCCGCCGGCATGACCCTGCTGTTCGCCGCGGCCGTCGACCGGCTGCCGATGGGCACCGCCGCCACCATCGAGTTCCTCGGCCCGCTCGCCGTCGCCCTGGTCTTCGCCCGGCGCGCCGGACACGTGCTGTGGGCGATGCTCGCCGCCGCCGGCGTGGTGCTGCTCACCCTGTTCGGCCACGGCGAGTCCGGCTCCAGCCTGGACCCGGTCGGCCTGGCCTGCGCCTTCGGGGCGGCCGCCTGCTACTCCGGCTACATCCTGTTCACCGACAAGGTCGGCGCCGCGTTCAAGGGCTTCGAGGGCCTGGCGGTCTCCTTCACCGTCGGCATGGTGGTGCTCGCCCCGTTCGGCGCCGCCGAGGCGATGCACGGCCTGTCCGGCTCCGACTCCCCCGCCCTGCTGCTGCTCGCGATCGCGGGTGTCGCCCTGCTCTTCCCGGTGCTGCCATACGCGCTGGAGATGGTCGCGCTGCGCCGGATGTCCCAGCGGGTGTTCAGCGTGATCGTCAGCCTGGACCCGGCGGTCAGCGCGCTGGTCGGGCTGCTGGTGCTCGGCCAGGTGCTGGGCCTGCCGCAACTGTTCGGCATCTTCTGCGTGGTGGCCGCCAGCGTCGGGGCCACGCTCACCGCCAGGCGGTAGGGCCTCCGCGGTAGGGCTTCCGCGGTAGGTTTTCCGCGGTAGGGCGTCCTCTTCCGAACACCCCTCGGGGGCGCGGTGCCGTTCGCGGCTGCCGCGCCCCCGAGGGGTTTCTGCTCGTCCTGCTCCCCGAGGCGGGTGACCCTTTCCACTCCCGGGTACTCCGGCGGTCCGTGCTCGGGCCGGTCCGGCGCCCCCGCCGGTCCGGCCGCACCTCCCGCCGGGAGGTCAGTAGCGCGCCATGGATTTCCTCCGTGCTGCCGATGTCCGGTTCCGATGGTCACTGCTGATGACCGTGAATCGCTGTCCTGCACTTCCCTGCACTTCTTCCTGGGAACAGAATTCCGCAACAAATCGACAAAGCACCAGCACCACTGGGCCTTTTCCCTCGTTCGCGTGATACCGAGGCCGCCGCACGAGGTGGCCGGCCGCTGGTTGCACGGCTGTTGAGCTGCGCTTCTGCCCGGACGGCGGAGCGCAGGCCGCCGCTTTCCGGCGAGTCGTTCCACCCTGCAGGCGCACGAATGGTGCGCCCGCGCCCCGGTCACAGCCGAGATGACCGTCAAATGTCGATTTTTATCCGCACGCCAGGGGCAATGGAAATCCGATCCGAATTCAGAACGATTCTCAGATCATCTTTCCCGGGTTGAGCAGACCCAGCGGATCGAAGACCGCCTTGATCTGCCGCTGCAGCTCCAGCCCGACCGACCCCAGCTCCCGGGCCAGCCACTCGCGCTTCAGCAACCCGATGCCGTGCTCGCCCGTCACCGTGCCGCCCAGCTCCAGGCCGAGCGCCATGATCTCGTCGAAGGAGATCCGGGCCCGCTCCGCCTGCTCCGGATCCTTGGCGTCGAAGATCACCACCGGGTGGGTGTTGCCGTCGCCCGCGTGCGAGACCACGCCGATGGTCAGCCCGTGCCGCTCGGCGATCTCCGCGACGCCGTTCAGCATCGCGGCCAGCGCGCTGCGCGGCACCGCCACGTCGTCGATCATCGTGGTGCCCCTCCGCTCCAGCGCGGGCAGCGCCAGCCGGCGGGCCTGGAGCAGCAGTTCGGACTCCGCCCGGTCCTCGGCCGGCACCACCTCGGTGGCCCCGGCGGCCGTGCACAGCGCGCCGACCGCGGCCAGCAGCTCGCGCTGGTCCGGGCCGTCGAAGGCGACCAGCAGCAGCGCCCTGGTGGACTCCGGCAGCCCCATCTGCGCCATCTCGTTGACCGCCCGGACGGTGGTGGCGTCCATCAGCTCCATCAGCGAGGGCGTGAACCCGGCGGCCATCACGTCGCACACCGCCCGCCCGGCGGCGTCCACCGAGTCGAACTCGGCCGCCAGCACCAGCTGCGGGCCGGGCGCGGGACGCAGCGCGAGCACCGCCTCGACCACCACGCCGAGGGTGCCCTCGGAGCCGACCAGCAGCCTGGTCAGGTCGTAGCCCGCCACGCCCTTGGCCGTGCGCCGGCCGGTCCGCAGCAGTCGGCCGTCGGCCAGCACCACGTCCAGGCCGAGCACGTACTCGCTGGTCACGCCGTACTTCACGCAGCACAGGCCGCCGGCGCCGGTGCCGATGTTGCCGCCGATGGTGCAGGACTCCCAGCTCGACGGGTCCGGCGGGTAGGCCAGCTGCTGGGCCTCGGCGGCCCGGGACAGTTCGGCGTTGACCACGCCGGGCTGCACGATCGCGATCCGGTCGACCGGGTCCAGGTGCAGGATCCGGTTCATCCGGGTCAGCGAGAGCAGGATGCAGCCGTCGACGGCGTTCGCGCCGCCGGACAGGCCGGTGCGCGCGCCCTGCGGCACCACCGGCACCCGCAGTTCGGTGGCGGTGCGCATCACGTGCTGCACCTGCTCGACCGTCTCCGGGAAGACCAGCACGGCCGGCTCGCCCGCCTCGCAGAATCCCGCCATGTCGCGGGCGTACGCGCCCGTGACGTCCGGGTCCACCGCGACGGCGCCGTCCGGCAGTCCCTTGCTCAGCCGCTCGACCAGCTCACTCACGACAACCTCCACTCGTTCCGCCCGCACTCTCCTCCCCCGCCCGGCCCCCCGCAATCGTCACCGGCCACTGTCGGGCTGTCGGTCGGTTCGGGCACCCTGGTACCCATGCGCGCACCCCGTGTCCAGTGCCCCGCCTGCGGCCGTCCGGTCGCCCTCATGCCCACCCGCCGCACCGGCTACGGCATCGTCCACGACCACAAACGCGACCGCCGCTCGCTGGTGCTGTGCGACGGCAGCATGCGCCAACTCCCGTTCAGCGACGCCACCCTGTGGCAGGACGCGCTGCCCGGCCTGCCCGCCCAGGACGGCGAACCCACGCTGTTCTGACGGCCCGTCGCCCCGGGGCTGGCCAGTACCGGACGCCACGAGTAGCGTCCCCGTGCGACGGTTCGTCCTGGGGGGCACGACATGGCGTACGACGACGGCACGCGGTACCAGTACCTGGAGTCGCTCGACTCGACCCGGACGACCTGGCCCGGACCGGACCGCACGGCCGAGGGGCACGAGGACGAGCTGCACCTGCAGATCTTCACCGAGGTGCTGATGACGCTGGCGCTCGGCCGCGAGGTGGTCGTCCCGCAGTCGTACGCGTTCGACTCGTTCGGGTTCCAGCGGGTCGCGGCCACCGTACTGCGGGCCCGGGACAGCGGCGCGGCGGGCGAACACCCGTTCCGGCTCCACCTGTTCGGGGTGCGCTCGTACGAGGAGGCGGTGGCCGGCATCCTCGCCCAGGCGGGTGATCCGGCCAGTCCGTTCCTGAGCAGCCTGCTGCCCGAACTCAACGACCCCACCGAATACGGCCTCGACCCCGGCGACGTGCGGGAACAGGCCGCCGACTTCGACCGGCTGCTGAACGCCGAATGGCTCGACCCGGAACGGGCCGACGGGCTGGCGGTGGTCCGCGACGAGTTCCGGCACCTCCCCCGGGTCGCCGCCCGGCCGCCGGCCCGGCTGTACGCGCTCGGCGAGCTGGTGCTCGCCGCCGTCGACGAGACCTCGCCGATGGGCCGGGCGGTGGCGGACCTGCCCGAGCCGTACCGGGAGGTGCACGCCACCGTGGCCACCGCGATCCGCCGGCTCGGCGCCGACCGCCCGCACGCGTTCCACCACCGCAGCCGGCTGCGACTGGCCCGGCCGTGGCCCGGCGACGCCGCCGGACGGACCCCCGAGGAGATCGTCGGCGGGCCGGAGACCCTCGGCCTGCTGGTGGAGTTCGTCGACACCCTCTACAACCTGATCGTGGTGGACTCCATCGGCGTCGCCGACACCACCCTCAGCACCGGCCAGGGCCACGACGACAACCGGCTCGCCGCCCGCGCCACCGCCCAGGAACTCGCCCTCGCCCAGTACCGCCACCGGGCCGGACGAACCCTCCCGGAGACCGACGAGACCTCGGACGGGCCACTGTTCGAGGTGAAGGTCGGCGCGGCGGCCGGCCTCACCGACGAACGGGTACGGGCCCGGATGGCGGCGCTGCGCACCGACGCCGCCGACGCGATCGCCGCCCTGCTGCAGGCCCGCGCCGAACGCGGCCGCACCGCCAAATCGCCCTTCTGGCAAGGCATTGAGCGGCTGCGCGCGGCCGAGGACCCGCTCTCCGCGCGCAAGGCGCTGGACACCCACCTGAGCCGGGTCGCCGCCATCCTCGGCGACCGGACCGGCCTCGTCCCGATCGGCGGGATGGCCGTCGAACTGATCCTCACCGCGGCCGGCACGGTCGGCCCCGCGCTGGCCACCGAGGTGTGGAAACTGCCCGGGCTGGTCGGCTACCCCGCGATGGCGGCCGGCGCCGTCGGCAACGTCCTGTACCGCAAGGGCAAGGAGAATGTGGCACGCCGGCTCTCCACCCGGCGGCTGGCGTGCGCGCTGGGACGAGTCGTCGACGTGAGGAACTGACGCCATGACAGACACCGAGCACCCGGACGCCATCCGCCGCACCCGCGAAGTCCTCGCGTACCGCAACAGCTTCGTCGACGTCTACGACGACGAGGTCGCCTTCCCGAGCGGGACCGCCGGGCACTACCTGAGGATCAGTCACCGGGACGAGGGCCTCGGCGTGGTGATCATCCCCGTCCACGGCGACCTGATCGGACTGGTCCGCACCTACCGCTACCCGCTCGGCCGCCCTCAGTGGGGCCTGCCCCGCGGCTTCTCGCAGAGCGCCGACCCGCTGGTCACCGCGCGGGCCGAACTGCACGAGGAACTCGGCGTCCCCGACGCCGAGTTCGAGCTCCTCGGCACCATGACCCCCGACTCCGGCCTGCTCGCCAGCACCGTCGCGATCGTCCACGCCACCGTCCGCGACACCCCCTCCGGCACCCCACTGCTGCCCGACGAAGTCACCGAAACCCGCTGGCTCCCCCTCCCCGCCCTCCGCCACTGGATCACCGCCGGCCACCTCGACGACGGCATGACCCTGGCCGCCCTCACCCTCGCCCAGGCCCACGGCCGCCTCCCCTGACGGCTCCTCACCCGGCGGACGCCGAACGGCCCCCGACCGGAAACTGCAGGTCGGGGGCCGTTCTCAGGCGCGGAGGGTGTGGGATTTGAACCCACGGTGACCAGAGGCCACGACAGTTTTCAAGACTGAGTGAAGCTACTCGCCCACACCCACTCTGACCAGTCGTGCAGCCTGCAATCGCGGCTCACACGCGGCTGGCGGCCCACACCTGGCCCACAGGTGGCTGCTTCCTGCCGCACACAGCAAATCTCAAGATCTTCTCCCCGGACTCTCCCAAGGGTCGACATGCTTCGACCTGCTGTCGAAAGGTGAAGCCCGGGGACCACCCCGGGGCTGGCAGTCGCCCCCCGGGATCGCTCATGCTGTCTGGGTACCTGCCCAACGAAGGGAGCGGCCCGTGCCCGAGCGAAGCCCGCGTGGAACCTACCTGCGGATCGCTGACGCGCTGCGCACCAAGATCAAGGGGAGCCCGGAACTGACGGCGCTCCCGTCGGAAGCCGCATTGATGCGGGAGTACGGGGCCGGCCGGAGCACTGTGAAGCGGGCGCTCGATGTGCTCGCCGCCGAGAAGCTGATTCGGTCGAAGCCGGGTGTCGGGTGGGCCGTCGCCGGGAGTGAGGCCAAGCCTCCGGTGATTGAACAGCTCATCACCATGGTTCGGACGCTCGAGGTCGGGGCGGCCTTTCCTCCCGAAAAGAAGCTCGTTGAGGCCACTGGAGCCTCACGTGGCACCGTACGCAGTGCTCTCGCGCAGCTCGAAGGAGCTGGCGTCCTCGAAGTTCGCCACGGGAAGGGGCGCCATGTCCGGTCCCTCCCTTCAAGTCATTCCTGATCACTGCCTTTAGGAGCAGATGCCATCGTGTGGGCCTACGAGCTTGCCGAATCCCTTCTCTCCAACGACCTTCCCCGCCGATGGGTCCACTCCAAGGGAGTGGCGGACAAGGCACGGACTCTCGCAGGAATCCTCGGCCCGGACGCCGAGTTGCTGGAGTCCGCCGCAGTGCTTCATGACGTCGGGTATGCGCCGCGGATCGCGGCCACCGGGTTCCACCCTCTCGACGGCGCCCGCTTCCTTCGCCGGGAAGGGGTGGACGAGCGTGTCGTGCGGCTGGTGGCTCACCACTCGTGCGCGCTGCTCGAAGCCGAGGAGCGGGGCCTTCGACGGGAACTGGCGAGCGAGTTCCCGTTGGAGGAGCCGCACTTGGTCGATGCCCTGATCTACTGCGACATGACCACCACCCCGGACGGAACGCCGACCACGACGCCCGACCGCATCGCGGAGATCGTTGGCCGGTATGGGCCCGATAGCGTCGTCGGACGCTTCATCCGGCGCGCCGAGCCGGAGATCGGCGCCGCCGCACAGCGCGTCCAGTTCCGGTTGGAACAGGCCGAGACCTCCGCCTAACCGATGTATGGCTCGGTGCGATCTTGCGACAAGCCGTGGTCGATTCGAAGCCGCATCGACGGATGAATGTCCAGGTCGGCGAGGTCCGTTGGGCTCACCCAGCGGACCTCCTTGGACTCGGAACTCGTCCGCAGTGTTCCCCCGACGGGACGTGCCCGGAAGCAGATGGAGAACTGCTGCCGCACCTCTCCGTCGTCGTATGCCATGACGTGGTTCGGATCCGTGTACAGGCCGACCACCGACAGAACCTCCACGTCGATGCCCGTCTCTTCGCGGACCTCACGAACGACGGTGTCGCTGACGGACTCGCCGACGTCGTGCCCGCCACCCGGCAATGCCCACAGGTTGTTATCGGTCTTGTGGATGAGTAGCAGTTGCCCTTCGGCGTTCGTCACCACGGCCGTCACGGACGGAACCACCGAGTTCGCCGGCGGGGCTTCCGGGTCGTGAAAGTAGTCGATGCGGCTCACGCGGCCTCACTTCCGAGCTGGGGCGAGCTGATGCTTCGTGAACTCTCCCAGATCTTCTCGATGCTCGCGGCGTAGGTGCTGAACAGCTCACCGCCAGGGACCCGCGTCAGATGCATCACCGGCGCCATGAACGCGCCCACGCCGTAGACATGGCCGTTGACCAGTAGGTCGTCGTCGGCTCGGTAGAGCGAGTTGTAGAGGGTGGTCGAGTGGAGTCGGAACTCGACCCGGGGTAGACCGAACAGCGGCCCGTAGTTGGCCAGCGCGTTTCGGATCTTGCTGGCCATCGCCGTACCGATTCCCTCGTCCTCACCGCGCTGGGCCACGCCCACACAGTCGGGGTCACCCAGCATCAGCCGAACTGGCACTCCGGCGTCTGCCTTCTCTCGGACGAGCCGGTGGAACTGTGGGTCTTCCGAAAGCCAGAATCCGGCGTAAACCACGAGGTCAAAGCTCTGGTTCGCCTTCGCAAACAGCGACGTCCAGAGCTCCTTTGGTGCGACCGCACGATGCGGGTACAGCTTCACCAGTTCTGCTCGGCCTGCCTCAGCTGTCGCGCTGCTGGTCTGCTCGTCCGACCACAGGTCCGACAGGTCTCTCTGCAGCAGGTTGGCGAGCGCGTACTGGAAGCGTCGGTGCGGGCGTCGACCATCTCTGGCCTCTACCCAGCGCTCGACGGTTCGAGGACTTACTCCGAGCCGTTCTGCGATGTGCTCCAGCGTCAACTTGCTCGCGAGGATCGCCCCTCGCAGCCTCTCGTTGGCCAACCCGCCCTCCCCTGGACGAACACGCGGCGCTTGGACGATTCGGGACGCTTCGACGGTAACGAAACCGGCCAGCAGCCGTCCAGGAGCGTCGTGTTCTGACACGGCCGAAGCGCCGAATCTATTGGTGCGCAGCCAGGGTGCTCCGGCGAAGACAAGCGAAGGACTTGACGAAGCGTCATTCTGTCGGCATCGTAAGAGACATGTTCAACATGTCTCGCATGGCGGGGCTGAAGAACTGAACAGCCCTTCTTTGGGCTGCCCTGAGCTGCACAAATGCACCCCGAGGGGTGAAGGGGCCCGCGAAAGATCGGGCCGAGGTACCCGGCACCTTGTCAGCCGGAGGGTTAAAGCGCTGGTCACGCAGCTGCGTCCTAAAACGGGAGCACGCTCTCGAAAAGCAGCGGGACGACCACCATCACCCAGCTATACGCCTGTAAGGGGGTGAGCCATGAGAGCTCACCGACATTCCCGGCCCCGCCGCTGACTGCGGGCGGGGCTCACCGCTTCTGATCGCACACCAGTGATCACGGTGCCCGGCGCGCAACACCCGCCCCACAGTGGGTGGTTGGCGCGCGTCGGGTGCCGCGGCTGCTCGTGATGCACCGAGCAGTCCAGGCCCGAAGTGGGCCGCCGCGCTCCGGCCAAGGAACGCGCGGCGGCCCCGGGCCCACCTCCCACAAGAGACGAGGTAGACCTATGAAGGACATGGTTGCAGGCCAGACGGCCGCAACGGAGGAAGAGTTCGCGGAACTGGCGCTCGGCCTGGTCACGGACTCGGAGTTCGCCCACCTGTTCATCGGCGTTCCCGGTGAGAGCGAGGCTGAGCGCGAGGCCCGAATGTACGCCGCCGACGACATTGTGGCGGACCTGCGCCGGGAGGACCCGACGCTGGCCGCCTACGCCGAGCGGCTGCTGCGCATCGCGCCGGTGCCGCTGCGGCGCCCGGCGGTCATTCGCCGCACCGCGAGCGTCGAGCGGGTGGCCGCGTGACCGCCCCGGACCAGAGCGGCTCCGCTTCGGCCGCGACGCCCGTCGCTTCGACCGCGCGGTTGGCGGCTTCGGGCAGGCTCATGCTGGGCCTGACGATCCTCGCCGCAGTCGGCGGCGTGGCCCTCGCCGCGATCGGCTTCACCGGCTCCTACAACGCCCTGCGCGACCTCGGCTTCAGGCACGGCTTCGGGGACTTCAGCTACGCGTTCCCGGTCGGTGTGGACGCGGGCATCGTGGCGCTGCTGGCGATGGACCTGCACCTGATCCGTAAGGGCACGCCGTGGCCGATGCTGCGGCTGCTGGCCCACGGTTTCACCGCCGCGACGATCTACTTCAACGCCGCTTCGGCCGGGCCGCTGCTGGCGAACCCGACCGGCACGGCGATGCACGCGGTCATCCCGGTGATGTTCGTCGCGGTGGTCGAGGCCGGGCGCCGCCTGGTCGTCCGGATCACCCGGATCGAGGCCGGCCACCAACGCGACGGCGTCCCGCTTCGCCGTTGGATCCTCGCCCCCTGGCCGTCGTTCGCCATGTACCGGCGCATGCGGTTGTGGGGGATCGACTCCTACCAGCGGGCGATCGAGCTGGAGCGCGAGCGGACCGTCTACCGGGTGATGCTGGAGCGCGACCACGGCAAGAAGCTGAAGAACGTGCCCGCCGACCTGCTGCTTCCGCTCGTCATGGAGCGCTTCGGACTCAGCGTGGACGAGGCCCTGGCCCTGCCGCAGGAGGCCGACGAGGCCGCCCGCCTGCGGGCTGAACGCACCGCCGCGTTCGAAGCCGAAGCCGCGGTGCGGGCCGAGGAGCGGGCCGCCGGGGTCGAGATCTCCAAGCTCCGCACCGCCGGCCGGATCGAGTCCGCCGGGTACGAGGTCGGCGCCGAAACCGCGACCGCCAAGGCTCACGCCCACGCCCGAACCCTCGCCGCCGGCCGCGAAGCCGACGCCGCCGAACGGCTCGACCACGCGACCGAGGAACTTGCCGCCGCGGCCGCCGAGCAGGACGCCGCCGACGCCCGCCTGAAGGCCGCCGAAACCAACCGGGTCGCCGCCGAAACGGAGAAGGACGCCGCCGAAGCCAGCGAGCGCGCCACCGAAGCACAGGCCCGCACGGCAGCCCACGAGAAGACCAAGGCGGAGAACGAGGAAGCCGCTCAGACCCTCCGCCTGCGCGCCGCCGAAACCGCCAAGCTCGCCACCGAAACGGAAGCCGCCGCCGCCGAAGCAGCCCAGCGGAAGGCCGAAGCCCAGCGCGACACCGCCGCCGCCAACCGCACCCGCGCCGACCACGAAGCCGCCGAAAACACCACCCGGCTCCGCGCCGCCGAAGCCCGCGAGCGCGCCGCCGAAATCGAACTCCGCGCCGTCGAAGCCGAGGACGCCGCGAAGCTCACCCCCGCCGCCCGCGGCGCCCGCCGCGTCGCCCGGATGATCCTCGCCGCCAACGGCGACCCCGAGGCCGTCACCCTCCAGTCGATCATCGACGACCTCGGCGTCTCCCTCGCCACCGCCTCCCAGCGCCGCGCCGACGCCGCCGAACTCCTCGCCACCGGCTACCAGCCCACCGCACTCATCCTCGCCTGACCGCTCTGAACAGGAGAAACAGTCATGTCCGTTCCGAGTTGGCTCGCTGAGCGTGTCCGGGCTGAGGCGGTCATCGCCACGGCGGGCGCTCGACAGATCGCCACCGAGATCCACGACCAGGGCCGCGACCACTACGACGACCCGACGTGGCGCGTTGCGGTCGTCGCCGCCCTCCGGGCGACGGACAAGGCCGAGGAGATCGGCATCAGCCCGCAATCCATCCTCGACGCATCCAAGGCCCGACTCACCCGCTGAACAGGAGAAACACCCGTGAAGTGCTACTTCTGCAACACCGCCAAGCCGGACGTCCAGACCGTCGCCGACCCGTTCGCGGCGGACGTCTACAACGAGGAGCGGCTGATCCCGCTGTGCGACGACTGCTACGGCGACCGGGTCGAGGAGATCTAGCCATGACCGCATCCGTGATCAACGTCGTCTCGTTCGGCTACCTGCACGGCGCCCCGCCGAACGCGCACCTGGTGCTGAACCTGTCCGAGCACTTCCGCGACCCCCACGTCTCGCCTGCCCTGCGCTACATGGACGCCAACGGCCTGCCGGTCCGGCAGGCCGTCCTGGCCACGCCGGGCATCAGCGAGCTGATCTGCGCCACGAGCCTGCTCGTGGACGCGTACGACGTCGGCCCCATCGACGCGCCGCTGACCATCGCGGTCGGCTGCGCGGGTGGCCGACACCGCGCCGCCACCGTCGCCATGGCGCTCGCCGACCGACTCGGCAAGACCGGAATCCCCGTCCACCTGGAACACCGCGACCTCACCAAGCCGGTCGTGGAGCGCGACGGCGACGGGACCGTCCGGCCGGGAGACCAGCTGTTCATCGACTACATGGTCGCGTTCGAGGCGTCCGTCCTGCACACCAGCGGCTGCCCGGCGTGCGGGGACGACCAGCCGTGCGAGGAAGGCGAGGCCGTCTGGACGCGGTTCGTCGGCCTCCAGGACCGGTGGAGCAGCACCCAGAACCGCCGCTGATCGCCAACTCCCGCGCACCACAAGCCGATTGGAGCCTGTCGTGATCTCCGCCCGTGCCGCGCGGTTCGCCGCCGCCTACGCCCTGCTGCGGTCCGCCGCCGACGTCGCCGACCACTGGATCCAGACCGACCACCAGGCCCGCACCAAGGGCCAGCACGACGGCCACGAGGGCCAGTCCAGCGCCGCCGGCCGCGCCGCGTGCGCCGCGCACGTCGCCGCCTACGTCGCCACCCAGGGCCTCGCGCTGTGGGGCGGGGCCCGGCTGCTCGGCGTCCGCCTGCGGCCCGTCCCGGTGGCCGCAGCGCTGACCGTGTCCGCCGTCACCCACTACGCCGCCGACCGGCGCGAGCCCCTGCGCCGCCTCGCCGAGGCCACCGGTAAGGGCGACTTCTACGCCCTGGGCGCGGACGTCGTCGACACCTCCACCGCCGAGGACGGCATCACCGGCCGACACCTGGGCCGAGGCAGTTACGCGCTCGACCAGGCCTGGCACCACGGCTGGGAGACCGTCGCGGCGCTCATCGCCTCGGCCTGACCCGCCGCCACCCGAAACGAGTACGGAGCAGGAGGAACACCATGACCAGCACGAACAGATGGACGTCCGACCACCTGACGGCCCCGGGCGGCACCGCCATCTACGCCGCCCAGCAGCGCGAGCGGCTGCGGCAGATGGCCGACGAGGTCCAGGCCCTGGTGCGCGAGTACCGCGCCGACCTGGAGCTGGTGCACATCGACGGCGACAAGCCGCTGGAGCACAAGGTCCGCGCCTACCTCGCCACCCGGCCGCTCGCCAGCCTGGAGCGGCACCTGCGGGAGGCCGTGAACTGCGCCGGAAAGCTCGACGCGGAGTACAACCGCCGATTCGTCGAACTCCCGAAGAAGCGTGCCGCCCGCACCGCCGAGAAGGCCCTCGAAAAGGCCCGGAAGGCGGGCCTCCAGGCGGCCCGGACCATGAACGCCGTGAACACTGCCGCCACCCTTCACGGAATCACCGGTGCGGTTTCCGAAAAGGCGGAAGGAAATTCCGGTGAGAAGCAGACTCCGGCATTCCTCGACTTCCTCAAGGAGAGCGCCTGATGCCGCTCACGCCGGGCCAGGTCGCCTACTGGCAAAAGCGCCTGGCCGCGACGACGACGAACCCCGATCGGGCCCGGGTGCTGTGGGACCTGGCCCGCGCCCTGGCCGGCGCCGACGAGGAGTCGTGGGCCGATCTGGTGCGACTGCTCAGCACCTGGACCCAACACCACGCCGCGTCCTGACACCCGACTCCCAGTGACGCTTCGCGCTCATCATCATCACTCCTCTCCGCACATCCGGGGGTCCCACGTACGCGTACACGCGTACGCGTGTGAGGACCCCCGGATGCGTGACGGAGCGTGACATCCCGATTGGAGGCCCCGATGGCCGACGACGACGGGGGGACGGTGCTCGGGTTCCCCCGGCTGACGGTGCCGGGGGTCGTGGCCGAGGACCGCCCGCCCGACGACATCCCGGCGCTGGTCCCGCTCGCCACCGACCTGGCACCGCCCGCATCCCTGCTCATCCCCGACAATCCCGCCCTTTCCTCCGAAAGCGAATCCGCCGAGCCGGGCGTTCCTTCCGGCGAAAGCGGGAGCCTGGTGAACGTGGCCGCGATGTCCACGGTCATGATGGCCGGAATCACTGTGGCCGCTCTGCGGGGAGCCGCGCATTTCGTCGCCCACCTGAAATCCCGCGCCGAACACCAGAAAGCGGTGGAGGGCCAGCGGAAGTCACCGGGCAACTCCGGAACTCCACAGCCTGTGGATTCCCGCGCGCTGTTCGGCGCCTCACCCCGGGGCCGCGTCCAGTCCGGCCCGGAATTCGGGCGGAGCGCGCACCGGCAGCCGCACGGCACGGCCCGCACCGACCCGTCCGTCTCGCCGACGTTCCGCCACCACACCGCCGCCCCTGGCGGCACGACACCCGCGAAGGCACCCCACAGGCGCTCTGACGCCCCGTCAAGTGCGAGTGGGGGCGTGGGGGCGGGGCGAGTGCGAGAGGCCCGCAGAGGGGCCCTGGAAGCCTCAGGGGCGGCGGGTCGCCCGAGCCGCCTCGCCGCCGGAGGTTACTCGGGCGGCGGGATGGCCTCTTCCGCCCTCCGGGGCCGGGCCGACGGACGCCTGTCGCGCCAGCCGGCCGGACCCGACACGGTCCGGGGCGCGGTCCGCCACCGGATCGCCGACCGCATCAAGCACGGCCCCCGGGAGAAGCCGGCCAAGGCGGAGCGGACCCCGCCCGGGGCGGACACGATCCGGGGAGCCGCCAGCCGCCGGGTCGCCGACCGGATCACCACCGGCTCGTGGAAGCCGACCGGCGCTCACAAGACCCCGTCCGACTCGCCGATCACTATCCGCGCGGCACTCCGGGCGCGGGCCGCCGACCGGATCCTCAACGGCCGCAGGACCAAGCCCGACGCCGACGGCGACTCCGCCGAGTCGAAAGACCAGGCGGAGTCGGCCGCAACTCCCGGTACCGGCCTCGCTGCCCCCGCCAACGCCCCGGTCGGCGCCGCGTCCGGTCCGAAGACGGGCAGTGGCTCCACCAAGCGCGACAGGGTGAAGCCGCCGAAGCGCGCCCGCAAGCGCCGACGGATGACACCGGGAGGCGCGACCGGGGCGAGGCCCTGGCGCAGCCGCCCCGGGCAGGGCCGGTCCAGCCGTGAACGGCGTCACCGCAAGCACAACCACTGGTGGCGGCACGCGCACTGGTGGGACCGCTGGGCCAGGAACGGACGTGCTAAAGAAGCCACCCCGCCACCGAGTCAAGGCGCGGACGGCGGGTTCGGCCCACCGCCGGGCTGGGGCTGGACCGAGGGCGAGACGATCACGGTCGAGCGCGCCGACGACGGCCCCCACCGGCGCGGCCCCCGTCAGCCCGCCGCGATCGGCCGGGGACAGGCGGCCCTGCCCCCCGCGCCGGACCGCCCGGAACACCAGCGTCCCGGCACCACCGCACCGCCACCCGGCCCGCCACCGAAACCCGTTGGAGAACAGCCCGTGAGCATTCCCCTGCCGCGCGCCGCGCACGGCACGCAGTACAACGACGCCGAGTTGACGATCTACGACGTCATCGAGGCGGACGCCGACATGGGCGAGGAGATCCTCCAGGGCGCCGCCGAGGCCAAGCAGGCCGCCAACGACTGCGAAGAGCTGACGGAGCACCTGGAGAGGCTCCACGCCAAGATCCTGGAGCTGAAGGTTCCCGGCATCCTGGCCGGCGCGGTCGTCCGCCTGATGGAGAAGGCGGGCACGGTCAAGGCCCGCGCGGAGGCGGTCGCCGCGAAGATCCCGGCCGCTTCCGAGGCCATCATCGCCGCCGGCAACAACGCCGCCGACCGCCACAAGGGCCTGGCGGACGCCGTGCGCGACGCCGGTCACACCGCGCCCGCCGAGCGCGACTACCACAACGAGTAGGGAGGACGTCCGTGTCCGAGAGCACCAACGAGCCGGTGACGAGCAGTCAGCCGGTCACCACGTCCGCCGCGCCCACCGACGGGGGCAGCACCTCCAGGGTCGGGGCCGCGTTCGTCGCCGCCGGCCGGGTCATGACCGAGGCCGTCCGCTACGGCATCGTCATCGCCCAGCTCATCGAGGCCGGCGTGAAGCTGGCCCTGGTGTCCGACATCGTCACCGACGCCTACAAGTACGTCGAGAAGTGCGCCGTCTCGGTGGACCGCCTCGCCGACCAGGCCGCCGCCCTGGCCGTCGATGACGACACCGTCGCCGAACACCGCGACGCCGCCACCCTCATGCGCTCGGTCCTGGCCGAGGCCGAGGCCATGGCCGCCGACCTCGCCGACCTGTCCACCTCGTTCCACGCGACCGCCGCCGAGCACGAGGCCGACTACGGGTCGGTCGCCGAGGCCGCCAACGCCATGCCCGTCGCCATGGCCGAGCGGACTTTCTACAGCAACCGCTGACCCTCAACGGGGCGGCGGTGCCGCCCCGTTGGCGACGCCGCCGCCCCTTCACCCCGCCACGGAACGTGAAGGAGAGCACGCTGATGATGTCCCTCGGCCCGATCCGCGGGCACATTGCCACCGCCCGCGGCCGCATCGGCCGCGCCGCCACCATCGCCGGCGCCCTGGGCCTCGCGGCCGGCGCGTTCACCACCGACTTCCTCCCCGTCACAGCCGGCGGCGCGGCGGTCGCGGGCGCCTACGGTCTCCTGTGGTCCGTCACCCTCCCCAAGGGCCATGTCCGGGACATCGCCGCCGCCCTCTACCTCGCCCCGGGCGCCACCCTCACCATCCTGCTCGTCACCGAGCGCCTGACCCCGGGCGTCCACTGGTGGGAACTGGCGGCCGACGCCGCCTGGGCCGTCACCGTGTGGGTCGTCCGCCCCGCCCGCATGGCCCGCGTCATCGCCGGCCGCGAACGGTCCCTCACCCCGGACGCCGTCGAGCAGGCCCAGCAGGACACGCCGACCGGGCTGGAAGCGGCCACCGACCGGCACCCGCTGGCCGCCTGGTGGTCCGAGCACGCCGCCGCCGACGGCGGCGTCGCCCCCGGCACCGTCCTGGAGCACATCGAGGTGACCGGCCCCGAGTCCATGACCGCCGTCATCCGCTCGACCCACCCCGGCACGCCCGTCCCCACCATCTCCACCACCCGCCTGTCCGCGCTGCTCGACTGGGACGAGGAAGACATCACCGTCACCAAGATGTCCGGACGCGGCGCCGGAGTCCGCCGCCTCACCGTCGGCCGCACGCCGCAGGACGCCATCGACCTGTACGCGCACTGGGCACAGAACATCGCCCCCAAGGGCATGCCCGGCACCACGATCACCGGCATCCGGATCGTCGACGCCGACGCCGGTCGGGAGGTCGACGCGTGAGCCGCATCTACGAGTTCACCGTCGAGGCCCCGCCCGGCGACATCATCAAGTTCGACCCGGCCCGCCTCGCCGACGCCATGCGCATCGACGACCCCTCCCGCCTCGCGATCGAGGCCCGAGGAAGCCAGGCCCTGGTCACCGTCTACCCCACCGACCCGCTCGCCGACGTCCAACTCCCCAGCCCCGAAGCACTCGCCATGGACGCCCGCGGCCGGATCTGGATCGGCGTCCACCACAACGGCCGCCGGGTCTGGATCCAGCTCTACGACCCCGTTTCCGGGTCCGCCCAGCGCCTGCTGGTATTCGGCACCACCGGCGCCGGAAAGTCGACGCTCGGCCAGATCATCCTGGCCGCGATGAAACGCTCCGGGATCGCCACGTTCTACGGCGACCTGAAAGGGGGCCAGTCCGCCCCGGAAGCACGGGAAAACGTGGACTGGCCGGTGTACTCGCAAGAGGGCGTCATGGCCCAGCTGCACACCACCTGGTCCATCATGCGCGAACGCGAGGCCCGCTACGCCAAGATGGGCCGCTCCAAGTTCCTCATGGGCCGGCCCGACCCGCTGCTCTACCAGATCATCGACGAGCCGAACCGCCTGCTGGAGAAGGGCGCTCCTTACCGGGAGCAAGCCACCTTCTACATCAAGGACATCGGCCGAACCGGCCGATCTCTCGGCATCGGCATCGGCCTGTTCGCCCAGGCAGGACACCTGGAGGAACTCGGCGGGTCCGACACCATGCGCGCCATGCTCAAAGAGGGCGAAGTCCTCCTCCTGCGGTGGACCTCCAGCATGATGCAGCAGCTCGTCGCCGACGGCCTCCTCCCCGCCGGCCAGAAGCTCGCCCCCATCCCGAAGAAGGCCGGAGCCACCCGCCTCATCTCACAGTTCGAGTCCGAGGCCGACGACGACCGTCCCGGCACCCAGGGCAGCGGCTACCACCTCTCCGGCCCCTATCCCGGCGCCAGGATGCGGGCGTTCAACGTTGGCTCCAAAACCCCCACCGACGGCCTCGACCCCGAGATGCTCGCCCTGTACGGCGACGGCCCGCACGCCGCCCTGGAAAAGGCGTCCTGGCCCGCCGCCGGACGCGCCTACCTCGACAAACTCGACGGTGCCGACGCCTACAACGCCGCGTTCCCCCCGCCCGAAACCGACGACGAGAGCGGCAGCCGCCCACGCAGCAGCGCACCGTCCGGACCGGGCCGCCCGCACAGCGCCGCCCGGCTGACCCTCGCTGACCGCGTCCAGGCCGCCCTGGAGGCCACCGACGGCGACATGGACGCCCACGCCCTGCTGGAAGCCGTCAACGCCGACGGCGGACGGGCCGTGAAGCTCGGCAGCATCCGCAACGCCCTCAGCAACCTCCGCTGACCCGCCCTCCCCGCGCCACCACCCACCGCCCGACCAGACCAGGAGCACCCCGTGATCTTCTCCATCTCGCTGGCCGTCGCCGCCAGCGTCACCCTCTTCTTCCTCCTGCGCCACGGCTACCTGCGCCTCGGATCCGCCATCACCGCCGCCCTCTTCGGCTACGCCCTCGCCTCCACCGGCCTCCACACCGCCATCGACCACCTCATCGCCACCGTCGCCGCTGCGGCCGGCTCCCTCCGCTGACCCAAGAGAAGGAGAACGGCCCATGCACACGCACCTTCAAACAGCAGCCCCCACCCCGGTGGCCTACGGCCCCGACGGCACCCCCTACTACGCCGCCCCGCCCGCCCCGGCGCCCCTCGCCCTCTACCAGCCCGTCACCGGGCTCCCCGCACCCGCCGCCCAGCACCGGCCCGCCACGCTCACCGCCTACCTGCCCGAGCCGATGGACGTGCCCGGCCGCGACCCCTGGCCCGCCCGCCTCCTCGCCGGTGGCGTCGCCCTCGGCGCCGGCGGTATCGGCCTCAGCTTCCTCCTCCAGGCCCTCGCCGCCGCCACGACCGGACTCGGCCTGCTCGCCGCCGTCCTCGCCCTCGTCTGGCTGCTGAAGAACGGCAGCGGCTCGGGCGGCGGGCGCGGCGGGGCCGTGAACGTCCACGTCAACGTCACCAACCGCAACCGCTGAACGGAGAACCCTGATGTCCCGCCTGCGACTGCGCTACCGGGCCGGCTACCGGCCCCGGCTGGTCCTGACCGACACCCCCGACCCCAAGTGCCCCGAATGCCACGGCGCAGGGGGCCAGACCGACGGCTACTGCGACGAGTTCGGCGAGTACGCCGACGCCGACCACATCCCGTGCGGGTGCTGGAACCCCTACCGCCCCGAGCGCGCGCTGCCCCTGCCGCGCTGGGCCGCCCGTCGGCTCTTCGGTTGGACCGACCCCTCCTACAGCGACGAACCGCCGTTCTGACCGGCCTACCTGTGCCGATCGCCGTGCCGCCCAACACCCGCCCCAACGGCGGCTGTTGGGCGGTGCGGGGGACGGACAGTCCGACCCCGGAACAACAAAACCCCGCAGCAGCCGCCGAATCCTGGCAGATGAACGGCTGTTGCGGGGCCTAGGTCCGTACGAGACGAACCAGGACACAGCATGCCCGACTTCACGCGCTCCACGCTCGCCATTGCCGACGACGTCGCCGACCGCCGCGCCGCTTCCGACGGCCACTCCCGCTTCGGCGCCTACCTCGCCCGCAACGCGCACCGGCTCCACGACGACGGCGAGCCGCTCAACTCCCAGGACTTCGCGTTCGCGGTCTGGCGGATCGCCACCAGCCCGGTCATGTCCCCCGGCTACGTCCGCCACCGCCCCGACCTGCGCGCCATCACCCTCGTCCCGGACGGTGAGGACCTGGACCAGGTCGCGGTGCGCATCGACGTCCCCCTGCGCCACCACCACCTCGCGGCCCAGCCCGACCACCGCCTCACCGACTGGCAGCGCGACGTGTGGGCCACCGCCGACGGCTTCACCGCCCTCACCGAACCCCGCCCCACCGGCCGGCCCGCCCTGCTGACCACCGCCATCCTGCTGCTGCCCGTCCCCAACCGCATCCTCGTCACCCCGACCGCCACGGTGCCGGGCTACGACATGACCGCCCAGGCCAAGAACGCGATCGCCGCGCTGGTGATCTGGACGAATACGCACACCCACCTCGTCAACGACCTCACCGAGGGCAGGCAGTGAGCGCCCGGATCCCACCGGTCGTCGGCGCGGACCTGTGGCAGGCCGCCATCGCCGCGGCAGCCGGCCGGTGCCAGTGCCGGGGCGCGTGCGGGAAGTCCCACGCCAAGGCCGGCAGTAGGTGCGGGCGCGAGCACGGCGGCTACCAGCAGCACCACGGCGGCGGCACTGTCCGCCTCCTCGTCGCCCCCGCCGACCCGGCGAACCTCCTGATGTCCCCGCACCGGACCGCCGCCTTGCCCAAGCAGGCCCTCGCCGCCTGGTGCCCCGCCTGCCACGACGCCGCGCTCACCGCCGCGCGCAGGACCGCCCGGGCCGCCGACCCGCCCGCGCCGGACGCCCTCTTCGACATCTGACCCGCCACCGGCCCGCCGGTGACGTCGGCGGGCCGGTGCTCCGAAAGGACCCGGATGCCCCACCCCATGCACCACCTGATTGCCGACGCCCTCCAACTCGCCGCCACCGGCGTGCCGGTGCTGCCGCTGCGCGAGGGCAAGGGCCCCCTCGGCAACTGCCCCGCCTGCGAGAAGATCAGCCCGACCCGCTCCCGGTGCGGCGGCCGGCCGAACATGCGCAACCCCGGCCCGTGCCAGTGCCCGAGGCCGTGCCACGCATGGGCCGCCGCCACCACCGACCAGCGGGTCATCCTCAGCCGCCCCTGGCTCGACGCCTGGCGCGAGGCCCGCGCCGTCGCCTACCACCCCGGCGGCGCGGGCCTGACCGTCCTCGACCTCGACAACGCCGACGCGGTCGCATGGGCCCGGCAGCACATGCCCGCCACCCGCACCGTGGCGACCACGCGCGGCGAGCACTGGATCTACCTCGGCACCATGCCCTCCTCGAACGCCGTCCGGCCCGGCGTGGACGTCAAATCCATGATGCAGTACGCCCGTTGGCTCGGTCCCGGCACCGGCACCATGACCCGCCTCACCGACGCGGTCCGCGCCCTCGTGGTCCGGAACGAAGAGGCCAACCCGTCGCCGAACAGGGCGCGGTTGGCCTCTTCCACCCCCACCCCGTGGTCGCGGCACGTCGCCACCGGCTGCCGCCACACCGAGCGCTACATCACCGACGGCCTCACCAAGGGCCTCGCCAAGATCCGCGCCCACGTCGAGAGCGGCGCCGGATCCCAGACCTACGGCGTCGCCCGCTTCCTCGCCAAACAGCACACCCAGTGCCCCGGCCCCTGCGGCCTCGACACCATCGCCGCCCACCTCATCGCCGCCGCCACCTCCGTCGGCGTCCCCGACGACTACGCCGCACGCGCCGTCACCCGCGGCTTCGACGCCGCCACCTGACCGGCAGCAGGTAACTCGCTTGCCAACCAAGCCAGTTAGGCCCGGCGACCCGTCGATGCGAGAACCAGGAGAACACCCATGACCGAACACGCCCCGCCGCGCACCGCCCCCGAGCTCGAGGACGGCGCCGCCCTCCTCGACGCCGTCGAAGCCCACCACCGCCGCTTCAACGTCTTCCCCAGCGAGGCCGCCTACGTCGCCGTGGTCCTGTGGGACGCCCACGCCCACCTGCTGGACTGCTTCGAGTCCACGCCCCGCATCGCGTTCCTGAGCCCTGAGCCCGGATCCGGCAAGACCCGCGCGCTGGAGATCATCGAGACGCTCACGCCCCGCCCGATCCTCACCACCGACGTGTCCCCGGCCGCGCTGTTCCGCTCCGTCTGCGACCCCGAGGCCCGACCCACCGTGCTGTTCGACGAGATCGACACCACCTTCGGGCCCAAGGCCGCCGGCAACGAGGACCTGCGCGGACTCATCAACTCCGGCCACCGCCGCTCCGGCGTCGTCCTGCGCTGCGTCGGCGACGGCAACGTCCAGACCGTGCAACCGTTCCCCGTCTACGCCGCCCTCGCCATGGGCGGACTCGGCGATCTCCCCGACACCATCATGAGCCGCTCCGTCATCATCCGGATGCGCCGCCGCGCCCCCAACGAGAAGACCGAACCCTTCCGCGAGCGCATCCACGCCGCCGAAGGCCACGCCCTGCGCAAGCGCCTCGCCGCCTGGGCCGACTCCGTCCGTGACAAGCTCAACGACGTCTGGCCCGAACTCCCCGAGGGCATCAGCGACCGCCCCGCCGACGTGTGGGAACCCCTGCTCGCCGTCGCCGACGCCGCCGGCGGCCACTGGCCCGCCCGCGCCCGCGCCGCCTGCGTCCAGCTCGTCAACGCCGCCAAGGCAAACGACAAGGGCTCCGTCGGCATCCGCCTCCTCACCGACCTGCGCGACATCTTCGCCGGTGCGGAACGGATGCTCAGCGCCGACCTCCTCAGCAAGCTCACCGAACTGGACGACGCCCCCTGGGCCGACCTCGACGGCAAGCCCATCACCGCCCGCGCCCTCGCCCGCATGCTCGGCGACTACGTCACCGCCGACAACGACCCCATCAAGCCCCGCACCATCAAGACCGGCCCCAAGTCCGGCGCCAAGGGCTACTACGCCGCCGACCTTGCCGACGCCTGGAACCGCTACTGCCCGCTCCCGTCCCAGGAATCCGTTACTGCCGTTACTTCCGTTACCGCGCAGGTCAGGGCCCTGTTCCCGGTAACGGATACGACGGCGGTAACGGATACCGATCCGTCACCCGTCACCACGGCCTCCACTGCGCCGTAGATCCCCGCGCCGCTCCGGCCAGCCCGCCGGAAACGGCAGCAATCCGTTACCGCTACCGAATCCGTTACCGCGATCACGCCTCTGACCTGCGCGGTAACGGAAGTAACGGCAGTAACGGATCCCAGAGAGAAGAAGGCGAAAGCCCAAGATCCCTGACTGAGGAGCCGTACATGCCCAACCTGGACGAGAAGCTCAAACTCGCCGCAGTCCTCGAAGAGCTCGACATGTCGCGCTCTGCCTTCTACCGCATGGTTGCCCGCGGCCACGGCCCGCAGGTCCTGAAACTGCCGAACGGTCAGATCCGGGTGCGTCGTTCCGACCTCGACGCCTGGTGGCGCGCCCAGGAGCAGAGCACCGCAGCCTGACATCCCTTCAACTCGCGGGGCCCTGGGGTGCCGGGGCCCCGCTCAGGAGCACTCCTTGCTGACCTATGACGTCCGGCTCTACACGATCCGCAAACGCGAGGGGCGTCGGCGCCCGTTCGAACTCCGGTGGAAGGTCGGATCGGTACCCCACTCCAAGAGCTATGTCACGAAGACGCTGGCCACCGGCCGATTGGCCCAGCTGAAAACGGCGATGAAGGACGGCGAGCAGTTCGACGAGGAGACCGGCCTCCCGGTCTCCGAGCTGGAGAAGCTGCGGGAGAAGGAAGCGCCGGCGGAGGAAACCTGGTTCGGCCACGCGGTGAAGCACGTCTCGATGAAGTGGCCCGACGACTCCGCCAAGGAGCGCTCGGCGCGAGCCGACGGCCTCGCGACGCTCACGCCCGCGCTGGTCACGGATCCGCGCGGTGGCCCGTCGGCCCGCGTGCTGCGGCGGGCGTTGAGCTGCTGGGCGTTCAACTTCTCGCCACAGAAGGGCGATCCGCCGCCCGAGATCGTCGCGGCGTTGGAATGGATCGCCGAACGGTCGGTGCCCATCTCCCAGTTGGACGAGTCGGACGTGATCCGGGAGGCGCTCACCGCCATCACGTTGAAGCTCGACGGCACCCGGGCTGCGGACAACACGATCCGCCGGAAGTACTCCACGTTCAGTGGCGCCCTGCGCTACGCGGTGGAGCGGAAGTTCTTCACCGCCAACCCGCTGACCTTCATCGACTGGTCACCCCCGGAGACCGACTCCGAGATCGATTGGCGCTACGTCCCGGGCCCCCACCAGGCGCGGGAGCTGGTTGACGCCACCGCCACGCTCGGCCCGCGCGGGCGGCACATGTCGACGCTGTATGGCGCGACCAACTGGATCGCCACCCGCCCCTCGGAGGCGGTGAACCTGCGAAAGGAGGACTGCCACCTGCCGGCCGAGGGCTGGGGGTCGGCCGTGCTGGCGAAGAGTTCGCCGCGGGTCGGGTCCCGGTGGACGGACGACGGCAAGACCTACGAGGAGCGCGGGTTGAAGCACCGGGCCCGGAACTCCACCCGGACGGTACCCATTCCGCCGATCTACGTGCAGCGGCTCCGCGCGCACGTCGAGGAGTTCGGGCTCGGGCTGGACGGGCGGCTCTTCCAGTCCGCGACCGGCGGGCTGGTGTCCACCAAGGAGTACTCGGACGTATGGAAGGAGGCACGGGAGCTGGTCCTGCCGCCACACCAGCTGGACACCCCGCTGGCCGAGACGCCGGGCAAGCTGCGGGCCACCTGCGTCTCGGGCTGGATCGCCGCCGGGGTCGACCCGACGGAGGTGGCCTATCGCGCCGGCCATAGCGTGGCGGTGCTGTTCCACTTCTACGCCAAGGTGCTCAACGGCCGCCGGGACCAGGCCAACGGGCTGATCGAGAAGTTCCTTGACGCCGAGTACGGGCCCGGATCCGGCCCACAGCTGGCCCACGAACAGTGACCGGACCCGGCACAGAGGCGGGACAGCCCGACACGGAATGACTCAGGGCGGGCACTGACTCGACGTCAGCACCCGCCCTGAGCTGTGGCTTTACCCACCAGCGCGGAGGGTGTGGGATTTGAACCCACGGTGACCAGAGGCCACGACAGTTTTCAAGACTGTTCCCTTAGGCCGCTCGGGCAACCCTCCTCGGCGGAGGCCAGCCTAACGGGTCGGGGCGGGTTCGGTGCACTCCGTGGTGGAGGGGTCAGTTGTCGCCCTTGCGTTCGCCGAGGGTGACGGTGGTCTTGGCGGCCTTGCCGTCGCGGGTGTACTCGACCTCGACCTTCTCGCCGGGCTTGTGCGTCCAGATCTCGCTGACCAGGGTCGGGCCGCTGTCGATGGAGATGCCGCCGAGCTTGGTGATGACGTCGCCGGCCTTCAGGCCGGCCTGGTCGGCGGGGCCGCCGGGGGTGACGGCGGGGGTGTCGCGGACGGGGGCGGTGGCGATCTGGGCGCCGTCGCCGCGGTAGTCGTCGTTGCGCAGGACGCCGAGGATCGCGTAGACGGGGGTGCCGTCCTTGATCAGGGTCTGGGCGACCCACTTGGCCTGGTTGATCGGGATGGCGAAGCCGAGGCCGATGGAGCCGGCCCGGCCGGAGCCGCTGGTGTTCGACTGGATCGCCGAGTTGATGCCGATGACCGAGCCGGAGCCGTCGAGCAGCGGGCCGCCGGAGTTGCCGGGGTTGATCGACGCGTCGGTCTGCAGGGCGTTCATGTACGAGGAGTTGGCGCCGGTCTCGTCGCCGGAGGCGACCGGGCGGTCCTTGGCGGAGATGATGCCGGTGGTGACGGTGCCTTCGAGGCCGTAGGGCGCGCCGATGGCGATGGTGGAGTCACCGATGGCGACCTTGTCGGAGTCGCCGAGCGGCAGCGGGACGAGCTTGTCCTTGGGCGGGTTGTCGAGGCGGATCACCGCGACGTCGTAGCCCTCGGCGCGGCCGACCACGGACGCGGTGTACGAGGACCCGTCGGAGAACTTGACGGAGAGCTTGCCGCCCTTGGCGGCGGGCGCGACCACGTGATTGTTGGTCAGGATGTGGCCCTCGGTGTCGAAGACGAACCCGGTGCCGGTGCCGGACTCGCTGGAGTTCGAGGCCTTGATGGTGACGGTGGACGGCAGCGCCTTGGCGGCGATCCCGGCGACGGACTCGGGGGCCCGGTCCAGGGTCTGGTGGGCGTTGCCGACGCTGACGGTGGTGCTGGTGTGCTTGGTGCCGCTGTCGCCGTTCCCGCCGGAGACGCTCGCGCCGATCGCGCCACCGGCCAGGCCGGCCACCAGGGCGACCGCCGCGACCAGCGCGACCAGGCCGCCGCGCTTGCTCTTGCCGGAGCCGCCGCCCGGAGCGGGCTGCGGGCCGCCCCACGGCGCACCCGGCTCGCCCGGCCCGCCGACGCCGCCCGGACCGCCGGCCGGGTGGCCCCAGCCGCCCACCGGGTGACCGGCGCCGAACGGGTGCTGCCCTTCGCCGGGGACGCCAGGGACGCCCGGGGTGCCCTGCGGGTCGTGGGCGACCGCGGTCGGCGCGAACGGGTTGGCCGCCACGGGCTGGGCATCGGGGGCCGACGCGTAGGGGTTGGCCGGTGCCTCCTGGGCGTGCGGCGGCACGGCCGGGGCGACGGTGGTCGGCGTGTAGGGGCTGGCCGGCTCGCTGACGCTGCCGTACGGGTTCTGGAACGGCGGCGGCGCGTCCACCGGAGCCGGAGCCGGAGCCGGAGCCACCGGCGGGGCCGCCGGCGCGGCGGGGACCTTCCCGAGCTGCATGGTCTGGTCGGACACCGGCGCGGCGGGCGCGGGCGCCGCCGGGGCCGCCGGCAGCACCGGCGGCGGGGCGTCGAGGTAGGAGGGAGCGGGCGCGGGCGTTCCGGCGGTGGCGGCGGCCGCCTCGGTGCCGGTGGCCTCGGGGGCCTTCTCCGGCGGGGTGGTACCACTCGCGTGCTCGGTGCTCACGGACGACCTCCATCGCTGACAGAACCTTGGGCTGCGGTCCGTCGCTCGGTCGGCGCGGCCACAGCCTCGGGGCAC
This sequence comes from Kitasatospora sp. NPDC051984, assembly GCF_044593455.1. Taxonomy (NCBI): domain Bacteria; kingdom Bacillati; phylum Actinomycetota; class Actinomycetes; order Kitasatosporales; family Streptomycetaceae; genus Kitasatospora; species Kitasatospora sp. NPDC051984. The sequence continues at coordinate 104,173 of NZ_JBIUCB010000003.1, forward strand.
AGTTTTTCCTATGCCGGATTCGGACACCGTAAGCGGGCCCCTGAAGAAATCATGAGAAGCCTTAGGCCTCGCTGACATGGACATCAGTGGTCCCGCGATGCGGACGCCGTTCCCCCCGGCCTTGGCGTTCTCCCACCCGGAGGCTAGCCTGTCGCTCCTGTAAACCGAAGAACGTCGCGGGAGCTTGGACCAGCCAGGCTGAGAGTGCGCCGGATCGACCGTAGGGCATGGCGGTGTCGCCACCCCGGTCGAGGGGGCGCTGACCGCCGGAACCTGTCCGGGTAATGCCGGCGTAGGGAGTATCGGCCATGACGGCTGTTCCGTCTGCCCCAATTTCCGATCTTGAGACGGCCGCGCGGGCCGAGGCCCCGCTGACCCTCGACACGGCGCCGCCGCGGACGCTGGATTTCCGGGCGCTGTTCGCGCTGTGGGCGAACCTCGGGGTGAGCCTGATCGGGTTCACCAGCGCCGCGACGGTGCTGGGCAAGCAGGGCCACGAGCTGGGCTTCACCGCGGCCGTGACGGCGATCGTGGCGGGTACCGCGATCGGCACCGCGATGCTCGCGGTGGCGGCGCTGGTGGGCGCCCGCACGGGCGCGCCGGCCATGGCGGTGCTGCGCGGCCTGTTCGGCACCCGGCTGTCGTACGTGCCGACGGTGCTGAACATCCTGCAGTGCGTCGGCTGGGGCGTGTACGAGCTGACGGTGATCGCCTGGGGTGCCCAGACGGTGGCCGGCACCGAGGGCTGGCGCTGGCTGTTCGTGCTGCTGGCGGGCGTGCTGACGACGGTGCTGACGATCTGGCCGCTGGGCGCGATCGCGGTGCTGCGCAAGTACGTGGCCGTCGCGGTCGGTGTGGCGATGGTGTACTTCACGGTGCAGTTCGCCCGGCTGGGCTTCCCGGACCCGGGTGCGGGCAACTGGGACGGCTTCCTGTCGGCGACGGACGCGGTGATCGCGGTGTCGATCTCGTTCGTCCCGCTGGCCGCCGACTACACCCGGCACGCGCGCACCTCGGCGAGCGCGTTCTGGGGGACGTTCTCCGGCTACACGGTGGCCCAGGTGTGGTGCTACGTGCTGGGCGTGGTGGCGCTGCTGCAGTCCGGCGGCGACCCGGAGAAGATCCTCGGCTCGTTCACCGGCGTGGCCGCGGGCTGGGCGTTCCTGCTGGTGCTGGTGCTGCGCGAGTCGGACCAGTCGTTCGCGAACGTGTACTCGACGGCGATGTCGATCCACAACCTGTGGCCGAAGGTGGACCGGCGGGTGCTGACCGGCGGCATCGGCGTGCTGGTGACGGTACTGGCGCTGCGCATCAAGGAGTTCACCGACTCGTACTACGCGTTCCTCGGCCTGATCGGGTCGGTGTTCGTGCCGCTGTTCGCGGTGCTGGCGGTGGACTACTTCCTCGGGGCCGGCCGGCGCGGCTGGAACCTGACCCAGGACGCCCCGGCGCGCTGGGTGATGCTGGCGCCGTGGGCGCTGGGCTTCGCGGTGTACCAGTTCCTGGCGCCGACCGCGGTGGCCGGCTGGTGGACGGACCTGTGGACGCAGGCGCAGGAGGCCGTGCACTTCACCCCGCAGGCGTGGAGCTCGGCCTCGCTGTTCTCGTTCCTGGTGGCTGCGCTGGCGACCGGCGCGGTGGCGGCCGTGGAACGCCGCAAGGGCTGACGCCGCATCAAGGGCTGTTCACCGCAGTGTTGCCGGATCGGAAGCCACCCGTCATCCGGTGCCGCGTAGGCTGGTTGACGTGAACACCCAGCACAGCGCCTCGGCCCCGCTCCCCGCTCCGATCGACCGCTCCGCGGTCAAGGTGATCGCCCACCGAGGGTCCTCCGCGGCCCTTCCGGAGCACACCGAGGAGGCCTACAAGCGGGCGCTGGAGGAGGGCGCGGACGGGCTGGAGTGCGACGTCCGGGTCACCGCCGACGGGCAGTTGGTGTGCGTGCACGACCGCAACGTCCGCCGCACCTCGGACGGGCAGGGCGTGGTGTCGACCATGACGCTGGCCCAGCTGTCCGCGCTGGACTTCGGCTCGTGGAAGCACCCGGAGCAGCCGCGGCGCAGCTCCGTGCTGACCCTGGAGCGGCTGCTGGAGCTGGTCGCGGACACCGGGCGGCGGGTGGAGCTGGCCATCGAGACCAAGCACCCGGTGCGGTACGCGGGCCGGGTGGAGTCCGAACTGCTGCGGATGCTCGGCCGGTTCGGGCTGCTGCCGGCCACGCCGGAGGAGTCCACGGTGCGGGTGATGAGCTTCTCGGAGCTGGCCCTGCACCGGGTCCGCCGGAACGCCCCGGCGGTGCCCCGGGTGTACCTGTGGGAGCGCCCGGTGCCGCTGCTGGGCCGCACCAAGGCGCTGCCGGGCGGCGCGTCGATCGCCGGCCCGGGCATCTCGCTGGTGCGCCGCGACCCGGACCTGATCCGGGCGCTGCGCCGGGCCGGCCACCGGGTGCACGTGTGGACGGTGGACCGCCCCGAGGACGTCGAACTCTGCCTGGAACTGGGCGTGGAGGCGCTGATCACCAATCGACCGGCCGACGTACTGGCCCAGTTGGGCCGCTGACCGCGCAACCGGCGGGTGGCACCCGCGCCCCATAGGCGTGACAGAAATACCGAACGGGGTATTTCCTGTTGGCCATTCGGACAAGCCCCCCGGTGAGACCGAAGGTGAGACGCTCCTCACCTTTTGGCCGCCCGTCGTGCGGATCTCGTTAATGCCGCGATCGGATCGTCGAACTCCCGTTTCCGATGCATTAACGGCGGGCATCCATCCCTCGGCAGAAGCTGAAGGAGGTCCGGGGGTGGCGTTGATGGTGGCGCGAGCTTTGCCAGTTCAGGCCGGGTCGACCTCATCGGCCATGGCCGTTCCGCACGGTCCGGCCAGTGTTTCGACCGCGCGACGGAGGCTGCGCAACGATCTCGGTGATCGCTCGATACCGGACGGGGTGATTGACGACGCGGTGTTGATCCTCTCCGAACTGCTCAGCAATTCCTGTCGTCATGCCAGACCGCTGCCGGCCGATGATCCCGACGAGGCGGACAGATCGTCCGAGTGGCATCCGCACGGCGATGACGACGCGGAGATCGGTACGGTGCTGTGGAGTTGGCGGATGCGCGGGGACGGTCTGCTGACCCTCGAGGTGACGGACGGTGGGGCGACCACCCGGCCGGTGCCGGCCAGCCCGTCGGTGTCGGCGCACGGCGGCCGGGGGCTGAGCATCGTCGGCAAGCTGGCCCGGGACTGGGGGGTGCGGCACGCCCCCGGTCAGGTGACGGTGTGGGCGGAGCTGCCGGTGTTCGAGCAGGTGGTGGGCGGCGGGGAGCGGCGCAGCGCCTGAATCCCGGGCCGCGGGCGAAGTAGGCTGCGCGGTGCAAAGTCCGACGTCCCCGGGAGAGCCGCACCATGGCCAAGAAGGCCGCGAAGAAGCAGCCCAGCCAGTCCACCGTCGTCGAGGGCGAGATCCCGGTCGTCGGAGCGCGCGAGGCGTGCCCGTGCGGCTCGGGCCGCCGGTACAAGGCCTGCCACGGCCGCGAGGCGGCGCACGCGGTGCAGGAGTTGGTGCACCGGCCGTTCGAGGGCCTGCCGGGCGAGGCGGACTGGGTGGCGCTGCGCGAGCTGGTGCCGGCCGCCACCGTGCCGCTGACGCTGGCCGCCGGGGTGGCCGAGGAGGCCGTCGGCACCGTCCCGTCGGTGACGCTGGCGACGGTGCTGCCGCTGGCCTGGCCGGCGCTGCGGCGGGCGGACGGCTCGATCCTGCTGGGCCTGCAGACCCAGTCGTCCTCGGGCGACCTGAGCCGTGACCTGGCGGACGCGCTGGAGCTGGCGCTGGCGACCGAGCCGGGCACCCCGGTGCCGGCCCGCCGGACCAACCCGGGCGGCCGCCGCCTGCAGGAACTGCTCGACACCACGGCCGACTTCGTGCCCACCGTGTTCACCGGGTTCGAATTCTGGCTGGAGGACGCCGAGTCGGCGACCGGCGAGGTGGCGGCGTCGCTGGAGCGGGCGAACGCCTCGGCGATCCCGACCGAGAAGCTGGCCGGCGTGGACTCCGCGTACTGGTGCGGCACCCCGGACAAGAACCACCTGCGCTGGGTGATGACCGTGCCGGAGGAGCAGCTGCTGGACGCGCTGGCCCGGCTGACGGCGGCCGGCGAGAGCTCGCTGGGCGAGAACACCAAGCTGGTCGGCTCGTTCCGGGCGCACGGCCTGACCGTGCCGGTGTGGGACCTGCCGGTGGACATGACCGCCGCCGAGGTGGAGAAGCCCGCCGTCGAGTTCGCCGCGAAGCTGGCCGAGGTGCTGGCCGCGCCCGCGCCGCTGACCGCCGAGGAGCGCCGCGCCCGCGCCAACCTGGTGAACCGTCAGATCACCCTCAACTAGCAGGGCAGTGACCGGCGTCACATTTCCGCCAGACGGCCGAAAATCCCAAGGTCCTTTCGGCGTGGACAAATTGGCGCGGAGCCGGATCTTTGTTACTGTTTGAACAGTCCGACCGCTGGTGCATCCCCCGTCGCCAGCGGTCGGGCCTTTTTTGTCTCCGGGCCTACTGTGCAACGGACCTGACGGAAGGTCAGCAGTACGGCAGGGCGACCGCGCTCGCGGTGATCAACCCGCCCAGCAGGGTGCCGACCTCGGGCAGCCAGGGCCGGCCGTGGCCGGGGCGGCGTACCCAGTGCACCGGGCCCGCGCCCGTCCGCGAAGGCGGCAGCACCAGGTAGCCGCCCGGCCCGTGATAGCGCAACGTACCCGGCACCCACGGCCGTTCGGACAGCAGCGCGCCCAGCTCCGGCAGCGTGTACGGCGCGGTCAGCAGCACGAACCGGCCCGGCGCGCCGAGCACCGGGCCGAACGGGACGCCGGTCTCGTCCAGGTGCCGCAGCAGCCACGGCCCGGCCGCGCGGGGCAGGCTCACCGCGCACAGCGACCGGCCGGTGGCCGCCAGCACCGGCGCGCCCGGCGCGCGCCGCTCCCACCAGTGCCGGACCATCCGCGGATCGGTGGTGGCCGCCTCCAGCGGCGGGTCGCACGGGTGCGCGCCGGGCGCCGGACAGAGCCGGTCCGGGCACGAGCAGGCCGGTCCGCGCAGCGCCCGCGCCCCCGGCACCACCGGCCAGCCGCAGCCGACGGCGGCCTGCAGCGCGGCGGCCAGCGCCAGCGTCCGGCCTCGGCGGCCCGGCCACCACTGGCCGACCCGCTCGGTCAGCGGCTCTTGGCTGTGTCGGCGCATGGCGGCTCGTTCCTCTCCGCGTCGGTCGGCCTGGGCCGGGGGTGCGGGCGGGTGCGGGCGCGCTCATGCCCACGCCGCTCCGCTGGAACGAGAATCCCCCATACGTCCGGATGGACGCGCCTCCGCCGACGCCGGTTCCACCGTACGAGTGAGTGCCCGGCGCCCCGGGTGGCACCTGCGGGGCCTCGCCGTACGATCCCTGGCACGTTCGGCCCGTCGCAGTCCTGGACATGCCCCGATCGGCCTGTGTACAAGTGGGGGAATCGTGCCGAGTAGTGAGTAAAGACATCGTTTTCGGTCGGTCTCGGGGCTCCTGCGTGACACGTTCCGGATTGTGGGGAGTTGCGACATGACCGACGTCCAGCCGCTGGAGGCCGAGGCCCTGAGGTCCGAGCCGGTGCTGCTGCCGGAACTCGGCGAGGTGCCCTCGGCGGATCTGCAGGACCGTTTGGCCGGATGGCTGTCCGATTTCACCAGCCTCCAGGAGCACTTGGAGCTGCTGGCCCGGGCCGACGGGCTGCCCGGCACCCTCGACGCGCTGCTGGACTCCGGCGCGGCACTGCTCGGCGCCCGCCGCGGCCTGGTGGTCACCCTGCGGCCCGGGCCGGCCCGCACGCTGGCCCGGCCGGTCGGCCTCGGCCTGGACCCGGCGACGCTCGGCCAGCTGGAGACCATCCCCGCCGAGCACGGCCCGTTCGCCGACCTGCTCAGCCTCCCCGGCGCCACCGGCCGGCTGCTGATCTCCGACCTGGCCACCGACCCGACGGTCGGCCCCCGGTTCCGCGAGATCGCCGCCCGACTCGGCCTCGGCGCCTGCTACGCGCTGCCGCTGGCCACCGCACGCGAGGGCGCGCTCGGCGCCGCCGTCTGGTTCTACGACGAACCGGGCCGCCCCGACGAACGCCGCGAACACCTGGTGCGCCGCTACTGCGAGTTCGCCTCCCCGCTGCTGGCCCGCCAGCTGGAGGCCGACCGGGCGGTGCGCGCCGCCGCCGCGCTGCGCCGCTCACTGCTCCCCGACCACCTGCCCGCCCGGCCCGGCCTGCGGATCGCCGCCCGCTGCGTGCCCGCCGCGCTGGAGCACGCCGCGGGCAGCGACTGGTACGACGCGGTCCCGCTGCCGGACGACACCCTGGCGCTGACCGTCGGCAGCGTGCTCGGCGGCGGCCCCAGCGCCGGACCGGGCGCGGGCGTCGGCGCCGCCGCCGCGATGGGCCGGGTGCGGGCCGCGCTGCGCGCCTACGCGGTGCTGGAGGGCGAGGACCCGGTGTCGGTGCTCGGCGACCTCGAGCTGCTGCTGAAGACCACCGAGCCGACCCGTTCGGCGACCGCCGTGTACGCCAACGTCGACCCCGCCGAGCGCCGGATCGCGCTGGCCGGGGCGGCGAACTGCCCGCCGGTGCTGCTCACCCGGTACGGGGCGAACTTCGTCGAGACCTCGCTGTCCGCGCCGCTCGGCATGCTCAGCTGCTGGGAGGCGCCCGGGGTGGAGCTCACCGCGGAGCGCGGCGACGTGCTGGTGCTGTACACCGAGGGCCTGGCCCGCCGGTTCGGGTCCAACCTGCACGCCGGGCAGAGCGCGCTGCGCCGGGCCGCCGCGGACGCCCCCCGCGACATCCGGCTGGACCCGGAGCGGCTCTGCGACCACCTGCTGGCCGAGGCCGGCGGCGAGGAGCCGGGCGAGGACGACCTGGTGCTGCTGGCGGCCCGCTTCGAGTAGCACGAAACCGCAGCTCGAACAGCCTTTCTTCACTGGAACGGCCCTACGTACCATGGGGGCGACGTCCGCCCTCGCGCCCCGCGACCCGGGGAGTGCGGGGCGGTACCACGCGCAAGGAGGCGACGTAGTGACCGAGGACCGCAGCCCGGCGGAGTCCGAGAACCCCGAAGGGACCGCCGACGGCGAGGAGGACGAGCCGATCAAGAGCCGCAAGAACGGCCTGTACGGCGAAATCTCCGACGAACTCGCCGCGTCCATGCGTTCCGGCTGGGCCGACACCGAACTGCACGGCCTGCAGCCGGTCGCCCAGGCCCCGTACGCGGCCGAGCGCCGCGCCAAGCTGTCCGCCGCCTTCCCGGGCGAGCGGCTGGTCGTTCCGGCCGGCAACCTGCGCACCCGCGCCAACGACACCGAGTACGCGTTCCGCGCCGCCAGCGAGTACGTGCACCTGACCGGCAACCAGACCGAGGACGCGGTCCTGGTCGGCGAGCCCGTCGAGGGCGGCCACGACTTCGTGCTGTACCTGCTGCCGCGCTCCGACCGGGAGAACGGCGAGTTCTGGCTCAGCGGCCAGGGCGAACTGTGGGTCGGCCGCCGCAACTCGCACGCCGAGGCCGAGCAGCTGTACGGCCTGCCCGTGCGGGACGTCCGCAAGGCCGCCGAGGAGCTGGCCGCGGCCACCGTCCCGACCCGCCTGGTGCGCGGCTACGACGCCGCCCTGGAGACCGCCCTCGCCGAGCAGCTCGACGCCGAGAAGGACGACGAGCTGACGGTGTTCCTGTCCGAGCTGCGCCTGGTCAAGGACGAGTGGGAGATCGGCGAGCTGCGGGCCGCCTGCACCTCGACCGTCAACGGCTTCACCGACGTGGTGCGCGAGCTCGGTCAGGCCGTCGCCACCTCCGAGCGCTGGATCGAGGGCACCTTCTGGCGCCGCGCCCGGGTCGAGGGCAACGATGTCGGCTACGGCACCATCGCCGCGGCCGGCCCGCACGCCACCACCCTGCACTGGGTGCGCAACGACGGTGACGTCCGCCCCGGCGAGCTGCTGCTGCTCGACGCCGGCGTGGAGACCAGCACGCTGTACACCGCCGACGTCACCCGCACGCTGCCGATCGACGGCCGGTTCAACCCGCTGCAGCGCAAGATCTACGACGCGGTGTACGACGCCCAGGAGGCCGGCATCGCCGCCGTCCGCCCCGGCGGAACCTTCCGCGACTTCCACGACGCCGCGCAGCGGGTGCTCGCCGAGCGCCTGCTGGAGTGGGGCCTGATCGACGCCTCGGTGTACGACGTGGAGAAGGTGCTGGAGCTCGGCCTGCAGCGCCGCTGGACCCTGCACGGCACCGGCCACATGCTCGGCCTGGACGTCCACGACTGCGCGCACGCCCGCCGCGAGAGCTACGTGGACGCGGTGCTGGAGCCCGGCATGGTGCTGACTGTCGAGCCCGGCCTGTACTTCCAGGCCGACGACCTGACCGTCCCCGAGGAGTACCGCGGCATCGGTGTCCGGATCGAGGACGACATCCTGGTCACCGCCGACGGCAACGAGAACCTGTCGGTGGGCCTGCCCCGGCAGGCCGACGAGGTGGAGGCCTGGATGGCCTCGCTGAACGGCTGACACAGCGTCGCCCCGAAGCCCCCGTCCGGTCCGCCGGCGGGGGCTTCGGTGCGCTCAGTGCCGTCGGCCCCACCCGGAGCGGACGGCGGCGATCACGACAATCTTCTCGAAACGGGCACGGCCGGGCGTGAACATGGCTGCTCTCCGGAGTAGGGGTGTGGTGAGGTCCGCGAAGGGCGCTGCCGCTGCCCGCGCGTGCTGTCGACCCCATCCTCCCGGGCGGCCGCCGCTCAGTTCCAAAGGTTTTCCGCCACCGTCCGGTCAGCCTGCGGCACCGCCCGGACGCACCCGATCCGCCCCGGCCCGGCGCGCGGCACGGCGGCGGCACGGGCCGCTACACTCGCCGCGTCCCGCCAACGGCCGCACCTGGAGCACCACATGGCCGAGCCCGTGCCCGTCACCATCGGAAAGCGCCCGGCGCCCGTGCACACCGTCGCCGTGTACGCCTTCGCGGGCATGGCCCCGTTCGAACTCGGGGTGGTGGTCGAGGTGTTCGCCCTCGCCCGCCCCGAACTCGCCGGGCTGCTGGCCGCCCCCTGGTACGACGTCCGGGTGTGCGCGGAGCGGCCCGGACACCCGCTGGAAGCGGTCGGCGGCTTCACCCTGACCCCCCGGCACGGCCTGGAGGAACTCGCCGCAGCCGACACCGCCGTGGTGGTCGGGGTGCCCGACCCGTACGGCCAGGTGCCGCCCGCCGTGGTCGCCGCGCTGCGCACCGCGCACGCCCGCGGCGCCCGGGTGGTGTCGATCTGCTCCGGCGCCTTCGCGCTGGCCGCCGCCGGACTGCTCGACGGCCTGCCCGCCACCACCCACTGGCGGTGGGCCGACGAACTGCGCCGCCGCCACCCGGACGTCCGGGTCGACCCGGACGTGCTGTACGTGGACAACGGCCAGGTGCTGACCAGTGCGGGCAGCGCCGCCGGCATCGACCTGTGCCTGCACCTGGTCCGGCAGGACCACGGCGCCAAGGTCGCCAACACCGTCGCCCGCCGCTTCGTCGCCCCGCCGCACCGGGACGGCGGGCAGGCCCAGTACGTCGAAGCCGCGGTGCGGCCGGTGGACGAGCCCGAGGACGGGGTGGCCCGGTCGATGCGCTGGGCGCTGGACCAGCTCGCCCGGCCGCTGACCGTACCGCTGCTGGCCCGGGCGGCCGGCATGTCCGACCGCTCGTACCTGCGGCACTTCACCGCCCGCAACGGGGTCAGCCCGATGCGGTGGGTGGCGATCCAGCGGATCGCGGCCAGCCTGCCGCTGCTGGAATCGCCGGAAGGCAGCGTCGAGGAGATCGCCGCGGCGGTGGGCTTCGAGTCGGCGGCGACCTTCCGCCACCACTTCGGCCGCACCATGCGCACCTCGCCCACCGCCTACCGGCGCACCTTCGGCCGGGCCGCGTGACGCCGGCCCGGCCGGCGCACCGTCAGGACCGCTCCTGCCGGTCCGCGTTGGCGTGGATCGCGTCCCGCAGCCACCCGGCGAGGCCCGGGGCGAGCTGCTCGTAGGTGGCGGTGAACCGCGGGTCGGCGACGTACATGTCGCCGAGGCAGCGGTGCATCTGCGGGGCGCACTCGTAGAAGTTCAGGCCGATGTGGTCACGGTGCCGTTCGGCGGCGTCCATCGCCTCCGGGCTGTCGGGGGCCGCGCCGGCCGTGAACGCCGCCACCAGGGCGTCGTTGATGGCGTCGGCCTCCTCCTTGATCCGCTCCCAGTCCGCCTTGGTGTACTTCGAGGTCTTCTGCTGGGACTGCTTCCAGGCGTCGGTGTCGCCCCAGCGCTGCTCGGCCTCGTCCTCCCAGCTCTCCTGGTAGCCCTTGCCGAACACCTCGAACTTCTCCTCCGGGGTCAGCTGAATGCCCAACGTCCTTGCCTCCATCGCTCGTTCGACTGCCGCGGCGAGGTCCTCCAACTTCCTGATCCGGTCGCCGATCAGCTCGCGCTGCCGGCGCAGGTGCTCGGTCGGGCTGACCGAGCGGTCGTCCAGGATCGCCGCGATCTCCTCCAGCGGGAAGCCGAGTTCGCGATAGAACAGCACCTGCTGCAACCGGTCCAGCTCGGCGTCGTTGTACCGCCGGTAGCCGGCCGGGGTGCGGCCGCTGGGCGACAGCAGCCCGATCTCGTCGTAGTGGTGCAGGGTGCGCACCGTCACTCCGGCGAGGTGGGCGAGCTGTCCCACCGTGTATCCGCTCATCGCGTCGCCTCCTTCCCTCCCGCTGCGCACCAGCCTCCGGCCTCACGTCGCGTGAGGGTCAAGCCGGCCCGGCCGCAGGGCTATTCGGACGCGCCGTAGCGGACCAGGTAGCCGGCGAACCGCTCCAGGTCCTCGTCGTCCCAGGAGGTGAAACGGTCGGTGAAGGCCCGCCGCCGCTGCTCGTACGCCTCCGCCAGCAGCTGCTCCCCGGCGTCGGTCAGGTGCAGCAGCTGCCCGCGCTGGTCGTCCGGGTCGGCCTGGCGGCCCAGCAGCCCGAGCCGCTCCAGCGCGCCGACCTGCCGGCTGACGGTGGACTTGTCGAGCATGAAGTGCGCCGCCAGGTCCGCCGCCCGGCACGAGCCGCGCTCCTTGACCAGGTCGAGCATGCTGTACGTGACCAGCGACAGCTCGGGATGCAGCTGGGCTGCCTTGTGGCGGGCCCGGCGGGCGAACGCGGTGAGCTCGCGCTGAATGGTGTCCAGCGCGGCGTCGCGGTCGGGCATGGCGGTGACTCCTTCGTCGTGCGGTGTTGCGACCCACCGTAGGGGCACCCGCCCGCCCGCGCCGACCGGCGTCCTACAGCAGGTCGTCCAGCTCGCGCAGCAGGCGGGCCTTGGCCCGGGCGCCGACCAGGGAGCGGACCGGCTCGCCGCCCTGGAAGACCATCAGGGTGGGCATCGACAGGACGCCGTACGCGGCCTGGGTCTCCGGGTTGCGGTCCACGTCCAGCGCGACGATCTTCAGCTTGCCCGCCTGCTCCTCGGCCACCTCGGCCAGCACCGGCGCCAGCTGGCGGCACGGCGGGCACCAGTCGGCGGTGAACTCCACCAGCACCGGGCCCTTCGCCGCCAGCACCTCGCTCGCGAAGTCCTGGTCGGTCACGGTCTGCACGCCACTCATCGGATTCTCCCCTCGTCGTTCACTCGTGGTCGCGGACCAGCTCGCAGCGCGGCTCCCGGTCCGCCGCGGCCAGCGCGTCGCGCGCCGCCTCGGCCTGGGTCAGCTGGGCCGCCACCTGATCCCGGACCTCGCTCAACCGGGCCACCATGGCGTCCAGTTCGGCCAGTTTCGCCCGGTACACCTCCAGCGAGGCCGGGCAGGAGTCACCGGCCGGATGCCCGGCCCGCAGGCACTCCACGAACGGCCGGGTGTCCTCCAGCTCGAACCCGAAGTCCTGCAGCACCCGGATCTGCCGCAGCAGACGCAGGTCCTCCTCGTCGTACGCCCGGTACCCGTTCCCGCCGCGCCGCGCGGGCAGCAGCCCCCGCGACTCGTAGTACCGCAGCGTCCTGGTGGTGGTCCCCGCCCGCTGTGCCAGCTCGCCGATCCGCATGGCTCCGACGCTAGACCTTCACCCCGGCGTCAACGCCAGTGGCATTCCCGAGAATTGCCGGAAAGCGCCGGACAAGATCGTTTACCCTCGCCTGGTGACCGACCTGACCACGGCCCTGCTCGCGGCCTACGACGAGCACATGCGCGGCCTCGGCCCCGTCCGCGACGGCGAGACCCGGGACTCCGACGGCCCGCTGCTGCGCAAGAGCGGCGGCTTCCGCGGCTTCGTGACCTCCCCGTCCGCCGACCTCGGCCTGGACGGCGCCGAGCTCGACGCGCTGATCGCCCGGCAGCGCGACTTCTTCACCGCCCGCGGCGAGAGCGTCGAATGGAAGACCCGCGGCCACGACCTGCCCGCCGACCTCCCGGAACGGCTGACCGCGGCCGGCTTCGTCGCCGAGGACCCGGAGACCGTCCTGATCGGACTGGCCGCCGAACTCGCCACCCCCACCCCCGCGCCCGACGGCATCACGCTGCGCCGGGTCACCGCCCGCACCGACATGCGGCGGATCGCCGCGCTGCAGGGCGAGGTCTGGGGCCAGGACTGGAGCTGGCTGGTCGGCGACCTCACCGAGAACGCCGCCGCCGACCCCGAGGGCTTCCTGGTACTGGTCGCCGAGACCGACACCCCCACCCCCGAGGTGGTCTCCGCCGCCTGGCTGACCCGCACCCCCGGCACCGAGTTCGCCGGCCTCTGGGGCGGCTCCACGCTGGCCGCCTGGCGCGGCCGCGGCATCTACCGCTCGCTGGTAGCCCACCGCGCCCGCTGGGCCCTCGACCACGGCATCCGCTACCTCCAGGTCGACGCCTCCCCCGACAGCACCCCGATCCTGCGCCGCCTCGGCATGCACGCCGTCACCACCACCACGCCGTACGTCTGGACACCGCCGACCGCCTCCGCCGAATAACGTCGCCCCGTGCGGAGAAGCGCCACTCCGTGTAGAGAAGCACCGCTCCGCTCCGACCAGTGGACACAAGCACCCACCGACACAGAGGACGTGGTCCGCGTGAAGTACCTGCTGATGACCTACGGCAACCAGGAGAAGTGGGCGTCCATCTCGGCCGAGGAGTGGCCGGCGGCGATCGCCCAGCAGGACGCGTTCAACCAGCGCTACCGCGAGACCGGCGAACTGATCGGCGCGTACGGCCTCGGCGACGCTGCCGCCAGCCGGCTGGTGCGCCGCCAGGACGGGCTGCCCGCGGTGAGCGACGGGCCGTACCTGGAGACCAAGGAGTACATGGCGAGCTTCTACCTGCTGGACTGCGAGAACGAGCAGCGGGCGCTGGAGATCGCCGCCGACATGCCGTGGGCGGACCAGGAGCCGGTCGAGCTGTGGCCGATCCTGCACGAGACGCCGATGACGGACTGAACCGCGTCATGACCGACCGGGCACCCGCCGACCAGGACCTGCTGCGCGAACTCGCGCCCCAGGTCCTGGCGGTGCTGCTGCGCCGCCACCCCGGCGCGTTCGACAGCTGCGAGGACGCGGTGCAGGAGGCGCTGCTGGCGGCCGCGACACAGTGGCCGCGGCAGGGCCGGCCGGCGAACCCGCGCGGCTGGCTGGTGACGGTGGCGGCGCGCCGGCTGGTCGATCTGGTGCGCGCGGACCGGGCCCGGCGCGAACGCGAGGAGCGGCTGTTCCTGGCCACGCCGCAGTCCGAGCTGCTGGGCCGGGCGGCCGACGCCGACCCCGCCGCGGACCGGGACGACTCGCTGGCGCTGCTGTTCCTGTGCTGCCACCCGGCGCTGACCGCGCCGAGCCGGATCGCGCTGACGCTGCGCGCCGTCGGCGGCCTGAGCACGGCGCAGATCGCGGCGGCGTTCCTGGTGCCGGAGGCGACCATGGCGCAGCGGATCAGCCGGGCGAAGCAGACCATCCGTTCGTCCGGGCTGCGGTTCGTGCTGCCGGAGCCGGGCGAGACGGTGGAGCGGCTGCGCGAGGTGCTGCAGGTGCTGTACCTGGTGTTCAACGAGGGCTACACCGCCACCTCCGGCGAGGACCTGACCACCCCCCGGCTGTCCGACGAGGCGATCCGGCTGACCAGGCTGCTGCACCGGTCGCTGCCCGCGGACGCCGAGGTGATGGGCCTGCTGGCGCTGATGCTGCTCACCGACGCCCGGCGCCCGTCGCGGACCGGCCCGGGCGGGGAGCTGGTGCCGCTGGCGGAGCAGAACCGGACGCGCTGGGACGCGGCGGCGATCGCCGAGGGCGTGGCGCTGGTGGAACGGGCGCTGCCGCACGGCCGGGTGGGCCCGTACCAGTTGCAGGCGGCGATCGCGGCGCTGCACGACGAGGCGCCGGACGTGGCGGCCACCGACTGGCCGCAGATCCTGGCGCTGTACGACCTGCTGGTGCGGGTGGCGCCCGGCCCGATGCCGGAACTGGGCCGGCTGGTGGCGCTGGCGGAGGTGCACGGCGCGGAGCTCGCGCTGAAGGAACTCGAAGCGCTGGAGCGGGTGTTGGGCCGGCACCACCGTTTTCTGGCGGTGCGGGCCGAACTGCTGGCCCGCACCGGCGAGGCGGAGGCCGCGGCGGAGGTGTTCCGCCGGGCGTCCGCGCTGGCGCCGAGCCTGCCGGAGCGCCGTTTCCTGGCGGAGCGGGCCCGTCAGCTGCGTTAGGGGCCGGCGCGGTGTCGATCAAGGCAGTTGACCGACCGCCGCGGCCACCGCGGTGTCGATCGCTCCGTACAGTTCGGAGCGCAGGCCGAGCCGGCTGGCGCGGATCTCGACGGCCTCGGCGACGGCGGGCTGTGCGTAGCGGTCGACGGACTCGCGGATGCCGTTGATCAACGGCGTGCCGGCCAGGCCGAGTTCGCCGCCGATCACGATGGCGGCGGGGTTGAGGCAGTTGACCAGGTCGGCGAGGACGCGTCCGATGGTGCGGCCGGTTTCGCCGATGACGCGGGCGGCGGCAGGGGTGTCGGTGAGTTCGCCGAGCGGCGGCAGTTCGACGTTTTCGTCGGGGCGGGCGCCGGGGGCGAGGACGTGGGCGAGGCGGCGGCGGACCTCGACGATGGAGGCGACGGACTCCAAGCAGCCGCGGTTGCCGCAGCGGCACCAGGTGCCGGTGTCGGGGAGCTGGATGTGTCCGATCTCGCCGGAGATGCCGCTGGCGCCGCGGTAGATGCGTCCGCCGAGCAGCAGTCCGGCGCCGATGCCGGTGGAGGCCTTGACGTAGATCAGGTCGTTGACGGCGTTCCCGCCGCTGTGGGCGCGTTCGCCGCGGGCGCCCATCTCGGCGTCGTTGCCGACGGTGACGGGCAGGCCGAAGAGCCGGCCGAGTTCGGCGGCGGGGTCCATGCCGATCCACTGGGAAAGGGTGGAGGGGGCGCGAACCACATTGGTGCGGGTGTCGAGGGCGCCGGGGATGCCGGCGGCGACGGCGGTGATGGCGTCCAGGGGGTGGCCGGCGGCGGCGAGTGCCCGGTCGGCGAGGGTGCGGGCGGCGGCCAGCACCTCGCGGGGGTGGTTGTCGACGTCGAGGCGGGCGGTGGCCTCGCCGCGTACGGTGCCGGTGGTGTCGGCGACGGCGGCGGTGACGTGGGTGTGCCCGAAGTCGAGGGCGAGAACGAGGGCGTGGGCGCGACGCAGGGTGACGGCGGCGGCGCGGCGGCCCCGTCCGGCGGCGGTGGTGGCGGCGGTTTCGCCGGCGAGTCCTTCGTCGATCAGGTCGGTGACGGCGCTGCTGACGGCGGAGCGGGAGAGCCCGGTGAGCCGGCTGATCTCGGCGCGGCTGAGCGTGCCGTGTTCGCCGAGGACGGCGAGCAGGGTGGCCCGGGTGCGCAGGCGGCGGGCCGAGGGTGCCGGGTGGGCGGGGGCGGTCCGGATCCGCCGAAGCCCGCCGCCACCGCCGCGGCGCCACCCTGGACCTCGCCCGGGCCACCGTCGTCCACCTCGCCCTGCTGCGCGTGCACTGACCTTCCCCGCTCACCGATCCCCCGACGGCCCCCGGCCGCCGGGGGATCGCGCTTTCCCGGGCAACGGGCGGCCGGGGGCCGTGGAGGGAGGGGTGTGACTTCACCCGACCGAATTTGTATGCTTCGCTGAACCTCTACAGCTCTGTAGAAGTTCGGGCCGGCGCTCCGCCGGCCACGACGGGGAAGGGTGCGTCATGTCTGCACGCAGGGTGGGGGCCCGGAGCGACGGATCCGGCCGCGGCCGCAAAGTCCGCCGGATCGTCCTGTGGTCCACCGCCGGCGTCGTCGCGCTCGCCGTCACCGCGGGCGGCCTGGTCTACTACCGGCTCAACGGCAACCTGAGCACCTTCGACAGCGCCGGCATCAGCAAGGACCGCCCCGACGCCGCCAGCGCCGACTCCCAGGGCCGGGTCCCGGTCAACCTGCTGCTGATCGGCTCCGACTCGCGCGCCGGCACCAACAAGGACCTCGGCGGCGGAGACGACGGCGGCGCCCGCTCGGACACCGCGATCCTGCTGCACGTCTACGCCGACCACAAACACGCCGTCGGCGTCTCCATCCCGCGCGACTCGCTGGTCGCCATCCCGTCCTGCCTGCTGCCCAACAAGAACTGGACCAAGCCGCAGGCCAGCGCCATGTTCAACGGCGCCTTCTCGGTCGGCAACACCGACCAGGGCAACCCCGCCTGCACCCAGAACACCGTGGAGAAGCTCACCGGGCTGCGCATCGACCACACCATGGTGATCAACTTCCAGGGCTTCGCCGACATGACCTCCGCCGTCGGCGGCGTCGACGTCTGCCTGCCCAAGGCCGTGTACGAGGGCGACCTCAACCCGAACCTCGGGCACCGCGGCAAGGAGCTCTTCGCCCAGGGCCACCAGAAGATCTCCGGCCAGGCCGCCCTCGACTACGTCCGGATCCGGCACGGCCTCGGCGACGGCTCCGACATCGGCCGCACCAAGCGCCAACAGGCCTTCCTGTCCTCGCTGATCAAGCAGGTCAAGTCGCAGGGCATGAACCCCGTCGCGCTGCTGCCGCTGGCCGACGCCGTCACCAAGTCGCTCACCGTCGACGAGGGACTCGGCTCGGCGCAGAAGCTCGTCGACTTCGCCATGTCGCTCAAGGACATCGACCTGCACGACATCAAGTTCCTCACCGTGCCGTGGCGCTACCAGGGCGACCGGGTCGCCCTCGTGCACCCCGACGTCGACCAGCTGTGGGCCGCGCTCAAGGCCGACCGCACCCTGGACGGCCAGGACGCCTCGGCCGGCGCCAGTGCGCCCGCCGCCGAACCCACGCCCAGCCAGGCCGTCGCACCGGCCAAGGTCGACGGAGCCGGCATCAAGGTCACCGTCTACAACGGCACCGAGACCGGCGGACTGACCGGCAAGGCCGCCGAGGCACTGGAAGGCTCCGGCTTCACCGTCACCGGCCGGGCCAACGCCACCTCCCGCAGCCACGCCACCACCCTCGTCGAATACGGGCCCGGCGAGAAGGCCAAGGCCCAGAAGGTCGCCGAACTCTTCCCCGGCGCCACCCTGCAGGCCGGCAGCCACGCCGGCATCTCCCTCACCCTCGGCGCCGACTACGCGGCCGGCAACGGCACCACCGCCGCCCCGCCGCTGCCCTCCGGCCCGCTGCCCACCAGCGTCAGCCAGGCCCGCTCCGCCGACGACGACCTCTGTTCCGACGTCAGCTACGGCTGACCGGCATTCGACCCACGGGGGACAACACCATGGACCCGCTCACCGGCCACGGCCCCACCCAGCAGGACCGCGCCGACTTCGAGTACGCCCTCGGCCGGGCCTTCGCCGACCCCGCCGTGCGCACCGCACTGACCGGCGACACCTCGCAGGCCACCCGGCTGCGGACACTGGCCCGGCAGCGCACCGAGGAGATCCTGGCCGCGGCCGAACCCGAGTACCTGACGTACTGCCGGCTCCGCAACGCCGCACCCGCCGCACCCGGGCCCGCCGCCGCACCCGGCGAGCGGATGTCCGGCTGGTTCGGCGCGCTGGCCCTGGTGGTACCGATCGTGTCCGGCAGCGCCGCCGCCGTGTTCTTCCTGCTGGCCTCCCTGATCGGCCTGTCCAGCCCGCACGCCTTCACCGCCGACGTGCTGCGCACCGCCGCCTGGTCCACCGTCGCCATCGCCGTCGCCAGCGCCCTGATCGGCCTGCTCGGCCTGCTGTTCAGCGCCTCCCGCCAGCGCGCCACGCCCTCCGAGGAGCCGCAGCACACCCAGGAGCTGTCCGCGGCCCGCACCGCCTGGCGCACCGCCCTGCTGCACCGCGGCCTGATCCCCTTCCTGCTCGCCGCCCCGCGCCCCGCCGCCCCCGCTCCGGAACCGCTGGACGACTGATATCGGCCCACGTTTTTCAGCTGCGGTCCGGCACCCGGGTCAGCGTGCGGATCGGGCGGGTGAGCAGCAGCGCGGCCGGGACGAGCAGCGCGACGACGGTGCCGACCAGCAGGACGGGCGTGGTGCCGAAGGCGTGCACGGCCGGGCCGGCCAGCGCGCTGCCGAGCGGGTACATGCCGACCGAGCCGGCCACCTCGTACGCGTGGACGCGGTTGAGGACCTCGCCGGGAACCTGGGTCTGCACGCTGGTGGCCCACATGACGCCCCAGACGCCGATCCCCGCGCCGACCAGCAGCTGCGCGGCGGCGAGCAGCCAGACCGGGGCACCGAGCACCAGGCCGAGCGGGTACAGCGGGTAGGCGAACATCGCAGCCCCGCCGGCGGCGAGCGGACGGGCCGGCTTCCAGCGGATCGCGATCAGCCCACCGGCCACCGTCCCGGCGCCGAGCGCGCAGTTGACCAGCCCGAAGGCGGTGGCGCCGTGCCGGGGGACGATCAGCCCTGCGGCGAGCGAGAGTTGCGGGCCCCAGGACAGCACGGCGTAGACCATCCAGATCGCGATGACGCCCCACAGCCAGCTGCGGGAACGGAACTCCCGCCAGCCGACCACCAGGTTCCGCCACAGCCCGTCCCCGACCGGCGGGGCGGGCACCGCACCGAGGCGGAGCGCGAACAGGCAGATCGCACTGGTCGCGTAGGCGAGGCCGGAGATCACCATCACCCAGCCCGTGGAACCGAACCCGACCAGCACACCGGCCAGCGCGGGCCCGCCCAGCCCGGTGACCGCCTCGGAGGTGCGCAGCACCCCGTTGGCACCCTGCACGTCCCGGGCCACCAGCGGGACGGTGGACGAAGCCCCGGGCTGGAACAGCGCGTTGGCGGTACCGGCCACCACCAGCAGGGCGTACAGCTGCCACAGGTGGTCGATGCCGTGCAGGAAGAGAACGGCCAGCAGGATGTGCGCGGTGAGGTTGGCCAGGTCGGCAACGATCATCATCCGGCGGGCGGTGAACCGGTCGGCGAGGACTCCGCCGAACAGCACCAGCCCGGCGAACGGGCCGACCAGAAAAGCCATCGCGTAGCCGGCGGCGTCCAGGCCGTGGCCGCTGCCGATCAGACCGGCCGAGACCGCGACCGGGAGCATCGCCCAGCTGAGCAGGCCCGCACTGCGGGCGGTGAAGTAATAGCGGAAGTTGCGGGACCAGATCGCCGGTTCGGCGGGCCGGGCCTGTTCCGCTGCAGGGGCATCGGCAAGGCGTTCGGACACGGTTCAGTCCTTCAAGTCGGTACGGGCGGCGGCGAGTTCGGCGCGCAGGGCGGCGTTCTCCGCCTCCAGCCGGGCGAGGCGCTCGCGGACCGGGGCGAGGGCGTGGTCGAGTTCGGCCTCGCTGAACCGCGGCGTGATGTGGTTGGGGCAGTTCCAGGCGAACGCCTCGACCCGGACGGTGACGACCTGTTCGATCCGGCCGTCGGTGCGCGGGGATTCCAGGCGGGCGACCAACTCCGGGTACCGATCGGCCGGGACGGCGGTGGCCCGGCCGAACAACTTGAGCCGGGCCTGCCTGGCGTGGTCGAGGAAGAACAGCGACACCCGGTCGTCGGCGCGCAGGTTGCCGGTGGTCAGGTACTGCCGGTTGCCGCGGACGTCCAGGTAGCCGAGCGTGTGCGCGTCCAGCACGTGCACGAATCCCGGCGGGCCGCCCCGGTACTGGAGGTACGGCCAGCCGTTCTCGTTCACGGTGCCGACCAGGAAGCCGTCGAGACCGGTGATGAACGCGGCGGCAGCACCGGTCAGCGGCTCGGGCTCCCCGGCGGGCTCGCGCAGGCGGCGCCCGGCCGCGGCGGCGCTGCCCAGCTCCTGTTGGACGCGGCGCACCGCCGGGGTGGACGCCAGCAGGTCGTAGCGGCTCATGCGAAGTCCTCCGGGTGTCGGCGCGGGCGGTGCGCCCACCGTACGAAGGTGGCCTGTACCCGCTCCCACAGCCGGACCAGAGGCGCCCGGACCCTTTCTGACCTGCCGATATGACCTTCCGTCAGCCGCGACCGGCAGAACGCGCGGAAGCGGCGGAACTGCCGCTCAGCGCAGCCTGCTCACGCCCATCGCCCGGGACAGCCGCAACGCCTCCCGCCAGTGCCCGACGGCGAGGCCGGGCGCACCGAGCGCGGACTGCGCGCGGCCGAGGGCCAGCAGGGCCCGCACCTCGCCGGGCAGGTGGCCGGTCGCACGGTGCAGGGCGAGCGCGCGGCGGCCGCTGTCCAGTGCCGCCTGCGGCTGCTCCAGCCGGACGAGTGCGCAGGTCAGAGCGGTGAGAGCGTTGCCTTCGAGGATGCGGAAACCGGCGGCGCGGCTGATCCGGAGAGCGTTTTCCACGTGCTCCAGGGCGGCCTGCGGGTCGGTGCCGGAGCGGGTGGTGGCGAGGCCGATCAGCGCGACGGCCTGCGGGTGCCGGTCGTCGGCGGCCTCCGCGAGGCGCAGCGCCTCCCGGTATCCGGCGGCCGCGTCGGCTCGGCAGTGGGCGCGTTCGTGCGCGGCGGCCAGCGCGAGGTGGGCGCCCGCCTCCAGCGCGGGGTGGCGCAGGGTGCGGGCGGCGGTGATCGCGGCGCGGGCGAGCAGCCGGCCGGCGGCGGGGTCGCCGAGGTCGGTGCGCGCGCCGGACAGGCAGGTCAGCGCCACCGCCTCGCTGAACGTGTTGCCGGTGCGGCGGTGCACGGGCAGCGTCGCGTCGAGCAGGCGGACGGCGTCGGCCGGACGCCCCAGCGCGCGGCGGACGGCGGCCAGGTTGGTCCGGGCGATGGCCTCCTCGGCGGTGGCGCCCTGCTCGCGGTGCAGCCGGGCGGCCCGGGTGAAGTGCTCGGCGGCCTCCTGGAGCCGGCCGAGCTTCCCGCAGATCAGCCCGAGCACGGTGAGGTCGTCGGGGTGCCCGGTGGCCGCCGCCGCGGGCCGCCACTGTTCGGCGAGCCGCCGGGCGGTGGCGGGGAAGCCGGCGTCGCAGGCTTCGTCGGGGTGCCCGGTGGCCGCCGCCGCGGGCCGCCACTGTTCGGCGAGCCGCCGGGCGGTGACGGGGAAGCCGGCGTCGCAGGCTTCGTCGAGGTGCCCGGTGGCCGCCACCGCGGGCCGCCACTGTTCGGCGAGCCGCCGGGCGGTGACGGGGAAGCCGGCGTCGCAGGCTTCGTCGGGGTGCCCGGTGGCCGCCGCCGCGGGCCGCCACTGTTCGGCGAGCCGCCGGGCGGTGGCGGGGAAGCCGGCGTCGCAGGCCTGCCGGACAACGGGGGCCAGGTCCTCGTCGGCGTCCGTCAGATACCAGTCGAACAGCCGCTGCCGGGCGGGGCCCATCTCCTGACGCTCCGTCAACTCGTGGGCATGTGCGCGCAGCAGCCCGGGGAGCCCGTACCGGCCGGCGCGCTCACGCAGCAGGTGGGCGTCGGCGAGGGTGCGCAGCAGGGCGGCGGCCTCGCCGGGGCCGGTGCCGGCAAGGGCGGCGGCGCCGTCGGCGGTGGTGTCCGGGCCGGGGAGCAGCCCGAGCAGGCGGTACAACCGCCGGGCCGGGGAGGGCAGTTCGCGGTAGGAAAGGTCGAGCGCGGCCCGGACGGTCGAACGCGGGTCGCCCTCGACGTGCAGCAGCTCGAGCAGGTCGCCCCCGGCCAGCCGGGCGCAGTGCTCGGCGATCGTGCCGTCCCGGGCGACCAGGCCGGCACCGGCGGCACGGACGGCCAGCGGCAGGCCGTCGCAGAGCTCGACGAGGCGGCGGGCGGCCTCGGGTTCGGCGGCGACCCGGCACTCGCCGACCACGCTGCCGAGCAGCTCGCGGGCCTCGTCCGGGCCGAGCGCGTCCAGGGTGAGCCGGCGGGCGCCGTCGGCGGCGACCAGCCCGGTCAGGCGGTGGCGGCCGGTGACCAGGACGGCGCAGCCGCGGGCGCCGGGCAGCAGCGGGCGGACCTGTTCGGCGTCGCGGGCGTTGTCCAGCACGATCAGCACGCGCCGGTCGGCGAGCAGGGTGCGGTAGAGCGCGGCGGCCTCGTCCCGGCAGTCGGGCAGCCGGTCCGGCGGGGTGCCGAGGGCGCGCAGGAAGCGGCCGAGCACCTCGGCGGGACGCAGCGCCGGGTGCGGAGAATGGCCGCGCAGGTCGATGTACAGCTGCCCGTCCGGGAAGTGCTCGCGGCGGGTGTGCGCCCAGTGCACGGCGAGCGCGGTCTTGCCGACACCGGGCGGGCCGACCACCGCCGCCAGGCGCGGCTGCGGGCCCGGGGCGGTCAGCGCGTCGAGCAGCCGGAGCTCGGCCCGGCGGCCGACGTACGGGCCACTCTCGGCGGGCAGCTGAGCCGGCTGGACGCCCCTTGCAGGCAGCTGAGCCGGCTGGACGCCCCTTGCAGGCACTGGAAGTTGGCGACGCAGCACCCGCAGGTGGGCGTCCTCGACCTCCGGGCCGGGGGCGATGCCCAGCTCCTCGTCGAGTCGCTCGCGCAACCGCTGGAACACGTCGAGCGCGGCGGCCTGCTCGCCGCCCCCGGCCAGCGCGAGGATCAGCCGGGCGTGTAGTCCTTCGTGCAGCGGCTCGGCATGCACCAACTCCCACAGCTGGGGGACGGCGTCGGCGGGCCGGTGCAGCAGCAGGGCGGTGTCGGCGTACAACAGCGCGGCGCGGATCCGCCGTTCGCCCGCCGCGACGGCGGCCGGGTGCCGCCGCAGCGCCGGGTCGGCGTCGGCCAGCACCGGCCCGCGCCACCAGCGCAGCGCCAAGGCCAGCGTCTCGTGGACGGTGGCCGGGTCGGGCGCGTGGTGCGTGCACACCGTACGGGCCAACAGGGCGTCGAAGCGGCCGAGATCGGTGTCCTGCGGGCCGGCCGTCAGCCGGTAGCCGGTGGGGGTGCGGGCCACCCCGGTTGCCAGGCGGCGGGCCTGGCTGACGTACGTGTGCACCAGGCTCTGCTGCGAGTCCGGCGGCCCGTCCGGCCACAGCGTGTCGGTGATCTCCTGCCGGGTGGCGGGCTCCGGGTGCTTGAGCGCCAGCAGGCCGAGCAGGCGGCGCAGCATCGGGCTGGTGACCGGGACGGGATCGCCACCGGTCCGCAGCTCCAGCGGCCCGAGGACCAGCAGCCGCGGCCCGTCGTCCAACTCCCGTTGCGCATCGGCGAGTTCTTCGTCGCTGATCGCCAGCGCCTCGGCCAACTGCCGCAGCGTACGCGGCCGGGGCCGGCGGACCCGGCCCTGTTCGAGGTCACGCAACGCCCGGGTGCTCAGCCCGGCGCGCTCGGCGGCGGCCTGCTGGCTGAGCCCGGAACGCCGGCGCAGCGCCCGCAGCCGGGGGCCGAACGGGACCCCGCCAACCGCCGCCGGTACCGCCATCGCGCGTCCCCCCTCGTCCGACCCGAGGCAAGTGTGGCCGGGCCGTTCGCGCCGGGCAAGGGAGGACGGGGTCGCTCTTGGATCAGCCGGTCAGCCAGCTGAGGAACTGGCTCCAACGCCCAGGTTTTCCAGCCGGCGCCTCCGGCTTCCGCGCCGTCTCCGGCTGCACAACCGTGCGCCGGGCGGGCACCGGCGGCACCGGCTCCCGCGGCGTGAACCGGCCCCGGCACCCAGCAGCAGGGCCAGTTGGTGGACCATCTCGTCGTCCGTGAGCCGCTGGCCGTGCTCCATCAGCCAACTCGTCACATCGTCGCCCGGCCGCTCCCGCTTGAGCACGACCAATTCCGCCGACCGCGCCGAACAGCACCTGGGCGGCCTGCTCGGCGTTCACCCCCTCGAACATGCCGGAGATCCCGAACAGCACCCGGTCGCCGATCTCGGCCGTGCAGCCGAACAGGTCGTTGAACACGAACAGCGGCAACTGCTTGGCGTACGCGGCCAGTAGATCGGCCGCCCCCTGCTCCGCGAACCGCGAGATCAGGAAGTCGGAAACCTGCCTGGTCGTCCGGGCCAGCCGACCCGGATCGACCCGGGCCATGCTGTCGGTGACCGGCCGCCGCAGCCGCAAGTGCTCGGCGCCGTCCGTGAACATGCAGTTCGGACGGGGCGCGAGCAACGGCAGCACCGGGCTGTCGGCCGGGATCCGCCCGTCGTACAGCGCCCGCCACCGGTGCGGATCCTTGCGGAACGTCGCCGGGTCCTGCAGCAGTTGCAGGGCCGTCGCGTAGTCGGTGACCAGCGCGGCCTCCACCCCCGGCGCCAACTCCACCGGCACCGCCGGCCCGAACCGCCGCAACCGCTCGTAGTACCCCTGCGGATCGGCGGCGAATTCCGGCCCGTACAGCGGCACCCGCCCGCCCTTTACCGGGCACCCCGGTATTGCCACGTCGAGTCGTACGTCCATCGGCTCGGCTTCCTCCCCGCGCAGGCACACACCTCGGCCGACCGCGCATGCCACCTGCGCACCCGCCACTCCGCCAAAGCAGAACTCCCGCCCCTTGACGGCGACTTGAGGCCATGTCCGCTCCCGCTCCGGGGCCAACCGGATGAATCCCGGCCCCCGCAAGCCGCGCCGCAACACCCCTGAACACTCGACTTCCGATGCTGGCGCCATGTCCCATCACCTCAGCGGCCCCAACCTCCGCTCACCCCTGGACGACGCCCGCCTCGACATGACGGACCTGTTCGCCTTCGCCGCCCCCGGCGACCGCACCGTCCTGATCCTCAACGTCAACCCGATCGCCCCCACCGGCGGCGACGCCTTCCACCCGGACGCCGTCTACCGCATCAACATCGACACCGACAGCGACCACCGGGCCGACATCGCCTACAGCTTCACTTTCTCCCCACCCACCAACAACCATCAGACCGCCACCGTCCGCCGCGCCACCGGCGACCAGGCCCGCGCCCACGACGCCACCGGCCAGGAACTCTTCACCGACCTCCCGGTGAACTTCGACGCCACACCCACCGTGACCGAGTCCGGCCCCTACAAGTGCTACATCGGCTTCCGCAGCGACCCGTTCTTCGCCGACCTGGACGGCATCGTCGCCAAGTTCCAATGGACCGGCGTCGACTGGGGAGCCGACAAGAACGTCTTCGCCATGGCACTGGAAGTCCCGAACACCGAACTCGGCCCGCACCCCGAAATCGGCGTCTGGGGCCGGGTCAGCCTCCACCAGAACGGCCGACTCACGTCCGTCGACCGCGGCGCCCACCCGTCCCTGACCGCCTACTTCAACGCCGAGGACGTCAAGGACGCCTACAACGCCGGCGAACCCGCCGACGACTGGACCACCTACCGCGAACCCTGGTCGGCCGTCCTCCAGCACTTCGGCGACTACACCCCCCAAGCCGCCGAACAGGCCCTACGCGCCGTCCTCCCCGACATCCTCCGCTACGACCGCACCAAGCCCACCGCCTACCCCAACGGCCGCACCCTCACCGACGACGTCACCTCCGCCCGCCTCACCATGCTCACCGGCGGCAAAGTCCCCACCGACCACATCACCCCCCACACCGACCTCCTCCCCCACTTCCCCCACCTCGGCGCCCCCCACCCGGCCTGACCCCACCACCGAACAACGCAAAAGCCCCAGGCCATTGGCCTGGGGCTTTCTGCTGGAGCGGGCGACGAGAATCGAACTCGCGCTCTAAGCTTGGGAATCTTTGGGCCTCCGGGCCGCAAAGCGGCTCTGACCTGCGGTGATACGCCGCCAGATGGGGCCTACGGCTCCTCATCTCTTACCGAGATACCCGTTACCCACCAGCCGTTCTGGCACTGATCTGGCACGCACCGCCATCGTCCGCGCCGAAGCCGCACCGTGCCCTCAGTCGCGTCTCGGTGCTACCTATGTCGCCCAAGGCCCGCTGCCAGACCTGCACCCCTCACCTGCCACGCTGGGCGGCCCCCGGGTGCTGGAGGCAACAAGCAGCCGAGGTTTCCCGGCCGCGGCACCAAACTCAGCGTTCCTCCGCTACTTGCTCGTCCTCCGTGACCGACCTACCGCTCCGCGTGTGGATCCCCCGTGCACGAGGGTGCCCCTGGTGCGCGAGCGCCTCGACCACCTTGGCCACCGCGGTCCCCACGGCCTCGTGCTCCCAGACCCGCAGGGGAAGCCACCCCAGTCGGACGAGGTGCGCGTCAGTGTCCTCATCGCTGCGAACATTGTTCTGGAGCTTGTTCCACCACCACTCCGCGTTGTGCTTCGGCATGTGCAAGTGCTCCGGGCAGGCGTGCCAGAAGCACCCCTGCACGAACACCGCGGTCCGCCAGCGCACGAAACTGACGTCCGCGCGGCGCCGCCGCTTCCCCGGAACGGGATGGTTCACCCGGTACCGGAAGCCCAACGAGTGCAGCCCACGCCTCAGCGCGAGCTCGGGCTGGGTGTTCACACTTCTCTGCGCCAGCATCACACGACGGGCGTTGGCGTCCCGTGGCGGTGGTGCGCCCGCCCAGCCAGCTGTGTCTCCCGTACGCTGACCAACCGCGATCCGGAGTTCTGGTCACTCCAGATTCGTCGCCCGAAGCCCCCCACGTCTCAGCTTTGCACTCCAGTCGACCAGCCGTGAGAACGCCTACGCCCATCCAGGACCGTCAGTACTTGCGCCAGTAGTCGCGACGTTCGACCCGCCAATCACCGCTCCGTTCACCGAAGTCGTCCTGATCGCCGAGGTCTTCGCCATTGAATCCGCAGTCACCAGTCCAGGTCGTTCGGCCGAAGCTCCAGCCTTCTGTCACCCTGACTCTCCAAGCCAGATTCCAGCCTTTAGCGGCAAGGGTGTCCATGGCAGTCGTCGCAAGCAGCAGGGCCGGCGGTCCGTGGCGGTCGATGCCCGGGTCATGTAGGACTGGCTGATGTTCCCCGGAAAAATGAAAGTCGAGGTGCCGGCCGTTCCAGTGGAGGTCCAATAGGTCGGCCAGCGTCCGTGATGGAACGGCCCGGTTATCCGGCTTGCCCTTGACACCGTCCGACAGTCGTACGAGGAAGGTGTCCTCGTATTCCGCCGTGCTGGGGGACGTGGCTTCACTGCCGGATGAGGATCCTGTGGTGGCCCCTGCTCGCCGGTAGTACTCCGCCAGGTACATCTGCGGCGGCCAGCGCTCGCTCAACTGTGGTGACTCCCCCGTACCCAACAGAGTCTCGATGGCGCTCTCCCGCACGTCGCTCCGTACAAGGACTGACTCCACCTCCACATGGACATACCTCTGGTCGGCGCCCGGTCTGGTGGGCGCCGACGACCGGTCCCCGTCCAGTCGCAGAACGGTGTACGGGTCGGTGACGAGAACCGGAAGTTGGCCTTCTCCCTCCGTGTCGTCGGGCCGGTCAAGGTTGTATTCGGCGCGCAGCACATACCAGGCCACCCCATCGGGGTCTTGCACCATCGCAAACCGGGACGGCTGCATGCCTCTCAGCACAGCCGTGATGTCACCCTCGCCCACCAGGGCACACCACCAGGAGTCGGACCGCCGACTCAGGTGGGCCGACGATGTCGGCCACCCGGGTGCGATGGTCGGGTCGATCCCATGCCGCCGGTCCAGCACTGAGAGTTCGGACCAGGCGCGCAGCCCGCCCAAGCCGGACTTGGTCGTGCCGTGCCATTCCTCCAAGGCGGTCTCCATGACCTTCTGCTGCTGGGCGTAGGAGGGCCACTCCCCAAGGCGATAACCCGTGCGGCCGCGCATCTTCACCTCAAGCCGCCTCGGCTTGAGAATCCGAGACCGCTGGACCAGCCACCGATAGCGCCTTGGATGGCTGTCGGTCTTCTCGACCATCGACCCGAAGTAGCTCTCGCACCGCTCCAACTTCCGCCAGGAGACCGGCAGTGGAGGAGCCCATGGCAGTCCGACCCTGGGCTCCTCGCACGACAGGGCAGACGACGGCCAGAGCAACGTCCGCAAGCTGGAGATCGTCTGTTGGATGCCCCTGTGTGCCCTGAACTGGTCACGCATCATGACGGCGTTCCACTCCTCCACCGGAACTGCCTCAGATCCCAGCAACAGCGCACCGTAGGCGGCCAACCAACTCGCCTCGGCAATATACGAATCGCGGTGCTTCCCGAAGATCTCCACCTGTTCGATCGCCGCTCCGGGAACGTCCCGCCAGATCTGCGCCACTGTGCGCACGCACTGAGCACGCAGAGGCGGGCTGGGAACTGAGGCGAGCCATAGCAGCACTCTGGTCACGTCGGTGGCATTCTTCCGAACCTCGTCAGTCCCGCAGGCCGCCCATCGAATGAACCGCTGGATCATGGCCATTCCGTCCGGATCTTCCAGGAGGTGCAGCATCGGAACGATGAAACGGCTTGCCAACTGGCGCTTTCTCAGCCCGCGAAGCTCACGGTGCAGGAAGCCGGCACCAGCTTGATGTTCCCGGCAGGCCGAGTTCACCAGCACCGTGTACCAGACCCACGGTGCCAGCTCGGGGTCAGACATACCTCGCTTCAGGAAATCGAGCGATTGACCAGTGACCCAATCACCACGCCTACCTTGGAGAGAATCCAGAACAGCCATGGCGGCTGCCGACGGCAACCCCTTCGGGAGGAAATGCGGAAGCTCCTTCCCCGGATGGGTGTATGGCACCACGCCGGCCAGAGCCGACAGCAGTCGGTAGGCCCGATTGGCGGTTTCGTCAGGACCAGACAGGTCGTTCACCAGGGAAACCAGGTGACGCTGGCGCTCGGGTCCACCCATCAGATTGCTGGCCCAGACGTGCTCGGCAAACCTCTGCACGGCGAATCCGATCCGCTGATTCTGTGGATCCGACGCCAATACACCCGCCTGGAAGAGCCATTCCAACAGCTGTACGGGCTCTCCCAGTTCAGGCGCGCTACGCAGAGCCGCACATGCCGAGCCGTGGTCAAGGGAGTCTTGCAGCCCCAGACGCTCGCCGAGAAGTGCACAGGCTCTGCTCACCAAAGGATGGGCGGCGGCGGAAGGTCGACCGTGAAGGTACCCGAAATAGTCCTTGTCGAGGATCTTCAGCCACCACTCGAATAGATCGCCGATGCTGGGCACTGGCACGGGTGCATCGACGGCCACTGCGTCACGCTCGCGGTACAGGCACCAGGCGAGCACGGTCAGCATCAACGGGCGGCGCAGTTCAGCGACGTCAGGTGGAAGAACGAGTGCGGGCACCTGGTAGACATCCCGCAGGACCTCCCAGGCCTTCTCCGGATCCGCCACACCGCTCGCCCAGTGGATACCGTACCGCCCGACCGTGCTCTCGTCCCGTGACCTGTGCCGGTCCAGGCGGGTGGATGCCACGAGCAAGACCTCGGGGAACTCCCTCAGCAATATCGCCAGGGACGCGAACCCGTCCAGTTCATGACCTCGCAGAGCGGCAACGTCATTGAGGGCATCGATCACCAACGTGGCGTGCTTCCCACTGGCACGCGCATGTTCTTGGAGCGCCGCCAACAGCTTCCGGACGGGACCGCCCCGACCTCCCGGCGCGGCCGCGCCGGCGATTTCCTCCTCCCACCGCTCGCCACCGAGTTCCCGACCACTGACGAACGCCACCGGAGCCCCGGCAGCAACCCGGGCCTCCGTCCAGGCCCCGAGGCCGTAGGACTTGCCTGTGCCCCACCCTCCGGCAATCAGCAGAGCGCCAGACGCTCGGGCGAGTAGGGAGGCATCGATGCCGATACCAGCCAGCTGGCGCTGGCACGCATGTAGTTCCTGCAGTGCGGAAAACAGCCTCCGCTCGGCGGAAACGTGCTCGGCAGGCAGATCGTCACGTGGCCCTGATGCCTTGAAAGCCGCACACAGCTCACGGATCAGGGCTCCCATGGCCTCCGCCGCTGAGGCCGCCCGTTCCAGCACCGGCGTGATTGTGCTGCCGTTGTCCCTCGCGGACTCGGGCGGTACGCCTTCCAGCATGGCGGCCAGCTCCTCGACCCTCCGAAGGCACTCCGCGCGATCACACTCCTGGCTACGCCACACCCCGAGGGCTAATTCGACCCGCTTGGCCGTCGGCTGTCGAAATCCTTCGGCGGGCGGATCCCAATCGACCCAGCGCCGCAGCGCTTCAGCCGCCAACCTGATGCGAGCCGCAACCGTCCCGGGGGAGGTCAACTCCTCAAGGACATCGCTGAGCGGAGTGTGCAGCCATGGAGTCTCCAGCCCATCGGCGCCAGCACCCCTGCGGATGCTGCGCGCCGTTGCCAGCGTCTTGCGATCTAGGTCGATGCGGCGAGCAAACTCATCCTCGGTGGAGGGTAGTTCGGACTCGGCAACCAGTTGTCCGGCATCACGTGCACCACTGGTGTAAATGTGCAGCTCACCCACCGTCCGGGCCTGCACCACCGGACCGTGAAACTCCCCGCCCTCGATGTAATTCGCCACCCGCCCGATTCTGCCGAAGACCAGTGGCCCAGAGGCGGCCTTCCGGGAAGAGAGGGCGCGGTCGACTAGCCGACGTTCCGGCAGCTGGACTTCGCCAGTGAACGCGTCGACGACCATGTTGTACCCAACGCGGGAGCCACAGGTCAACTGACCTGCGGCTTTACCACGGCTCCAACGCCAACCGCGGCTGCCCGAGCGCTGAGGCTCGCACGCATGCGGCAGATCCTGAACCATGCGCCGAGCTGTGAGCGGCCCTCGATACCAGCTGATCCATAGTCATATCTTGGCGAGAGAGCCGATGTTAAGATCACCATCGAGTGATCCTGGGGGGGAAGCCATGCCTGAAAGCCTAGACAGCTGGCTGCTCGAGGCTGTGTCGGAGTTTGGCCGGTCGTGCAAGGGGAAGCTTGCTGGCGGAGGCGGCCCCGAGGCCGCGATACGCAGTCCCCTGGAGGCGCTTCTTAAGGCCGTGGGTGATCACCACTCGCTTCACGAGGTGACTTGGCACGACGAGGTTCCGCTTCCCGCAATCGGTGTACGTCCGGATTATGCGCTCCAGGTCAACGGACTCGTGACCGGCTACGTCGAGGTCAAGAGGCCAGGCCTCAGCGTCGATCCCGAAACCTTCACCGGCCGCAACAAGGAGCAGTGGGAGCGACTGCGCGACCTACCCAACCTCCTCTACACCAACGGCACCGAGTGGCGGCTCTTCCGTGATGGGGTCCAATTGGGTGCGACAGTCCAGTTCACTGGCACCCTGAAGAGCACGGGTGAGCGGCTCGTCCCCGCCGATCCGGCGGCGTTCGACGCGCTGATGCAGGCGTTCCTGCTCTGGGCCCCTCCCCCCATACGCCAGGTCTCCCGACTCGTTCAGCACATCGCCCCGCTCTGCCGCTTGCTGCGTGCCGCAGTACTGGAGCAGTTGGCTGCTGAGGCCAAGTCCTCCCAGGCTGAGGACGACGCACGAGCCCGGCCGTTCACTGGGCTTAAGAGCGACTGGCGCAAGCTGCTGTTCCCCTCCGCCGACGACGCAACGTTCTCCGATGGCTACGCGCAGGCCGTGACCTTCGCCCTGCTGCTGGCCCGCACCGAGGACATCCCCCTCACCGAAGGCGGGCTCCATGAAGTCGGCCGCAGGTTGGACGCCGATCACGCGCTGATGGGCAAGGCCCTCCAACTGCTCACCGACAACGTCAACGAGCGCTTCGCGGTGACCCTCGACCTGCTAATGCGCACCATCGCCTGCGTCGACTGGCCCACGATCAGGCAGGGCAACAGGGACGCCTATCTCCACCTGTACGAAAACTTCCTCACTGTGTACGACGCCCAACTACGGCAGAGGAGCGGCTCGTACTACACGCCCCGCGAGGTGGTGGAGGAGATGGTCCGCCTCACCGAGGACGTGCTGCGCACCCGACTCAGCAAGGCACAGGGTTATGCCGGGGATGACGTGCAGATTGTCGATCCGGCAATGGGAACAGGGACCTTCCTCCACACGATCATCGAGAGAGTCGCCGCTCAGGCGTCTGATCTCCGCGGTCCCGCCATGGCGCAGGACGCCATAGGCCGGCTCGCACAGCGTCTTTACGGCTTTGAGCTCCAGATGGGCCCATTCGCCGTCGCTGAACTGCGTACCTCGGACCTCTTGAAGCGGCACCAAGCCCCACTGCCTGACGGCGGGCTCAATCTCTTCGTCACGGACACGCTAGATAACCCATTCGTGGAGGAGCAAGAACTAGCCTCTACCTACAGCGTCCTCTCCGCCTCTCGAAGGCGCGCCAACAGGGTAAAGGGAGAGATCCCCGTCACTGTAGTGATCGGCAACCCGCCGTACGACCACAAGGCGGAGAACCGCGGTGGCTGGGTGGAGAAGAGCGCGAAGGGCCAGGAGCCGCCCCTGCTCGACGCCTTCCGTCATCTTGGGAATGGTCGATATGAGCACATGCTCAAGAACATGTACGTGTACTTCTGGCGCTGGGCGACTTGGAAGGTGTTCGACGCTCATGAAGCCAATCGTCACGGGGTGATCTGCTTTATCACGCCGTCGGGCTTCGCCACCGGACCCGGTGGACGGGGCATGCGAGACTACCTACGGCGTACCTGCGATGAGGGTTGGATCATTAATCTCTCCCCCGAGGGACAACGTGCGGACGTCGACACCCGCATCTTCCCGAAGGTCGCCCAGCCGTTGGCCATCTGCATCTTTTTACGCCGAGCTGACACAGATCCGGAGCGCCCTGCCCGAATCCATTACTACTCCATCGCTGGCAAGCGAGCTGAGAAGTTCCGACAGCTTAAAGAGATCCAGCTAGACGGTGACGGATGGCGCGACACGCACTCGGATGGCGTGCGTCCGTTCACCCCCGCCACGCAGTCCGGGTGGGAGGACTTCCCTGCTCTGGACGACCTCTTCCCCTGGGGAACCCTGGGAGTCACGTCGAACCGTTCCTGGGTGAGCACGCCCTCCGCCGAGACCCTGCGCCGGCGCTGGAGCCGACTCATCCGCGAAGATGATCCTGCCGAGAAGGGTCGGCTCTTCAAGGAGACTCGCGACCGCACGCTCGACCGGAAAGTGACCTCACTTCCGGGGCAACCGGCCCACAAGCTCGCAATTGGAGAGGAGACCTCTCCCACCCCGAATTTGGTTCGCATCGCCCGTCGCAGCTTTGACCGACAATGGCTTGTAGCTGATAACCGAGTCCTGGACTTCGCTCGCCCTCAACTTTGGGCGGCGCTCGGTGATGGCCAGCTCTTTCTGAATCAGCAGTCAACGCACGTGATTGAGTCCGGGCCGGCTGTGGTGGCGACCGCTCTTATCCCTGATACAGACCATTTCAATGGGCGTGGCGGCAGGAACATCCCTCTCCTGCACCCCGACGGTTCGGCCAATGCCCCTACTGGCCTACTGGCGTATCTTTCCCGTGAACTCGGCCTGGAGAAGATCACGATCCAGGATTTGGCCGCCTACACGATCGCGGTAACGGGGCACACAGTCTTCACTGAGCACTTCAGTGAAGAGCTTCTCACCCCTGGCGTACGCATCCCACTCACTCGAAACAGGGGTACCTGGCAAAGGGCTGTAGAGATCGGCACCGAGGTGCTGTGGGCATCAACCTACGGCGAGCGCTACACAGCTCCGGACGGCGCCCACCCCACCGGAAGCATCGAATTCCCGCAAGACGACCCCCGTCAGATCCGATACCTCACTCACATCGGCGCGGCAGTCCCGGACAGACTGGCCCACGACGCCGAGACTCAGACGCTGTATGTCGGCCAAGGCTCGTTCGCACCGGTGCCCGAGAATGTCTGGAACTTCAATGTCGGTGGCATGTCGGTGCTGCGGAAATGGTTCGGTTACCGAAAGGCCTCCCCCAACAGCAAGAAGACTAGCCCTCTCGACGACATCCATGTCAACAGCTGGCCAAGCGAGTGGACATCCGAGCTCATCGAATTGCTGTCCTTGCTGCGCCGCCTGGTCGACCTTGTGCCGGTGCAGCGCGATCTGCTCGCCGAGGTCCTGGCCAGCCCGGTCGTCACGGAGCACGACCTTGAGGCCGCTGGAGTGTTTCCGGTTCAGGCTGCTGTCCGTAAGGCGCGAAGCGCGGTGACCGACGGGCTTTTCGGATCTTGAGCTATTGGCACCGATGGGCTCAAGACAGATACGCGAGCGCCTCGTCCAGCGAGAAGACGCCCTGCGCCAGTCGGCGCAGGGCGGAGCGGATCCGGCGGTGATCGAGCTCGGAACCGGTCTCAAGAGCATCCGCGAACGCCGCCACATCAGCCAGCCGATTCTCGGCATGCTCCTGTTCGGCACGGTGGAAGACTGCCGCCCCGAGCGCGGTGACCGTCAGGGCTCCATGCGCATCGGAGATCAAGCCCATCCACAGCAAGGCCGGCACATCAGCCCTGATCTGTTGCAGGACCAGCCCACGTGCCAGTGCGGAGTGCGGCTCATGAGCGGAGGCAGGTAGGGAACTGAGCGCCAACTCGGTAAGTAGCTGGTACTGCGAGTGTGTCAGGACCACGTGCGGGACGGACATACGCCATGCCTAACACATCAGATGCTATGCGCTGCCTAGAATCTCATCCGCGCAGCAGAGGCGGCATGTCGCAGGAATGCGCGCCCCGGGATCGCTTGCGGGGCCTCCCCCTGAGTGGTGGACACGCTGATACTGGATCTGCTTGATCCGGAGGAAGCGAGAACACCGCCGATGGCGATGAAGGACTACTCCGACGAATTCAAGGCCGATGCCGTGGCCCTGTACGAGTCCACGCCCGGGGCGACCTACAAGGACATCGCCGCTGACCTGGGCATCAACCGGGCGACACTGCGCGAGTGGGTGCTGCGGGACCGGGAACGTCGCGGCATCGCGGCGGCCGCTCGGGCAGGCGGGGCGGTGCCGGTCTGGGCGGGACAGTCGGCACCGTCTGCCGATCCGGACGAGCGGATCCGGCAGCTGGAGGCCCGGGTGGCCGAGCTCGAGGCGAGCGAGCGGATGCTGGCCGCCGAGCGGGACATCCTGCGCAAGGCGGCCAAGTATTTCGCCGGCGAGACAAACTGGTGAACCGCTTCCAGTTCGTCCACGACCACCGGGACGCCTTCGGCGTGAAGCGGTTGTGCCAGGTGCTGGGCGTGAACCGCTCCAGCTACTACAAGTGGCGGGACGGGGCCGACGCGCGGGCCGCGCAGCAGGCCGCCGACCGGGCCCTGGCCGAACAGATCCGCGCCGTCCACGCCGACTCCGACGGCGCCTACGACTCCCCGCGGATCACCGCCGAACTCCGCGCCGGCGGCCGGAAGATCAACGAGAAGCGGGTGGCCCGTGTGATGCACAAGTTCTCCATCCAGGGCATACGCCTGCGCAGACGAGTCCGCACCACGGTCCCCGAGCCGTCGGCGACACCGGTGGTGGACCTGTTCCAGCGGGACTTCACCGCCCCAGCACCCGGCCTGAAGTACATGGGCGACATTACCTATCTCCCCACCGGAGACGGCGAGTTCCTCTATCTGGCCACTGTCCTGGACTGCTTCAGCCGCCGGGTGGTCGGCTGGTCCATCGCCGCCCACATGCGCACCGAACTGGTCACCGGCGCCCTGCGGATGGCAGCGGCCACCCGCGGCGGACTGCGCGGCGCGGCTTTCCACTCCGATCACGGAGCCCAGTACACATCCCGTGAATTCGCTGATCTGTGCGGCGAGTTGGGCGTCACCCGGTCCATGGGCGCGGTCGGCACCTCCGCCGACAACGCCGCCTGCGAGAACTTCCATGCCACCCTCAAACGCGAAACCCTGCGCGGCACCCACCACTACCCGGGCGCGGAACTTGCCGACGCATCGTCTTCCGGTGGCTCACCCGCTACAACACCCGCCGCAGACACTCCGCCAACGGACACCTCAGCCCGATCGACTACGAAGACCGGCACCAGCAGCAATCCGATAAGCTCACGCTGGCTGCATGAAACCCCGAACGCGTGTCCACTACCGCAGGGGAAGGCCCGCCCCCGCTGACCGGACGCACCAACCGGATCATCGGCGGGGCAGCGCTTCCTCCTACCTCCCCAGGCTCGCCAAGAACGCCGAGGTGGAGGCGGACACCGTGGCCGACCACATCCGTACCCGCCTGGCTGATCCCGCGCTGCTCGCCAAGGATGACTTCGCGGGCTTCTTCAACGCCCGACAGCGGGTCCTGGTCGAGACGATTGGTCCAGACAACAAAAAAGCCCCAGGCCACTGGCCCGGGGCTTTCTGCTGGAGCGGGCGACGAGAATCGAACTCGCGCTCTAAGCTTGGGAAGCTCATGTTCTACCATTAAACTACGCCCGCAGCTGACGAACCGTCAGGGACGGATCGATCAAGCACCACTGTACCCCATCGGGTGGGGTGGGAGTGCGGGGTTCTGGGTGGCGGCGAGCCTGGTGGGGTGGTGTCCGGTTGGTCCCCTAATGTGACGGCTTTCGGTGGATGCGGAAGTACGGGAAGGGGACCGATGGAGCAGCGCACCCTGGTTCGTTGTGCGGAGGGGCATCTGTTCGGGACGGCGGCGTTTCCGATGCAGCAGTTGCAGGCGGGGCGGCTGGGGCCGGGGCGGTTGTTGCGGTGTCCGCGGTGCGGGCGGTTGCGGAATTCGGTGCCGGCGGACGTGTCGGAGTTGTCGGAGGTCCAACTGGCGCGCGGGCTAAGGATGTAGGCGGTGCGGGCGCCCGCCGGGGCTGGTCTGCGGGGCGGGTGCTTTTGGGTGGCCCGCCCGTGGCACGTACCCTCGGGGGCGTGCTGCTCTCTGACAATGACATCCGTAGCGAGATCGACAAGGGCCGGGTCGTCATCGACCCGTTCGACCCGTCGATGGTCCA
Source organism: Kitasatospora sp. NPDC051984 (assembly GCF_044593455.1). Lineage (NCBI taxonomy): Bacteria > Bacillati > Actinomycetota > Actinomycetes > Kitasatosporales > Streptomycetaceae > Kitasatospora > Kitasatospora sp. NPDC051984. The sequence goes on from NZ_JBIUCB010000003.1 coordinate 141,134, forward strand.
GCCGTCGAGCATCGACGTCCGCCTCGACCGGTTCTTCCGGGTTTTCGAGAATCACCGTTACCCGCACATCGACCCCTCCGAGGAGCAGCCGGACCTGACCCGGCTGGTGGAGCCGGAGGGCGATGACGCGTTCATCCTGCACCCGGGCGAGTTCGTGCTGGCGTCCACCTACGAGGTGATCACGCTGCCGGACGACGTCGCTTCGCGGCTGGAGGGCAAGTCCAGCCTGGGCCGCCTGGGCCTGCTGACGCACTCGACCGCGGGCTTCATCGACCCGGGCTTCAGCGGCCACGTGACGCTGGAGCTGTCGAACGTGGCGACGCTGCCGATCAAGCTGTACCCGGGCATGAAGATCGGCCAGCTGTGCCTGTTCCGGCTGTCCTCGCCGGCCGAGCACCCGTACGGCTCGGAGCGTTACGGCTCCCGCTACATGGGCCAGCGCGGCCCGACGCCGTCGCGGTCGTACCTGAACTTCCACCGCACCGAGGTCTGAGCCGCTTCGGCAGAGCGCACGGACAGCAAGGAGGGCCGGCCCCGCAGTTCGGGGCCGGCCCTCATCATGTGTCAGGCGCGCTTGGGGCTGGTCCGGGCGACCAGCTCGGTGCCGTCCGCGGAGAGCGTCAACTCCGCGCGCAGCTCGACGAGTTCGCCGAGGTGGTGAAGGTGGGTGCCGCCGCAGGGGATCTCCGCGGCGCCGTCGGGGAGGTCGGCGTGCCAGCGGCGGCGGGCGGTGAGTTCGGGGCCGGGGACGTCGATCCGGACGGCCGCGTCGGCGGCGACCCAGGCGGCCAGGCGGGCGTTGACGTCCGCGGTGAGGGCGGGCAGCGCGTCGGCGAGCGAGGGGAGTTCCTCGGTGGCGTCGACGGTGAAGCCCTTCTTCTTCAGCGACTTGCCGATCCGGTAGGTGTCGGTGCTGGCCTCGGTGTCCATCACCGAGGTGTCCATGGCGAGGCTGTCGAAGTCCGGGTTGCCGAAGGCGTCGGAGCGGCCCGGGTCCTTGCGCCAGCGCGGGGCGAGCGCGGCGTTCAGGGCGAGTGCCAGCAGGTGGCAGCCGGTGTGCGCGGCGGACAGCAGCGCGCGGCGCTCGGCGTCGACGGCGAGTTCGGCGGTGCGTCCGACGGCCTCCGGGCCGAGCGCGCCGGCGGGCAGCACGTGCAGCACCAGCCAGGCCCAGTCCTCGTCGCCGCGCCGGACCGGGATGTCGGCGCCGGCCGCGAACTCGCCGTCCGGGCCGTGGCCGCCGGTGAGGCAGTCGACGACCGGGTACGCGGTGCCGTCGACGGTGAGGGTGCCGAGGTCGGCGGGCTGGTCGGGCCAGGTGTGGTCGACCGGGTGGAAGGGGGTGGCCTCGGTGACCACGGCGGTGCGCCCGTCGGGCAGGGTGTGCACGGCGAGGATCGGCGAGGCGCCGGTCACCGCCCCGGCCGGGAAGCTGACGTGGGTGGTGGGCATGCTCATGCGCGGGCTCCGGACGGGATCTGAGGGTGGGCCGAACACCCCACCCTACAAAAATCCCACCATCCGGACGCCCGGGGCTACGGGCCTCAGCCCAGCGTGGGCAGCTTGATCAGCACCAGCAGCGCGATCAGCTGCACCGCCGCCGCACCGGCCGCCTTGCCCCAGGGCAGGTCGTGGATCCGCCGCACCATGATGGTCAGCAGCGCCGCGCAGCCCACCCAGGTCGCCCAGCCGACCGCCTGCACCACCACGTTGCCGGCGGGCAGGAACAGCGTCAGCAGCAGCCGCGGGACGTCGGTGGTCCAGCTGACCAGCACGGCCAGGCCGACCGTCGACTGCCAGGGCCCGTCGCCGCCGAACTGCCGGGCCAGCGCGTAGGTGACGGCACTGAGGATGCCGCCGGCCAAGGTGAAGCCGATCGCGGCGGCGGCGATCGCCGACAGCGCGACCCCGAAGGTGGAGCGCACCACCTCGTCGTAGGTGCTGTCGAGGCCGAACACCGCGAGCACGCCGTACAGCAGCGAGACGGACAGCGCGGGCAGCCACACCTGGTGGTCGCGCATCCGGTCGAAGGTGGCGCTCGGGCGGCGGTAGATCCCGGCGAGCAGCTCCCGCCAGGCCAGCCGGGGCCCGCCGAGGTGCGGCGCGGCCTGCCCGCCGGCCCGGTAGACGGCGACGTTGTCCTCGACCGGGTAGCCGCCCTGCTGGTCGTACTGCTGCTGGTACCCGTCCGCGTACGGCTGCTCGCCGTACTGCCCGCCGTACGGGTCGCCGTACGGGTCGTACGAGCCCTGGTGGGCCCCGTCGTCGTACGGCTGCTCGCCGATCGCGAAGGCCCTGGTGTGACCGGGCTGGTCGCCGGGGTGCGCGGGCGGGGCGGGGTAGCCGGGGGTCGGGGCGGGGTAGCCGGGGGTCGGGGCGGTGAAGTACTCGGGGACGCCGGTGGGCCCGCCGCGGTACGGGTCACCCTGCGGGGTGCCCGGTTGGGGTGCCGTCCAGCGCCGGGGGTCGACTCCCCGTCCGTCGTCGTGTCGATTGCCAGCCACGGCACGACGGTACCCGCAACGGCCGACCCCTGGCCGGGTGATCATGAAGGTACGACCGGATTGCAGCCGTCCTGTGACGCGGCCGCGCGGGCCCGGAAACGGCGCACGGCCGCGCCGTCGGCGGTGAAGCCGAGGGCGCGGCCGTGCGGGGCCGTTGGAGGTCAGCCGATGACGCGGCTGCCGGGCGCGTGCACCGCGGCGGCGTTGCTCAGGCCGGCCTCGCAGCCGCCGGGGCCGGCGGAGCGGCGCACGGCGCCGACCGGCAGGCGGGTGCCGCAGGCGATCCGCAGGCCGTTGGAGAGCTCGTTCTCGGCCTCCAGGACGGCGCCGTCGCCGATCACCACGCCGTCCAGCGAGCAGCTCTCACCGATCTCGGCGAAGGCGCCGACGATGGAGTCCTTGACGTACGCGCCGGCCTTGATCCGGGCGCCCTGGAGCACCACGCTGCCCTCGACGATGGCGCCGGCGGCGATCTCGGCGTCCGCGGAGACCACGGTGCCGGAGCTGAGCACGGCGGCCGGGTCGACGTGCGAGCCGGTCAGCAGCAGGGCCTCGCCGGTCGCGCCGGGGACGGCCGGGGAGTCGACCTTGCCGAGCACCAGGTCGGCGGAGCCGCGGACGAACGCGGCGGGGGTGCCGAGGTCCAGCCAGTACGAGGTGTCGACGACGCCGCGCAGCAGGGCGCCGGTGGCGAGCAGCTCGGGGAAGGTCTCGCGCTCGACGGAGACCTCGCGGCCGGTCGGGATGCGGTCGATCACCGAGCGGGTGAAGACGTAGCAGCCGGCGTTGATCTGGTCGGTGACGATCTGCTCGGGCGTCTCGGGCTTCTCCAGGAAGGCGAGCACCCGGCCGTTCTCGTCGGTCGGGACCAGACCGAAGGCGCGCGGGTCGGCCACCCGGGTGAGGTGCAGGGTGACGTCGGCGCCGGAGGCGGTGTGCTCGTCGCGCAGCGCGGCGATGTCCAGGCCGGACAGGATGTCGCCGTTGAAGATCAGCACCGGCTCGTCGGCGCCGCAGGTCAGGCCGGCCGCGGCGTTGCGGATGGCGCCGCCGGTGCCCAGCGGCTCGTCCTCGGTGAGGTAGACCAGTTCGAGGCCGTAGGGGCTGCCGTCCTTGAAGTGGTCGACGAAGACGTCGGCCAGGTACGAGGTGGCGAGCACGACGCGGGTGACGCCGGCGGCGGCGGCACGGGCCAGCTGGTGGGCGATGAACGGGACACCGGCCACGGGCAGCATGGGCTTCGGCGTGTGCGTGGTCAACGGGCGCAGCCGGGTGCCCTTACCGCCGACCAACATGATCGCCTCGGTCATGTCCTATCTCCCCTGGTCAGATTCCGGCGGCCCGGCTCGACAGGGTCCGGTGCGCTCGCTCGGTGACTGTGTCGGGCCGGCACAAGGCGGCCTCCGACGGAACCGGCTATTTCCCGGCCCCGCCGCATACTCTATTTGCTCGAACAGCGTGTCAAACCCACTCCCCCTGTCGGGCAGGTGTGCGGACGCCGGGGCAGACCCGGGACAGCCGCCGGGTCCGGGCTAGGGCAGCAGCCAGGAACGTTTGGCGGCCGTTCCCGCATCGGTGCCGCCGGACCAGTTCAACCGGGCGACGGCGGTGGCGGGCAGCGCCTGGTCCCAGACCTGCACGTCGGAGATGGCACCGTCCCAGAAGTCGCTCCAGGTGTTCTTGTAGCGCACCCGGCCGAGTTGGAGTCCGCCGGTGGTCTGCCAGACGCCCTGGACGGCGGTGGTCTGCTGGAGCACCCCGTTGACGTACAGGGTGATCTTCTTGCTGCCCGCGTCGTAGATGCCGGTGAGCAGCGTCCACTGGCCGGTGGTGGCGGCTCCGGCGGCGGTGGAGCGCCGGTCAGGACCACGCCGAGCGCTCCGGCGCCGATCCGCAGCCGCAGCCGGCGACGGCGGTGCTCGTTCTCGTTGGCCTCGGCGAGCGCCGCCCAGTCCGGAGCCGCGCTGGTCACCGTCGGCAGGTGGTAGGGCCCGCCACCGGAGCCGCCGGGCCCGGTATTCCCCCGTCAGCAGTCATGCGGCAGATGCCAGGTCATCGGCGATCGCCGAAAACGCCCGGACCCCGGAGCCGTAAGGGGCGTCCGGGGTCCGGGGAGTGAGGCGGTGTCAGGCCTCGACGGGCTCGGCCTCCGCGGAGGGCAGGGCCTTGACCGACTCCAGCAGCAGCTGGGCGACGTCCACGACCTTCAGGTGCTCCTTGGCGGCGCCCTCGTTCTTCTTTCCGTTGACCGAGTCGGAGAGCATCACCAGGCAGAACGGGCAGGCGGTGGAGACGATGTCCGGGTTGAGGGACAGCGCCTCGTCCACGCGCTCGGTGTTGATCCGCTTGCCGATGCGCTCCTCCATCCACATCCGCGCGCCGCCGGCGCCGCAGCAGAAGCCGCGCTCCTTGTGGCGGTGCATCTCCTCGTTGCGCAGGCCGGGCACCTTGCCGATGATCTCGCGCGGCGGGGTGTAGACCTTGTTGTGCCGGCCGAGGTAGCACGGGTCGTGGTAGGTGATCAGGCCTTCCACCGGGTTGACCGGCAGCAGCTTGCCCTCGTCGATCAGGTGCTGCAGCAGCTGGGTGTGGTGGATGACCTCGAAGTGCCCGCCGAGCTGCGGGTACTCGTTGGCGATGGTGTTGAAGCAGTGCGGGCAGGTGGCGACGATCCGCTTGGTCGGCGCGTCCTCCAGCGCGGCGTTCAGGGTCTCGACGTTCTGCGCGCCGAGCATCTGGAACAGGAACTCGTTGCCGAGGCGGCGCGGGGAGTCACCGGTGCAGGTCTCCTCCTTGCCGAGGATCGCGAACTTGACGCCCGCGGTGTGCAGCAGCTCGGCGAAGGCCTTGGTGGTCTTCTTCGCCCGGTCCTCCAGGGCGCCGGCGCAGCCGACCCAGTACAGGTACTCGACCTCGGCGGGGTCGATGTCCTCACCGATCACCGGCACCTCGATGCCGGTCTCCTTCTTGAGCTCCTTGACCCAGTCCAGGCGTGCCTTGGTGGCCAGGCCCCACGGGTTGCCCTTGTTCTCCAGGTTCTTGAGCATCGTCCCGGCCTCGGTCGGGAAGCTGCTCTCGATCATCACCTGGTAGCGGCGCATGTCGACGATGTGGTCGATGTGCTCGATGTCGACCGGGCACTGCTCGACGCAGGCGCCGCAGGTGGTGCAGGACCACAGCACGTCCGGGTCGATGACGCCGCCCTCTTCGGCGGTGCCGATCAGCGGGCGCTCGGCCTCGGCGAGGGCCTCGGCGGACACCCCGGCCAGCTGCTCGCTGGACGCCTTCTCCTCACCCTCCATGTCCTTGCCGCCACCGGCCAGCAGGTACGGGGCCTTGGCGAAGGCGTGCTCGCGCAGGCTCATGATCAGCAGCTTGGGCGACAGCGGCTTGCCGGTGTTCCAGGCGGGGCACTGCGACTGGCAGCGGCCGCACTCGGTGCAGGTGGAGAAGTCGAGGATGCCCTTCCAGGAGAAGTGCTCGACCTGCGAGACGCCGAACACCGCGTCGTCGGCCGGGTCCTCGAAGTCGATCGGGGCGCCGTTGCTGGTCATCGGGCGCAGGGCGCCCAGCGCGGTGCCGCCGTCCTCCTCGCGCTTGAAGTAGATGTTGAAGAAGCCCAGGAAGCGGTGCCAGGCGACACCCATCGACGGGTTGATGCCGATGGTGGTGGCCCACGCGAACGAGATGACGATCTTCAGCATCGCGAACAGGTAGATCAGGTTGACCAGGGTGCCGTGGGCGGTGCCCTCGAACGCGGCGACGATCGGGTACGAGATCAGGTACGTCGGGTCGTAGGAGGTGACGCCTTCGAGGGCGCCCTCCAGGCCGCGCAGCATCATGATGCAGATGCCGATGCCGAGGATCGTGTACTCGACGTAGAACGCCTGCCAGGCGATCGAGCCGGCGAACCGGGACTTGCGGCCGGACCGGGACGGCAGGCTGAGCAGCCGGATCACGATCAGGACGGCGATACCCAGGGTGGTCAGCGTGCCGATCAGCTCGACGAAGATGTTCCACACCAGCCAGTGGCCGATGACCGGCAGCGCGAAGTCGGCGTCGAAGAGCTGACCGAAGGCGTTGACCAGGGTGAGGATCAGCGAGAAGAAGCCGACCGCGACGAACCAGTGGGCGACGCCGACCACGCCCCACTTGTTCATCCGGGTGTGGCCGAGGAACTCCTTGGCCACGGTGGCCACGCGCTGCGCGGGCTGCCCGAATCGGGTGCTGTCGGCGGAGCCGGTGCGCACCACCTTGTAGATGTACAGCGCCGCCCGGGCGGCGAGCGCGGTGCCGATCACGAAGGTGACCAGCGAGATGACGATCGCTGCTAGCTGCATCGGCTCTCCGTCTTCAGCGGCTTCTGGTCCGGGTTCTCCCCAGCTTCCCAAGTCTTCCCAAGAGTGTACTGGTCGGTAACTTTGAGGGTAGACGCGCCGGACATTACCGCGCGTTAACACCCGTCCAGAAGATGTTCAAGGTATGGCGGCAGTCACTATGCCCAGACTCACCCGTTCGGAGCACCTCCACGTCCCGGTCGGAGAGCCTCGCGACATAAGCGCTCAGTAAAGTTGAGCCACCTCAACTCAAAGCTGTTGACGGTTCGGGCGACCTCGTGCATAGTTGAGCCTGTACTGCTCAACTTCTCCCCGGAGGTATTCACGATGGCACGCGCGGTCGGCATCGACCTCGGTACGACGAACTCCGTCGTCAGTGTTCTTGAGGGCGGTGAGCCCACGGTCATCACCAACGCCGAGGGTGCTCGGACCACGCCGTCCGTCGTCGCCTTCGCCAAGAACGGCGAGGTGCTCGTCGGCGAGGTCGCCAAGCGCCAGGCGGTCACCAACGTCGACCGGACCATCCGTTCGGTCAAGCGCCACATGGGCACCGACTGGAAGATCGGCATCGACGGCAAGGACTTCACGCCGCAGCAGATCTCCGCTTTCGTCCTGCAGAAGCTCAAGCGGGACGCCGAGGCCTACCTGGGCGAGACGGTCACCGACGCCGTCATCACCGTCCCGGCGTACTTCAACGACTCCGAGCGCCAGGCCACCAAGGAGGCCGGCGAGATCGCGGGCCTGAACGTCCTGCGCATCGTCAACGAGCCGACCGCCGCCGCCCTGGCCTACGGCCTGGACAAGGACGACCAGACCATCCTGGTCTTCGACCTCGGTGGTGGCACCTTCGACGTGTCGCTGCTGGAGATCGGCGACGGCGTGGTCGAGGTCAAGGCCACCAACGGTGACAACCACCTCGGTGGTGACGACTGGGACCAGCGCGTCGTCGACCACCTGGTGAAGGTCTTCCAGTCCGGCCACGGCGTCGACCTGTCCAAGGACAAGATGGCCGTCCAGCGTCTGCGCGAGGCTGCCGAGAAGGCCAAGATCGAGCTGTCCTCCTCCTCGGAGACCTCGATCAACCTGCCCTACATCACGGCCTCCGCCGAGGGCCCGCTGCACCTGGACGAGAAGCTCACCCGCTCGCAGTTCCAGCAGCTGACCGCCGACCTGCTGGACCGCTGCAAGGTCCCGTTCCACAACGTCATCAAGGACGCCGGCATCGCGCTGTCCGAGATCGACCACGTGGTCCTGGTCGGTGGCTCGACCCGTATGCCGGCCGTCGCCGAGCTCGTCAAGGAGCTGACCGGCGGCAAGGACGCCAACAAGGGCGTCAACCCGGACGAGGTCGTCGCCATCGGCGCCTCCCTGCAGGCCGGTGTGCTGAAGGGCGAGGTCAAGGACGTCCTGCTGCTCGACGTCACCCCGCTGTCCCTGGGCATTGAGACCAAGGGCGGCATCATGACGAAGCTGATCGAGCGCAACACCACGATCCCGACCAAGCGCTCCGAGATCTTCACCACCGCCGAGGACAACCAGCCCTCCGTGCAGATCCAGGTCTACCAGGGCGAGCGCGAGATCGCGGCGTACAACAAGAAGCTCGGCATGTTCGAGCTGACCGGCCTGCCGCCGGCCCCCCGCGGCCTGCCGCAGATCGAGGTCACCTTCGACATCGACGCCAACGGCATCATGCACGTGGCCGCGAAGGACCTCGGCACCGGCAAGGAGCAGAAGATGACCGTCACCGGCGGCTCCTCGCTGCCGAAGGACGAGGTCAACCGCATGCGCGAGGAAGCCGAGCGCTACGCGGAGGAGGACCACAAGCGCCGCGAGGCCGTGGAGACCCGCAACCAGGGCGAGCAGCTCGTCTACTCGACCGAGAAGTTCATCGCGGACAACGCCGACAAGCTCCCGGCCGACGTCAAGACCGAGGTCGAGACGGCGATCACCGAGCTCAAGGAAGCCCTCAAGGGCGAGGACATCGCGGCCATCCGCACCGCCACCGAGAAGGTCTCCACCACCGCCCAGAAGCTCGGCGCGGCGCTGTACGCGCAGGCCGACGGCGCGGGTGCGGCCACCGGTGCGGCCGGGGCCGGCGAGGCCGGTGCCAAGGACGACGACGTGGTCGACGCCGAGATCGTCGACGACGAGAAGCCCAAGGGCGGTGCGGCATGACGGAGAAGCCGCAGGGCGAGCAGCCCGGCGACGACTCCGCCGCCGAGGAAGCCGTGCTGAAGGCCGCCGAAGAGGCTGTCGCGGGTGCGGGTGCCGACGAGCTGGCCGCCGCCAAGCGCGAGGCCGGCGAGCGCACCGCCGACCTGCAGCGTCTCCAGGCGGAGTACCAGAACTACCGCAAGCGGGTCGAGCGCGACCGGGCCACCGTCCGGGAGATCGCGGTCTCCAACATCGTGGAATCGCTGATCCCGGTGCTGGACGACATCGGCCGGGCCCGCGAGCACGGCGAGGTGACGGGTGGCTTCAAGTCCGTCGCCGAGTCGCTGGAGACGGTCGTCGCCAAGCTCGGGCTGCAGCAGTTCGGCAAGGAGGGCGAGCCCTTCGACCCGACCATCCACGAGGCGCTGATGCACAGCTACTCGTCGGACGTCACGGAGGACACCTGCGTGCAGATCCTCCAGCCCGGGTACCGGATCGGCGAGCGGATCATCCGCCCGGCGATGGTCGCGGTCGCGGAGCCCCAGCCGGGCACCCAGACCACCGGCGAACCGGACGAGGACAAGGCTGACGGTTCGTCCGACAGCTGAGTAGAGTCCCTGTGCGCTGCGGAGTCGTACGTCGTCCAGTACGGCGGCCGGCTCCGCAGCGCCGTATCGGGGCTCTTCCCAACAACACGCTTCACCAACAGACTTACGGGATTACGGGAGGTGGCGGTCAAAGGCCATGAGCGCTAAGGACTACGTGGAGAAGGACTACTACAAGGTCCTCGGCGTGCCCAAGGACGCCACCGCCGCCGAGATCAAGAAGACGTACCGCAAGTTGGCCCGGGAGTTCCACCCGGACGCCAACAAGGGCGATGCCAAGGCCGAGGAACGGTTCAAGGACATCTCCGAGGCGTACGACGTGCTCTCCGACGAGAAGCGCCGCAAGGAGTACGACGAGGCGCGCTCGCTGTTCGCCGGCGGCGGTTTCCGGCCTGGCGGCGCGGGTGGCGCCGGCGGCGGCTTCGACTTCGGCGACCTGTTCAACGGCGGCACCGCCGGCGGCAGCGGCGGACTCGGCGACGTGTTCGGCGGCCTGTTCAACCGCGGCGGCCGGCAGACCGCCCAGCCGCGGCGCGGCGCGGACGTCGAGACCGAGGTCACCCTGAACTTCGAGGAGGCCGTGGACGGCGCGACGGTGCCGCTGCGGATGACCTCCCAGGCGGCCTGCCGGGCCTGCGCCGGCACCGGCGCCAAGACCGGCACCACCCCCCGGGTCTGCCCGACCTGCGTCGGCGCGGGCACCGTCAGCCGGGGCCAGGGCGCGTTCGCGCTCTCCGAGCCGTGCCGGGACTGCAAGGGCCGCGGCATGATCGTCGACGACCCGTGCACCGTCTGCCACGGCAGCGGCCGGGCCTCCTCGGCCCGCACCATGCAGGTCCGGATCCCGGCCGGCGTGCAGGACAGCCAGCGGATCCGACTCAAGGGCAAGGGCGCCCAGGGCGAGCGCGGCGGCCAGCCCGGCGACCTGTACGTCACCGTGCACGTCGACCCGCACCCGGTGTTCGGGCGCAAGGGTGACAACCTCACCGTGACGGTGCCGGTCAGCTTCCCCGAAGCCGCACTCGGCGGCACCATCGAGGTGCCGACCCTGAACGGACCGGCCGTGAAGCTCAAGCTGCCCCCGGGCAGCGCCAACGGTCTGACCATGCGGGCCCGCGGCAAGGGCGCCACCCGCAAGGACGGCACCCGGGGAGACCTGCTGGTCACCGTCGAGGTCGCCGTACCCAAGATCGTCAGCGGCGACGCACTGAGCGCACTGGAGCAGTACCGCGAGGCCACCGCCTCGGACGACCCGCGAGCCGCCCTGTTCAAGGCGGCGGAGGGAGCGTGAGATCCCGATGAGCCCCCATCCCGGCAGCCCGCGCGGCGCCGAGGGCCGGATCGGCGCCGGCATCGGCGAGGGCCTGCCCGGCGCCGGCCGCCGCCCCGCCGGTCCGCCGACGTACGTCCTCACCGAGGACACCCCGGTCTACGTGATCTCGGTCGCCGCCGAGCTCTCCGGCCTGCACCCGCAGACCCTGCGCCAGTACGACCGGCTCGGCCTGGTCTGCCCGGACCGCACCGCCGGGCGCGGCCGGCGCTACTCCGCGCGCGACATCCAGCAGCTGCGCGAGGTCCAGCGCCTCTCCCAGGACGAGGGCATCAACCTGGCCGGCATCAAGCGGATCATCGAACTGGAGAACCAGGTCGCCGCCCTGCAGTCCCGGGTCTCCGAACTGGTCGACGCCCTGGAGGGCGCCGCCGCCACCCTGCAGCAGCGCGAGGCCGCCGTGCACGCCTCCTACCGCCGTGACCTGGTGCCCTACCAGCAGGTCACGCAGTCCAGCGCCCTGGTGGTCTGGCGCCCCAAGCGCTGACCGACCCGACCACGAACCGTCGACATTCCTGCCCACCGGGGGGTGTCGGCGGTTTCGGTGTGCTGCCAGAGTCTTGGGAGAGGACGTGCTTCCGGCTCCGCTCCGATTCGGTAATTCGGCGGAACCGAGCGCCCTTCGCTCTATGATGCGGGCCGGAAGACGCTCCCGAACTGCCGGAAGCCCCAGCTCAGGCAAGGAGTCATGGACATGAGTACTGAGCAGAGGAGCAGTGCCGTCACCCCGGCCCTGTCCCCGGAGGCCAGGTCCCTCTACGTCCGCGCCGTACAGACCGGAGGCAGGCTGACCGAGCGCGATGCCGGCAGCCTGTCACCCGGTCAAATCGACGGCCCCTTGCAGGAGTTGCTGGCCATCGGCCTGCTTCAGGCGGAGGTGGGACCGTCCGGCACCTACGCCGTGAAGGATCCCCAACAACTGGCGGAATCGCTGACGCTGGAGCTCCAGCAGGAAGCCGGCGAAATACTCCGGCGCTCGGTCTCGATCCACCACACCCTGCAGGACCTGAACCGGGAATACCAGAGCTACATCAGCCGCCCGGAGGCCGGCGGTTCCATCGCATACGTCCAGGGCCGCGGGAACATCAACCAACGGCTGGCGACGCTGATGGCCAACGGTGCGAAGGAAATGCTCACCGCGCAACCCGGCGGCGGCCGCGGCGAGGACGCGCTGAAAATCGCGATCGCCCGTGACCTGAAATTCGTGGAACGCGGCGGCACGATCCGCACGATCTACCAGCCCAGCGCCCGCTATTCGAACCCGACGGTCAGTTACGTCCAGGCGGTCACCCAGGAAGGGTGCCAGGTCAGAACACTCGACGAAGCCTTCGCCAAACTCATCGTCATCGATCGCCAGGTCGCGGTCGTCACCGTGGGGGACGAGGAGAACCGCGATCGCGCGGCGTTCATCCGGGACGACTCGGTCATCGACTACATCGTCGGGGTGTTCAACAGCCAATGGGAACGGGCAATTCCGTTCACCGGCGACCACGGAATTCCACCCCTGGTGGTCACCCGAATGCGCCGGCAGATCGTGCGAATGATGCTGGAAGGGATCGCCCATCGCACCATTGCCAGGCGGCTGGGCCTCAGCGAACGGACGCTGGCCCGGCACATCGCCGAAATGCGCGAGGAATACGGGGTCGACACGCTGTTCCAGCTCGGCTGGAAACTCGCGCAAACGGAGGGGCCGACGGCCTGACGCCGGCGGCCCCTCCGTCCTGCGCTTCAGGGCTCTACCAGTGGCTGTCGAGGGAGGCCACCTGGGTTTCGGTGGTCTGGGACGCAAACCAGTGAGAGTCCGCGCTCGCCGGGGCGGCCCCGAGGAACACGGCCATGCCCAGGAGGAGCGCCGAGATCAGGATACGGCGGGCCTTCAGCACAAAATCACCCCTTTCGGACAAATTCATCGCGAGCACCGTTCACCGAACGGCGCCCGCATCAATTGGCACCCATATGATTACTCATCAACTGCCTCGCCGTCACCTACCGGGTGCGGCGGCACCGCCCGGGCTGTGAAATGTGCATGTCGGCACTAAGAAGTCCGGATGATGGATAGAGGTGTCATCTGTCCGCCAGGCAGCCAGATGCCACCATGCGCCAGTGGACTCCCTGACACCCGGCGATGGACGATCAGCTAGTCGTAACCAAAGCGGCATGATCAGCGAGTTCCACGTCGGTCCGCTCGACCCCGAAGTGCGGCAATCTTCGGGCCCGCACCGCTTCCACCGGACAGGGCCTTCCGGACCGAGCCGGCCGAATCACCACACCCGGAGTCGACATGACTGAGCCCCACCTGCAGTACCAGGCCTCCGAGGGGCGACGCGCACGGGTCTTCCTCGCCGCGCCCCTGATGCGGCTGACCGGGCCTGCGGACAGCGTGGTGACGCTGGCCAGCCGGACCAGACTGACCACGCTGCGGAGCACGCTGCTTCGCAGCGGAGCCGCGGTGTACAGCGCCCACCACAGCGACGCGTGGACGGTGGCCGGGAAGGCGCCGGAGCAGCGGGTCCCCTCGGACTTCCGGGCGATGCAGAGCGCGGACCTGGTGTTCGCGTACGTCGGCGCCCCGCTGTCGGCCGGGGTCAGCCTGGAGCTGGGCTGGGCGTCGGCGCTGCGCAAGCCGATCGTGATGCTGGTGGACGAGGCGATCACCCACAACCCGCTGATCGCCACCATCGAGCAGGTCTCCCCCGTTCTGCCGCTGGTCTTCGACGACACCTGGTCGCAGGAGGCGCTGCACCACACCGTGGAGACCGCGCTGGACTGGGCCGGCATGGCGCTCTCGCTGCGCAGCGGCTTCTGGACCGCGCCCGGCGAGCAGTTCCCGCGTCCGCGCCGTGAGCACGCCGCCCCGTACGGCTTCTGGTCCCCGGAGATCGCCACCGGCTGATGCCCGGTCAGGCCGGTGGCGCGGCCGGGCCCTCGGCCGCGCGCATCTGCCACCCCAGCTGGAACAGCGTCTCCGCGTCGTGCAGTTCGCGCAGCCGGGAGATGTGGCCCGCCACGGTCCGTTCGGAGAGGCCGAGGCGGGAGGCGATCGAACGCTGCGTCAGGCCCTGGGCGAGCAGCCGGCCGACCTGTTCGTGGACCGGTACGACGCTCTCGCCCTCGCGGTCGGCCGAACGCCAGCGGACCCGTTCGGCCCGCTCCCAGTCCCGTTCGAAGGCGGCGACCAGGAACGAGACCACCGCCGGGTCCTCGACCAGCGCGGCGCTGGAGTTGTCCGCCGACGCCGGGACGACGGCGATCCGGCGGTCGAAGACGGTCATCCGGCTGAACGGCTCGCTCAGCGTCCGGAACCTGCCGCCCCATCCGGTGACGGCCTCCGCCCAGCGCACCGTCCCCTCGTCGAGCAGCGCGGCCGGCTCGTAGACCGTGTGCAGCACGGCCCCGCCGGTCAGGAAGCCGCGGGCCCGCTCCAGGGAGTCGGCCTGGAGGTCGCCCGCGGGCGCCCCGCCGGGCTGCAGGGCGAGCACCTCCTCCTCGGCCTCGTTCTCCAACTGCCGTACCCGCTCCCGGATCCGGTCGCTCCGGCCGACGTGATGCACCACGCTGGAGCGGTCCGCGCGGCGCGGGGTGGCGTCGTAGGCGTGGGTGAGGTCCTCCAGCAGGACGGGCATCTCCTCGGCGCGCAGCAGCATCCGGGTGCCCTCGGCGCGGAGTTCGGCGCTGATCCGGTCGCCGACCACCCGCGGGTTGACCGCCGTCAGCGACTGGCCGACCGCGTCGTGCACCAGCAGTCCGAGTTCCAGCAGCCGCAGCACCCCCGCCGAGTCCTGTTCGACCGCCTCGCGGAAGGCCACCCGGCCGCCCTGGTCGAGGATCTGCTGGTACAGCTGCCGCTCGGGCCCGGTCGGCAGGGCGGCTCCGTTCGACTCGCTCACAGGTCCCACTCCTTCCGGGCCGCTCGGCGGCGGCGCCAGGGCGGTCGGTTCCGATCGGTCATTCCGGTGCTCCGCGCAGCCGCCGGCCGAGCTCGAACAGGGTCTCCGCATCGTAGAGGTCGCGCAGCAGGGCGACATGGGCGGCCACCGTCCGTTCCGACGGGCCGAGCCGGGAGTCCGGCAGTCGGTCCGTCACCGGGCACCGTCCCGCATCAGCCAGCCGAGCTGGAAGAGCGTCCCGGCGTCGTAGCGTTCGCGCAGGCGGGCGATGTGTTCGGCGACGGTGCGTTCGGAGACGCCGAGGCGGCTGGCGACGGCGCGCTGGGTGAGGCCCTGGGCGAGCAGGCGGGCGATCCGGTCGGTGACGGCGGGGACGGCGCCGCCCGCGAGGTCGTGCCACGGGACGCGTTCGGCCCGCTCCCAGTCGCGCAGGAACAGGCCCACCAGGTGGCCGACCACGGCCGGGTCCTCGATGAACGCGGCGGTGCGGTTGTCGGCGGACGCCGAGATGATCGCCACCTTGCGGTCGAAGATCAGCATCCGGGTGAAGTCCTCGTCCAGCGAACGCAGCCGCATGCCCCAGCCGGTGGCGCGCACCGCGTAGTCGATCACCGCCGGATCGGTGCTGCCGACCGGCTGGTAGAGGATGTCCATCCGGGCGCCGGCGGCCAGGGCCCGCTCGGTGCGGTCGCTCTTCTCCAGGTAGACGGTGGGGCGGTGGCCGGGCTGCGCGGCCAGCACCTCCTCGCGGAAGTCGGCCTCGATCTGCAGCAGCCGGTGCCGGATCCGGTCCACGTCGAGGATGTGGGTGATCTGCGGCGCCCGGTCGCCCCGGCGGGTGGAACTGTCGAACGCGTCCGCCAGCTCGTCGAGTTCGGCCGGAACCCGCTCGGCCTCGATGAACCGGCGGGTACCGGCCTCCCGCAGTTCCCGGCTCAGCCGGTGGCTGACGTTGCGCGGGTTCACCGCGGTCAGCTGCTCGCTCTCGTCGTGCTGGATCAGCAGGCCCAGTTCGAGCAGCCGGGTGGTGGCCTCGGCGTCCTGCTCGACCGCCTCCCGGACCGAGACCCGGCCGCCGGCCCGCAGGACGGCGAGGTAGAGCGCCCGTTCGGCCGCGGTGGGCCCGGTCATCGGACGCCGTCCCGCATCAGCCAGCCGAGCTGGAACAGGGTCTCGGCGTCGTAGCGCTCGCGCAGGCGGGCGATGTGGGCGGCGACGGTGCGTTCGGAGAGGTTCAGGCGGGAGGCGATGGAGCGCTGGGTGAGCCCGGCGGTGAGCAGCTCGCCGATCCGGCGTGCGGTTTCCGGGAGTCGACGTCCGGCCAGGTCGCGCCAGGGAGCCCGGACGGCGCGGGCGAAGTCGCGCTGGAAGACGGCGACCAGGTGGTCGACCACGGCGGGGTCCTCGATGAAGGCGGCGGCGAGGGTCCTGGTGGACGCGGAGATGACGGCCACCCGCCGGTCGAAGATCAGCATCCGGGCGAACGGCTCGTCCAGGACCCGCACGCGGACGCCCCAGTCGGTGGCCTCGGCGGCGTAGGCGACGGTGTGCGGGGCGTGCCGGGTGAGCGGCTGGTAGAGGACGTCGATGACGGCTCCGCGGGCCAGCGCCTTGT
The DNA here is from genome assembly GCF_044593455.1 of Kitasatospora sp. NPDC051984. Classification (NCBI taxonomy): domain Bacteria; kingdom Bacillati; phylum Actinomycetota; class Actinomycetes; order Kitasatosporales; family Streptomycetaceae; genus Kitasatospora; species Kitasatospora sp. NPDC051984. The sequence goes on from NZ_JBIUCB010000003.1 coordinate 157,566, forward strand.
GCAGCCGGGAGCTGTCCTTCAGGTACTCGGGCGGGCGCGGTCCCGGCTGGGCGGCCAGGCCCTCCTCGCGATAGTCGGCCTCGATCTCCAGCAGCCGGTGCCGGACCTGCTGGGCGCTGGTCAGGTGGGCGATCCCGGCGACCGGTTCGGTGCGGCGCTGGGCGGTGTCGTAGGACTCGGCCAGTTCCTCGAAGCCGGCCGCCGTCCGGTCGGCACGGGTGAGCAGGCCGGTGGCGCGCTCCCGCAGGGTGCTGCCCAGCCGGGCGCCGGCCGTGCGCGGGTTGACGGCCGCCACCCAGCCGCCCACCGCGTAGTGCTCCAGCAGCCCCAGTTCCAGCAGCCGGGCGGCCGCGCCCGCGTCCTGTTCCATCACCTCGCGCAGCGAGACCCGGCCGGCCCGCAGGACGGCGAGGTAGAGCGCCCGTTCGGCCTCGGTCGGGGGAACGGTGTCCGGTTCAGTCACGGTCCTCGCCCCCGCGCATCAGCCAGCCGAGCTGGAACAGGGTGTCGGCGCCGTGCTGGTCGCGCAGGCGGGAGATGTGGCCGGCGACGGTGCGCTCCGACAGGCCGAGGCGGGTGGCGATGGCGCGCTGGGTGAGGCCCTGGGCGAGCAGGCGGGCGGTGCGGTCGACGGCGGTGCGGGTGGGGGCGGTGTCGAGCAGCGAGTCCCAACGGACGCGCTCGGCGCGGGCCCAGTCGCGTTCGAAGCCGGCCACGACCATCGCGACGGTGGCGGGGTCGAGGATCAGCGCGGCCCGGCTGTGGTCCTCGGCGGCGGGGACGACGGCGGTGCAGCGGTCGAACACCAGGGCACGCTGGAAGGGTTCGTCGAGCAGCCGGACCTCGCCGCCGGCCTCGGTGAGGGCGGCGGCGTAGCGGATCGCGGCGGGTTCGGCGAGCACGCCGGGCCGGTAGAGGGTGCGGATCCGGCAGCCGCGCCGCAGCACCGGGAGTTCCTGGTGGAGCGAGGTCTCCAGGGCGCTGGGGGCGAACGCGCCGGGGTGGGCGGTGAGGGCCTCTTCGCGGCAGTCCGCGCCGAGTTGGGCGATCCGCCGGCGGATGTGCTCGCGGCCGATCACCTGGATCTCGCAGCCGGCCGGTTCGATCGGGCGGGGGACGCTCTCGTACGCGGTGATCAGCGGTTCGAGGCGGCCGGGCAGGCATTCGGCGCGGTTGAGCAGCCGGGCGGCCTCGGTGTTCATCTCGGCGCCGAGGCTCTCGGCCACGAACCGCGGGTCGACGGCCAGGTAGGCGCCGTCCAGGCCGTCGGAGATCAGCAGGCCGGTGCGGAGCAGTTCGGCGAGCGCGGGCCGCTGCGGGTCGGCGATCCGGTCGGCGGCGATCCGGCCGCCCGCGTCGAGGATCTCCAGGTAGAGGCGTCGGGCGAGGTCGTCGACCGGCGGGGGTACGGCGGAGGGGTCAGCCACGTCCACCGCCTCTCATCAACCAGCCGAGCTGGAACAGGGTCTGGGCGTTGTGCAGGTCGCGCAGCCGGGAGATGTGACCCGCCACGGTGCGCTCCGACAGGCCGAGGCGGGTGGCGACGGCGCGCTGGGTGAGGCCCTGGGCGAGCATCCGGCCGACCCGGTGGGTGACGGTGCGGGTGAGGGTGCGGCCGTCGAGGCTGTTCCAGTGCACCTGGTCGGCCCGGGCCCAGTCGCGTTCGAAGCCGGCCACCAGGTAGGCGATGGCGGCGGGGTCCTCGACGAAGGCGGCGCGGCTGTGGTCGTCGGCGGCGGGGATCACGGCGATCCGCCGGTCGATGACGATCACCCGCAGGAACGGCTCGTCCAGGACGCGGAGTTGGGCGCCCTGCTCGGCCATCGCGGCGGCGTGCCGGACGGCGCTCTCCTCGGTGAGCGCGACCGGCTGGTAGAGGGTGCGCATGGTGCCGCCCCGGCGGAGCATCAACTGGTCCTGGGTGTGGGCGAGTTCGAGGACGGCGGGCGGGCGCAGGCCGGGCTGGGCGCTGAGCAGTTCGAGCCGGCAGTCGGAGACCAGCTGGGCGATCCGCAGCCGGATGCTCTCCTGGCCGTCCACGTAGACCGCCCGCCGGGCCCGGTCGGCGGGCCGGGGGACGGCGTCGTAGGCGCGGGCGAGCGGGTCGAGGGCGGCGGGCAGCCGGTCGGCGTCGAGCAGCAGCCGGGTGGCCTGGGCGCGCAGGTCGGCGCCGACGCGTTCGGCGACGGCGCGCGGGCTGACGGCGACGTAGCACTCGTCGATGCGGTTGGGCATCACCAGTCCGATGGCCACCAGCTGCTCCAGCAGGGCGCGTTGGCGTTCGGGGGTGAAGTCGGAGCCGGGCAGTTCCGGATGGTCGAGCGGGATCCGACCGCCGGCGGCCAGGATGGCGAGGTACAGCCGGGAGGCGTCGTCCTCGGGGAGTGTGTCGTCCGGATCGGACTTCGGGTGGTCCGCAGCCACGTCGAGCTCTCCTGCCGTCTTCCTCCGTTGCGGATGATGATCTCAGCAGGGCCGTCCGGCTCGACGGCGGGAGTCCCCGCAGACGGGCGCGTCCCCCGGGGGCGGGCGCCACAGGCACCCGGACCCCGGAGGACCCGCTCGTGTCACGCCAAGCGTCAAGGCGCTTTCGGCGAGGCGGAGCAGCAACGCCTCACCGATCCCGGTCCCTCGGCCACCACCACACGTGGCGTCCGGACCGGTGCTCTTCCCCCCGTTGCGCAGATACGAACGCACCTGTCGCCCCCACACGAAGAGCAAGTCGCCGACTCGGGCTGCGGCGGCCCGGGACGACTTGACGTGACTCCACCCTCACAGCGCGGGGAACGCCGAACAAGTGCTCTCCGGCTGCAGGTTCCCGCAAGTGCAGGAACCTGCAGCAAACCACTCGATCGAGTGACCGGAATCCTCGATTTTTCGGCATTGCCCCCCTCTCCGAGCAGGCATTCGTCCCTCTCCGGCGGTCCGCCGGGGCGGTAGCGTCGCGCGGCACGGAAATGTCACTGGTGTCTCCGAGAATTCGACAATCCTTCGCCGAATCCACCGATCCGGAATCGCCCGCACGCGACTCACCCGGTCCCGATAAGGGCTAGAGGGGGCTAGAGGAGCCGTCCGGCCTTCAGACCGGCCAGGGTGCGGGCCGAGGCCACCGCCCAGGCGGTGAAGAGCAGCAGCCACAGCGCGACGCCCAGCCCGGTGAAGCCGCCGAAGCCGGTGTGCCGGGACAGCGCGGCCGAGCCGGTGACGAGCGTGCCGACCGGGAAGGTGAACGCCCACCAGGTCATCGCGAACGGCATCCCGGCACGCAGCGCCCGCAGGTTGGCGACCAGCGCCACGGCCAGCCACAGCAGCGCGAACCCCATCACCGCGACGCCGTAGACCTCCGCCAGGCCGCGCGCCACCGCCGCCCCCTGGTGCCCGGCGCCCGGCAGCGCGAACGGCACCGCGTCGGCGAACTGGTTCACGGCGGTGGTGGACTGGCCGAGCGGGCCGAGCACCAGGAACAGCGACGGGGTGAGCACCACCGCGGGCAGCTTGCTGTGCACCAGGCCGCCGAACACCACCGGCAGCAGCGCCAGGGTGGCCAGCAGACTGGCCCCGAACATCGCCACGCACCCGTACAGCAGCGCCTGCCGGGCCGTCCCCTCCGGCAGGTGCGGCACCAGCGCGGGCCCGAGCGCGGCGGCCACCATCGGGGCGACCACCGGCAGCAGCCAGGTCGGGTTGGCCTCCAGCGCGGACAGCCGGTGCCGGGTGATCATCAGGTACGGCAGTCCGGCCGCGACCACGAGCGCGTACAGCGTCCCGGCGCTCCACAGCAGTACGTCCAGCGCCAGCCCGGCCCGCTCGCCGATCACCGGCCCGCCGACCGCCAGCGCGCCGTAGCCGACGGCCAGCAGCGCCATCGGCGGGCAGCCGTAGAACACGGCGGCGGCCGGCTCCTCCAGGAGGGTGCGGCGGGCCTGCTCGCGGTGGCGCACCAGGTGCACGGCGCGGGCCGCCAGCAGGACGGCGAGCAGCAGCAGCGACAGCGTCCACACCGCCTCGGCGAGGACCAGCCGGCCCGGCAGGTCGACCGGCAGCGCGGCGGCACCGTTGCCGAGGATCGCGGTGCCCATCACGGCGGCGTACCAGTTGGGTCCGAGCCGGGACAGCCTGGGCAGGCTCGGGGTGTGCGGGCGGGTCTGCGGCGCGAGGAGGGTTGCCATGGCACCACCGTCCCCGCGCGGCCGGGGCGGCGGTAGCGGGGGCTCCGCTATGAGGACATAGCCTGGACCTATGGCTCTCTCCCCGCACGTCCCGGAACTCGGCGCCCTGGAGCTGCTGCTCGCGGTGGCCCGGCTGGGCAGCGTCGGCCGGGCCGCGGCCGAACTGGGCGTCAGCCAGCCCGCCGCCAGCGCCCGGATCAAGGGGATGGAGCGGCAGATCGGGGTCGCGCTGCTGGAGCGCTCCCCGCGCGGCTCCCGGCCCACCGAGGCGGGCCGGCTGGTGGTCGAGTGGGCCCGGCAGGTGGTGGAGGCCGCCCAGGCGCTGGACGCCGGGATCGACGCGCTGCGCGAACGCCGGGACGCCCGGCTGCGGGTGCTGGCCAGCCTGACTGTCGCCGAATACCTGATGCCTGGCTGGCTGCTGGCGCTGAGCGAGGCCAGCCCGGGCACGGCCGTCACCCTGCGCACCGCGAACTCCGCGGACGTCGCCGCCCGGGTGCTGGCCGGGGAGGCCGACCTCGGCTTCGTCGAGGGCACCTCCACCCCGCCCGGCCTGTCCGGCGCCGTGGTCGCCACGGACCGGCTGGTGGTGGTGGTCTCCCCCGAGCACCGCTGGGCCCGCCGCCGCACCCCCGTCACCGGACCCGAACTGGCCGCCACCCCGCTGGTGCTGCGCGAGGTCGGCTCCGGCACCCGGGAGGTGCTGGAGGAGGCGCTCGCCCCGTACGGCGGGCCGGCCGCGCCCCGGCTGGAGCTGGCCTCCTCGACGGCGCTGAAGGCCGCCGCGATGACCGGCGCGGGCCCGGTCTGCCTGAGCGAGCTGGCCGTCACCGAGGAGCTGGCCACCCGCCGGCTGGTCGCCGTCCCGCTGGCCGGGCTGGAGCTCCAGCGCCCGCTGCGCGCGGTCTGGCCGGCCGGTCAGCGCCCGGCCGGCCCGGCCCGGCTGCTGCTCGGGCTGACCCGCGGGGGGCAGTCGCCGCAGGGTCTCAAAAAAAGTTGAGCGGAATAGACTCAACTTAGTGCATGCTGTAGTCAGCAGACTTGGTCACGAGCCAGATGACCCGAAGACGAGAGGGGTATGCCCGCAGTGGACGCCAGTAAGTTCACCAGCAAGACGCAGGAGGCCCTGTCCTCCGCCATCCGCCAGGCCGGCGCCGCGGGGAACCCCGACGTCAAGCCGGTGCACATCCTGCTGGCGCTGCTCGACCAGCCGGAGGGCCTGGCCCGCCCGCTGCTCAAGGCCGTCGCGGCGGACGCGGCGCCGATCGCCACCGAGGCCCGCCGGCAGGCCGCCGCGCTGCCCGCCGCCCAGGGCTCCACGGTGGCCGCCCCCCAGCTCGCCCGGGACACCCTCGCGGTGCTGGAGGAGGCCGGCAAGCGCGCCGCCGATCTGGACGACCAGTACGTCTCCACCGAGCACCTGCTGGTCGGCCTCGCCGCCGAGGGCGGTCCGGTGGCCGAGCTGCTGAAGCAGCACGGCGCCACCCCGAAGGCCCTGCTCGCCGCGTTCAAGGACGTCCGGGGCAGCGCCCGGGTCACCTCGCCGGACCCGGAGGGCACCTACAAGGCGCTGGAGAAGTACGGCTCGGATCTGACCCAGGCCGCCCGGGACGGCAAGCTCGACCCGGTGATCGGCCGCGACCAGGAGATCCGCCGGGTGGTGCAGGTGCTCTCCCGCCGCACCAAGAACAACCCGGTGCTGATCGGCGAGCCCGGCGTCGGCAAGACCGCCGTCGTCGAGGGCCTGGCCCAGCGCATCGTCGCCGGTGACGTGCCGGAGTCGCTGCGCGGCAAGCGCCTGGTCGCGCTCGACCTGGCGGCGATGGTGGCCGGCGCGAAGTTCCGCGGCGAGTTCGAGGAGCGGCTGAAGGCCGTCCTGAACGACATCAAAGACTCCGACGGCCAGGTCATCACCTTCATCGACGAGCTGCACACCATGGTCGGCGCGGGCGCCGGCGGCGACTCCTCGATGGACGCCGGCAACATGCTCAAGCCGATGCTGGCCCGCGGCGAGCTGCGCATGGTCGGCGCCACCACGCTGGACGAGTACCGCGAGCGGATCGAGAAGGACCCGGCCCTGGAGCGCCGATTCCAGCAGGTGCTGGTCGGCGAGCCCACCGTCGAGGACACCATCGCCATCCTGCGCGGCCTCAAGGGCCGTTACGAGGCGCACCACAAGGTGGAGATCACCGACGCCGCGCTGGTCGCCGCCGCCACCCTGTCCAACCGGTACATCACCTCCCGCTTCCTGCCCGACAAGGCGATCGACCTGGTCGACGAGTCGGCGTCCCGGCTGCGGATGGAGATCGACTCCTCCCCGGTCGAGATCGACGAACTCCAGCGCGCCGTGGACCGGTTGCGGATGGAGGAGCTGGCGCTGGAGAACGAGTCCGACCCGGCCTCCGTCGAGCGCCTCGGCCGGCTCCGCCGCGATCTGGCCGACAAGCAGGAGCAGCTCAGCACCCTCAACGCCCGCTGGGAGCAGGAGAAGAAGTCCCTGAACCGGGTCGGCGAGCTCAAGGAGCGCCTCGACGACCTGCGCGGCGCCCTCGACCGCGCCCAGCGGGACGGCGACTTCGAGCGCGCCTCCAAGCTGATGTACGCCGAAATCCCGGCCGCCGAGCGCGAGTTGACGGAGGCCCAGGAGCGCGCGGCGGACGAGCCGAACACCACCATGGTCAAGGAGCAGGTCGGCCCGGACGACGTGGCAGACGTGGTCTCCTCCTGGACGGGCATCCCGGCCGGCCGGCTGCTGGAGGGCGAGAGCGCCAAACTCCTGCGCATGGAGGACGAGTTGGGCAAGCGCCTGATCGGCCAGCGGGAGGCCGTCCAGGCGGTGTCCGACGCGGTTCGCCGCACCCGCTCCGGCATCGCCGACCCGGACCGCCCGACCGGCTCGTTCCTGTTCCTCGGCCCGACCGGCGTCGGCAAGACCGAACTGGCCAAGGCGCTCGCCGACTTCCTGTTCGACGACGAGCGGGCGATGGTCCGGATCGACATGAGCGAGTACGGCGAGAAGCACTCCGTCTCCCGCCTGGTCGGCGCCCCGCCCGGATACGTCGGCTACGAGGAGGGCGGCCAGCTCACCGAGGCGGTCCGCCGCCGCCCCTACAGCGTGGTGCTGCTGGACGAGGTGGAGAAGGCCCACCCCGAGGTGTTCGACGTCCTGCTCCAGGTGCTGGACGACGGCCGCCTCACCGACGGCCAGGGCCGCACGGTCGACTTCCGCAACACCATCCTGATCCTCACCTCCAACCTCGGCTCGGCCTACCTGGTCGACCCGACCACCCCGGAGGAGCGGAAGAAGGAACTGGTGCTGGAGACCGTCCGGCAGGCGTTCAAGCCGGAGTTCCTCAACCGGCTGGACGACATCGTGGTCTTCGACCCGCTGAGCACCACCGAGCTCAGCCGGATCGTCGACCTCCAGGTCGCCGCGCTGGCCCGCCGCCTGCACGAGCGCCGGCTCACCCTGGACGTCACCCCGGCCGCCCGCGACTGGCTGTCGCTCACCGGCTACGACCCGGCGTACGGCGCCCGCCCGCTGCGCCGCCTGGTGCAGTCCGCGATCGGCGACCAGCTGGCCAAGGAGATCCTCTCCGGCCGGGTCCTGGACGGGGACACCGTCCTGGTCGACCGGGACGAGGCGAACGACCGGCTCAGCGTCGGCCCGAAGCCCTCGCTGGTGAAGTGACCAGGTGAAGTAGCGCTGCCCCTCCGACGGGCGGAGCCCCTGCGGGCTCCGCCCGTCGGCGTGTGCGCACCGCCCGGGACCAGGCAGGAACACCCCCCGAGGTCACTCTGTGCCGGGAGCCACGAATGAGGCAGGATGGGAACATGAGAAGGCGGCCCCCTATCGGCAGCCGACCTTGTGCACCGTGAAAGGGACACCCCCGTGAGCATCGACCCGTCGTCCATCCCGTCCTTCGGCCTGCCGCAGCCGCCGCAGGGCGGACAGCCCGGTGGCGCTCCGGCCGGGCCGCCGCCGGTGATCGTCCCGGACCAGAACCTGGTCGCCCAGCTGCTCGACCAGATGCAGCTCAAGCACGTGGTGGACGAGGAGGGCGACCTCACCGCCCCCTGGGAGAACTTCCGCGTCTACTACATGTTCCGCGGCGACCACAAGGAGCTGTTCGCGGTCCGCGCCTTCTACGACCGCGCGTTCCCGCTGGAGAAGAAGGGCGAGATCCTCGACCTGATCGACGAGTGGAACCGCGAGACCCTGTGGCCCAAGGTCTACACCCACACTCACGAGGACGGCGTGGTCCGCCTGATCGGCGAGTCCCAGATGATCGTCGGCAACGGCGTCAGCCTGGAGTACTTCGTCGGCACCACCGCCAACTGGACGCAGGCCGCGGTCGGTTTCGAGCAGTGGATGGTCGAGCGCCTGGGCCTGCAGGAGCAGGTCGAGGACGAGAAGCCCGCCGACGGCGAGGACGGCCCGGCCGACGAGGCCTGAGCCTCCGCCCCCTGGCACACGGAAGGGCCCGCGCACCGATCGGTGGGCGGGCCCTCTCGCGTTCTCGCGTACTACTCGGCGACCGGCCCGCGCAGCAGCAGGACGCCCTCCTCCTCGCGCACCGTCCAGAAGCCCTCCGTGCGCAGCTTCGCTATCTCCGCGGCCTCCTGATCCCCGTTCAGCGGCCACCCCATCGGGTTGCGGGTGTCCAGCACCACCCAGTCCGCGGTCCGCCAGTCCTTCGGCCAGCCGAACTCGAACACCGTGCAGCGGCCGGTCAGTTGGGGCACCAGCCGGTTGCCGGCCGCCACCCGCGCCCCGGACGGTATGTCGGCCAGCACCGACTGCACCGTCCGCACGTGCGCGGAGTCCCGGTAGAAGCCCGCGTCGGTCACCTGCGCCATCGGGAAGAACGGGAACAGCACCCCGGTCACCACCACGCTGCCGGCCAGGAACGGCGCCGTCGCCCAGCGCCCCCAGTGCGGCTTCGCGGCCCGCAACCGGATCAGCACATCGACGAACGCCACGAACACGATCGGCATCAGCACCACGCTGTAGTGGTACTGGGTGCCCCAGTACATCGGGTTCTTGCTGAGCAGCCGCCAGCCCAGCGTCGGGACGGCGACCAGGAACAGCGGCGAGCGCAGCGCCAGCAGCAGCGTCGGGACCAGCAGGAAGAACAGCAACCGCCCCTCGACGGTGGCGGTCACCAGGTGCCCGGGAATCGACAACAGCCGCTCCACCAGGCTCGGTTCGGTGCCGGGCCGGCTCTCCAGGTTGTCCCAGTAGTTGTAGGCGTGACTGGGGCTCATCGCCGGCAGCAGCACCAGCAGTTCCACCACGCTGGCCAGCACGCCGGACACCGCCGTCACCAACCCGAGCCGACGCGGCCCGCGCCAGGCGACGTAGCCGCCGATGACGGCGACGGTGAGGCCGAGGTCCTCCTTCACCAGGCAGAGCGGCGCCGCCCAGGCGACCGCGGCCACCCAGCGCCGCTCCGCCAGCGCGACCACCGAGAACGCCAGCAGCGGCGCCGCGAAGGCCACCTCGTGGAAGTCGAAGCCGATCGTCGAGCCGACGCCCCAGGAGAGCCCGTACCCGAGCGCCACCGCCACGGCCGCCGCACGGCCCAACTCCCGCTGCGCCCAACGGGAGATCGGCACCACGGCCAGCGCCAGCAGGGCGGCCTGCCCGAGCAGCAGCGTCTCGGCGGCCGGCCACACCAGGTAGAACGGCACCAGCGCCAGCAGGATCGGCGAGAAGTGGTCGCCGAGCAGGTTGAAACCGTTCCCCTTCAGCGGGGTGACCGGCAGCTCGAAGTGCGCGTAGCTGCGCACCGCCTGTTCGAATATCCCCAGGTCGTAGCCGGTGGTCAGCAGCAGCCCGTGGCGCCGCAGGCAGAACACCGCGTAGAACGCGAAGAACCCGGCGGCCAGCCCCCACGGCAGCAGCGCCGGCCAGTTGATCACGCGCCGGCCGGCCGGCGGGCTGCCGTCTTCCCCGCTCAGCCGGACAGGAGACGACGATACGACTGTTCCGGACGCCATATCTTCACTTCCGATAGCCCCACGCGGGCCCGGTTCCCCCCGGCCCCACGGATCCCCGAAGGAGGATCACCCCTCTGGCGGCAGACTATGCCAGCCTCCGCGAACCGACGATCCGTCCGAGGTAGGAGCACGCACGGCCGCGGGGGGGGGGGGGGGGGGGGGGGGGGGGGGGGGGGGCGCCGGGGGCGGGGGGGGGGGGGGGGGGGGGGGGGGGGGGGCGGGCGGGGGGGGGGGGGCGCGGGGCCCCGGGGGGGGGGGCCGCGCGCGCGCGGCCCCCC